>JBKJQR010000004.1:0-16765 GCA_046593895.1 Gemmatimonadaceae bacterium | reverse complement strand
TCCGACCTCCACTTCCAGCGGCATCATAACGGGATCGCCGTGATCGATCCGGAACGTTATGCATTGACGATCCATGGACTGGTCGATCGTCCGCTCGTGTTCTCGCTCGACGAGCTGAAGCGGTTTCCCGCGGTGACGCGAACGTACTTCGTCGAGTGCTCGGGCAACGGGCGGACCGCCTATCGATCGCCGAAGCGCGAGATGACGCCGCAGGACGTCGACGGGCTGACGAGCAATTCCGAGTGGACGGGAGTCCCGGTTGCGACGCTGCTGCGGGAGGTGGATCCCCAGCGCCGCGCGCAGTGGGCGCTGGCCGAGGGCGGCGACGCGGCGAGGCTTTCCCGGAGTATTCCGATCGCGAAGCTGCTCGACGACGCGATGATCGCCTACGCCCAGAATGGCGAAGCGGTTCGCCTGCCTAACGGCTACCCGGCGCGGCTGCTGCTTCCCGGCTACGAGGGGAACATGAGCATCAAGTGGATCCGCCGGCTCGAGCTGATCGACCAGCCGAACATGTCGCGCGACGAGACGGCGAAATACACCGATCCACTCCCTGACGGCACGGCGCGGCAGTTCAGCTTCGTGATGGATGCCAAGTCGATCATCACTTCGCCGTCATATCCGGCGCGGCTGCGTGGCCCGGGCTGGTGGCCGGTGACCGGCCTCGCGTGGACGGGCCGCGGACGGATCAGTCGCGTCGACGTCAGCAGCGACGGCGGGCGGAGCTGGACCGAGGCGGAGCTGGTGAGCCCCATTCTGCCGATGGCGCACACGCGCTTCCAGCACATGTGGCAGTGGGACGGACAGCCCGCGCAGCTGCTCAGCCGGGCGATCGACGAGACGGGGTCTGTGCAACCGACGCTCGAAACCTTCCGCCGGGTTCGTGGCGCCGGCACGGATTTTCATTTCAACGCGATGCGGACCTGGCTCGTCGAGCCCGATGGCCGCGTCTACTTCGGCGGCTGATGACCGGCCGCGGAGCGGACCGCCGACCGTCAGGCCTAACGTCGCTTGGCATCGTAGCCATCCTCGCCGCCGTGACGCTCGCTGGCTGCGGCGAGGAGCATGGCAACCGACCGTCGGGCGCACTGCCGGCCGCTGCGGCACCGGGCCGCCCGCCGGCGAGCTTCAGCCTCGGCCGCGCGGCGACAGCGGCCGAGATCGCGCGGATCGATATCGACGTGAATCCAGTGGGCGTCGGCTTGCCACTCGGCGCTGGCACGTACGCCGAGGGCCGAACGATCTACCTGCGCAAGTGCGCGTTCTGTCACGGGCTCGAGGCAGAAGGGCAGGGGCCATACCCGCGCCTGATCGGCAAGCCAGCGCCGGAATTCGCTTTCGGCCGCGACTTCACGATCGCGAAGACGATCGGCAACTATTGGCCGTACCCGACGACAGTGTACGACTACGTCCATCGCGCAATGCCGTTCAATGCACCAGGTTCTCTCACGGCGGATGAGACGTACTCGCTCGTCGCCTACCTGCTGGCCGGGAACGGAGTCATTCCGCGCACGCTGATGATCAACGCACGCACGCTGCCCTGGGTGCAGATGCCGGCGCGCAAGCACTTCGTACTCGACAACCGGGCGGGCGGGCAACCCTTCCGTTAGGTAGTACCCTCTGTTCGACCGCTCAGTTCTTCGCTCGAATTCTTCCTGGAGACGTACATGCAACAGACTCACCGCACAGACGACGGCGCGACGGCACGTCGCGGGTTCATCGGCCGCATTCTCGCCGGCACCGCGGCGCTGGCCGCGTTCGGATCGCCGGCGCGCCTGCTTGGCGGGACACCGCTGCTCAATCGAGGCGCAACGTTGCCAGCGGGTCCGGGCGATGACTGGATGAAGGCGCTCACCGCGACGCACCGCACCGTGTTCGACGCTGCAGCGCACCGGAATGGCAAGCCGCTCGCGCAGGCGAAGAATTTTCTCGATGCCTGGCGTGACGCGTTCAAGACGGCCGAAGGCCACGTCAACCTGGTGATCGGCGTGCACGGCGAGGCAATCCCGTTCGTCCTCGACGATGCATTCTGGTCGCGCTACAGGATCGGCGAGCAGTACGAGGTCACCGATGGCGAGACGAAGGCACCGGCCGTGCGTAACGTGTTCAGCGCGGCCAGTGCGGCGGCAGCGGGCGTGGTGACGGCGGACCAGACAGTCGAGGCGCTGCAGAAGCGCGGCGTCCGGTTCCTCGTCTGCATGAACACCATCGCGGGAGCGTCGCGGAAGCTTTCAGCCGCGGGCCTCGGTAGCTATGACGAGATTCACGCGGCGATCATGAGCGGGCTGCTGCCCGGGGTGATCACCGTTCCGGCGATGGTCGTTGCGTTGACGCAGCTCCAGGAGCGCGGCGTCAAGTACACGAAGGTCGCGTGATGGGGCGGTCGTCGATGCAAACGACTGTTCTTGACAAAGCTGGCGCGCGGTCGTAAAACATTGTCCCAGCCGCCGCACTGAATCTGCAGAGCGGTCGCGGAGCAAGGTTTTGCAGGAACCGGCCATCCCGAGACGGAGATCCATCGCGGTTGCGTTGTAAAATCCCCCCGACGTTGGTGTACGCGCTGCTGTTTGCTCTCCCGGCCTGCCTGGCCGGTCAGGTGGACAGTTTGCGGCATCCCGTCGGTTCCGATCCCGTCTACCTGGTGATTCGCACCGACGACGCGGGGATGAGCCACAGCGCGAACATGGGTCTCGAGAAGTTGATCGAGTCCGGGCTTCCCGTATCGGTGTCGGTGATGTTTCCCGGCCCGTGGTATCAGGAGACGGTGGAGATCCTGAAGCGTCATCCGGCAGTCGCCGTCGGGATCCACCTGACGCTCAACTCCGAATGGAAGCATTACCGCTGGGGCCCGGTGTCGGGACGGAGTGCGGTGCCGACACTGGTCGACTCGAACGGATATTTCTTTCCGAGCTCGGAAGCGCTCCACCAGAACCACCCGAACCTCCGCGAAGTCGAACGTGAGCTTCGTGCGCAGGTCGATCGGGCGCGTCGCTCCGGGTTGCGAATCGACTATGTGGATTACCACATGGGGACGGTCTCTCGCTATCCGGAATTCCGGGCGATCGCCGAACGGCTGGCGAAGGAGTACGGCCTCGGGATGGCCGAGTATTTTGGCGAAAAACGGGATGACCCGCAGTACACTGCGGCGCCGCCCGACAAGCCCGACAGCCTGGTCGCTCTTGTCAACCGGCTGCACACGCGTTTCAATCTCCTCGTCACGCACGTTGGAATTGACGACGCCGAGCTGGGCGCGCTGCTCGACATGAACACGGATGGTGGACTCCCGGAGATGAGCAGGAATCGTCAGGGAGAACTCGACGCGCTGACATCGCCGCGTTTTCGCGAGGCTGTTGCGACTCGCAACGTCAGGCTGGTCACGTATCGGCAGTTGATCGAAATGCAGGGCCTGAAGTCCATGCGACGACCCGCCGGAGGATAACCACGCATGTGTGTCACCGAGAGGAGAAACCATGAATAAGAAGCTGTCAGGAAGTAATCGGTTCCGGACCCGCTGGACTCGCCGCGCGCTCGCGGCGGGAGCGAGCGTGCTCGTCGCGTTAGCTATGAGCCGCGGGGCATCGGCACAGGCCGGCCCGCGCATCATCGTCTCGGGGACGGTCAGCTCGCCGGAAGGCGGCCCCCTGCCGGGCGTCGCGGTGGCGGTGCAGGGCACCGACGCGCGCGCGGTGACTGGGGTGAACGGGAAGTACGTGATCAACAATGCGCCGGCTGACGGCGTCCTCAGCTTCGCCCTCGTCGGGCGGCAGCGAGTGCAGACGTCCATCTCCGGGCGGACGACGGTCAACGTCACGATGGAGCGGGTGGCCTACCTCGAAGAGGTCGTCACCACGTCGTATACGTCGGAACGTCGCGCCGACATTACCGGCGCGGTAGCCAGCGTGAACATGGAGACCGTCAACCGCGAGACAGGTGCGAGCGTGCTGCAGAAGCTCGCCGCGGCGACGCCGGGCGTGACGGTCGAGGCGAGTGGTTCGCCGGGCTCGCGCAGCACGGTGCGCATCCGCGGCATCAGCTCCTTCCAGAACAACGACCCGCTCTACGTGGTCGATGGGACGCCGGTCGAGGACAGCTACGTCAACTGGCTGAACCCGGATGACATCACGTCGATCCAGGTGCTCAAGGATGCGTCGGCGGCGTCGATCTACGGATCGCGAGCCAGCAACGGCGTCATCATCATCGAGACGACGAAGAAGGGCCTGGTCGGGCCGGCACGGACCACATTTCGCGTGACGACCGGCGCAGCGACGCCGACCCGCGGCTACGACGATTTCCTGATTCAGAACTCGCTCGACTACTTCAAGGTCGTCAAGGCGAGCTTTGAAAATGCCGGGCTTCCCGTCCCGACGAACATCTACGGTGACGTGAACAACCCGAAGGTTCCGAACTTCATCTATCCGAACAACTGCGGCGCTTCGGGCACGGATGCCTGCCAGTCGGTCGACCTGAACACGTATTCGTATCCGAACAACCTGATCATGCGCGGCAGTCCGGGCACCAACTGGTGGAAGGCGGTGTTCGGGACGGGAAAGACGTTCAACACGAACCTCGACGTCGCTGGCGGTGGTACGGACAACACCTACGGCGTCTCGTTCAACTACTACGACCAGACCGGCACGGCGCGCTACAACGAGTTCAAGCGCGGTACGGTGAGAGCGAACACCGAATTCCGGCGCAACAAGCTGACGTTCGGGGAAAATCTCGCAGTCGGTGTCGAGCGCGCTTTCGGCGGCGTCGGCGACGATGGCTTTGGTGAGGCCAACATCCTCGGCAAGAACATCCTGATGCAGCCGGTCGTCCCGGTGCGCGACATTGCCGGCAACTTCGCCTCGGGCAAGGCGAACACGTTAGGCAACAACACCAACCCGCTGAAGATCGCCTACGAGGGTCGCAACAACATCAGCACGAACAACCGCGTGTTCGGCAACGTGTTCGCCGGCTACGCTGTGCTGCCGACGCTGGCGCTGCGGACGAAGCTCGGGTTCAGCGTCGGACAGGGTGCGTACAGGCAGTACAATCCGATCACGCCGGAAAACTCCGAGCCGAACTTCAACAATTCGATCTACGAGAATCAGCGCAACTTCACGGACTGGACGCTGAGTAACACGGCGACCTACACCGCGACCTACGCGCAGAACACACTGAACCTGCTTGCCGGGCAGGAGGCGAACGGCGGGACCGACCGGTTCGTCGACGCCTCGATCGCGGCGCTGCTGAACACCGGCTTGCCGTCGCGCTACGTCCAGGACGCGCTCGGCGACGCGAGTACGAAGAACACCTCGACCTTCGGCGGCCAGTACGCGCTGCTGTCGTTCTTCGGCAAGGCCGATTACAACTTTGCCGATCGCTACGTGGCGAGTGCCACGGTCCGTCGTGACGGCTCGTCGCGCCTCGGTCCGAACAATCGGTTCGGAACGTTCCCGGCGTTCGGTCTCGGCTGGCGTATCACCAACGAGCCGTTTCTGCAGAACAACCGGTTCGTGTCGGACGCGATGCTGCGCTACGGATACGGCGTCACCGGAAATCAGTCGATTCCGTCGGGGCGCACGGTGTCGCAGTTCGGTGGTGGCCGTGGCGAGACGGCCTACGACATCGGCGGGACGAACACGCTTCTCGCCGGATTCCGGCAGACGTCGTTGGGCAATCCGAACCTCAAGTGGGAAGAGGACCGCTCGCAGAACTTAGGCGCGGACCTCGCGCTGTTCGGCAGCCAGGTGAACGTTGTCGTCGATGTCTACCGCCGCAAGACGAGCAATCTGCTCTTCAATCCCGCGCTCCCGGCGACGGCCGGCGTGTCGGCGCCGCCGATCGTCAACATCGGCGACATGGAGAACACCGGTATCGATTTCTCCGTCGGGCACCGCGGCTCGTGGTGGAACGCCACGCTCAACGGCAGCCATTACAAGAACAAGATCGTCAAGATCGATGGTGTCCAGAACTTCTTCTACGGACCGATCGGGCTGCGGTTCGGCAACCCGGTGATCAACCAGGTCGGCCAGGCGATCGGTTCGTTCTACGGATACCAGGCGGACGGGTTCTTCAACAGTGCAGCCGATGTCGCGGCACATGCGACGCAGGACGGCGCGGCACCGGGGCGGATCAGGTTTCGCGACATCAACCACGACGGCAAGATCGACCTCAACGACCGCACGATCATCGGCAGCCCGCACCCGACATTTACGAGCGGACTCGATCTCGGTGCGCACTGGAACGGCTTCGACGTCAACGGCACGGTGTTCGGGAGCTTCGGCAACGACATCTTCGACGGGCAGAAGCAGTTCTACATTTTCCGCAACTTCTCGACAAACGTGCGGAGCGACCTCCTCGCCAACTCGTGGACGCCGACCCATCATAACGCGAAATATCCGCGGGTGGACTACAGCGACACGTACAGTTCGCAGCTGAGCAGCTTCTACGTCGAGAATGGCTCGTACGTCCGGATGCGCAGCTTGCAGATCGGCTACACGATACCTGAGTCGGCCCGCTACATCGGGAAGTCATTGTCCAACTCGCGGATCTACCTGCAGGCGGAGAACCTGTTCACGATCACCGGCTACAACGGTCTGGACCCCGCACTCCCGGCACAGAACGTCTACGGTGCGGCGGGCGACATCCGCGATCAGTTCCGCGGTGTCGACCAGGGTACGTATCCGAGCAACCGTGTGTTCAGCGTTGGCCTGACCACCACCTTCTAGGCCAAGCGCCCCTTTCTCGAGGAAGCTGACACGATGAAACTCATATCGAAACACCCGTTGCTTGCCGGGACGGTGCTGGCGCTTCTGTCAGGCGCCACCCTCTACGGCTGCAAGAATTTTCTGGAAAACGCCGCAACCCCACAGGGGACGCTCGATCAGGGAACGCTCACCAACAAGGCGGGGGTAGAAGGCACACTCATCGCTGCGTACCGGGAGCTGGACTGCAACAACACGACCGGCGCGTGGGGCTGCGCCGTGAGCAACTGGTCGTTCGGCAGCGTGACGAGCGACGACGCGTACGAAGGATCGGAGGCTGGTGACCAGCCGCCCATCGGCGCGCTCGAGGGTTACCACTGGGCGACGCCGGACGCCCAGGATTATCTGAACCAGAAGTGGAGCGCCACCTACGAAGGTGTGGTGCGCGCCAACTCGACGCTCCGCCTGCTCAAGGCGGCCGGCGGCCAGATCCCAGCCGTGGACGTGGCCGGGATCGCCGGCGAAGCAATTTTCCTCCGAGCGCACTACCACTTCGAAGCGTGGCGGATGTGGGGAAATATTCCCTACTACCGTGAGGGTGACACGGACTTCAGGAAGGCGAACGAGCCGAGCGCCGCGGTTGCGGCGGACCTGCTCAAGGATCTCGACTCGGCGATCGCGCTGCTGCCGGCGACGCCGCGCAATGGCCAGGTTGGCCGGGCGACGAAGTGGACGGCGAAGGCATACAAGGGGCGCGTGCAGATGTACGCCGGCCAGTTCGCGGCGGCGCTGACGACGCTCCGCGATGTCCAGGCCAACGGTCCGTACGGGCTGGAGACGAGCTACGATCGCGTCTGGACGGGCTACGCGGACTACGCGAACGGAAAGGAGACGATCTTCGCCTACCAGGCATCGTCGAACGACGGCGAGCCTAACGGCGAGAACGCCAACTTCGGCGAGCGGCTGAACTTCCCGCACTCGGGGAGTCCGTTCGGCTGCTGCGGTTTCCACCAGCCCTCGCAGAACCTGGTGAACTTCTTCCGCGTCGACGGAGCGGGGCTCCCGATCGCGCTCTCGAATGCGAGCTGGAACGCGCCTAACGCGAACTTCACGGCGGCCAGCGCCGCGGTGGCGATCGACCCGCGGCTCGACTTCACCGCCGGCCGCGACGGTGTGCCGTTCAAGGATTGGGGGCCGCATGCTCCGACCTGGATCCGGTCGGCGGCGAATGGGGGCCCGTACAGCCCGAAGAAGAACGTGCACGAACAGTCAAGCGGCGCGCAGAGCACCGTCGGCTGGGTGAACACGCAGTTGAACTCGGTGAACATTCACATCTTCCGCTACGCCGACATGCTGCTGATGCTGGCCGAGGCGGAGGTCGAAGCGGGATCGCTCGAGAACGCCCGCACCATCGTGAACCAGGTGAGGACACGGGCCGGGAAGAAAGCGCAAGGTGCCGGGTGCCTACCCGCCCTGACCGCCTATCCGAACTGCAACCCGGACCGGGCTACGGTTGCCGTAGCGCTGAATGATCCATCGATCACCTGGGCGACCTATCAGGTTGGCCTCTACAACACGCCGTTCGCCGACCAGGCTGCGGCGCGGGCGGCAGTCCGTGCCGAGCGCAGACTCGAGCTGGCGATGGAAGGCCAGCGCTTCTTCGACCTGCGCCGCTGGGGTGTCGTCGAGACGACGATGAACTCGTATCTCACCGGAGTCGCTGGGGGATCGGAAAAGGCGAGACGTCCGTACCTGCTCGCCGCCGAGCCAGTGACGTCGCGACACAAGCTGTATCCGATTCCCGACCTGCAGATTCAGTTGAGCAAGGTCGGTGGTGCGAGCCGCCTGACGCAGAACCCAGGCTGGTAAGCGCGCTCGATCAGGGTTTCCTGATGGTGAAGGTCTGAAGGGAATCACCGGCGTTGGCGACGATCATGCCAACGCCGGTGATCGTTTTAATCAGGGCGAGCGCCGAGACATTTCGCGGCGCCATGAACCCACTCGCCGCCGGTGGGACCGGGGTAAAGTGGCCGCGGCCATCACCGCGCAGCCACAGTCCGTTGCCAGCATCGGCTCGCGGCGTGTTCGCTTCCGCGTCGTAGAGATTTCCGGCGACGATGAGATCGAGCTTTCCATCGCCGTCCACGTCGTGGACGGCGATGCCGCGGATAGGCGCGATCTGCGCCGCGTTAGGCAGCGCGGCCACGGTGAAGCTCCCCTTGCCGTCGTTGTGGAGCACGACGCTGGCGAAGGTGTCGGCCTGGTAATGCACCGCCTGCTGCAACTGCGCGGCGCTGAACAGCTGATCGATTGTCGCATCGGCAAACGCGCCGTACGTCGGGAATCGCACACCGAGGGTGTAGATCTCGCGACCAAGCGGCGACATCCCGGAAAAGGGGTAGTCCTTCCCGTTCATCGCCTTCGTGAGCACGATCTCGGTGGACCGATTGTCGGTGAAGTCGCCGGCGTAGACGCCGAACTTGCTGTCGCTCGATGTCGTGTACGTGTAGTTCAACCCGAGATTGCCAGCGACGATGTCCGGATGTCCGTCATGATCGAAGTCCCCTGCGGCGAGGCTGTACCACCAACCGCGGAGCGGGGGGAGATTCATCTCCTTCGTCACGTTGCGCAGCTGCTTGCCGTCGTTGTGATAGAACTCGATCGGCATCCACTCGCCCGCGGTGACGAGATCGACGCGACCGTCGCCGTCGACGTCCAGCCAGAGCGCGTCGGTGATCATGCCGCCGGGATGCGCGAGTTCGGGCGCGACCTGCCCGGTCACGTCGGTGAAGTGGTCGCCGTCGTTGCGGAGAACGTAGCTGCGCGCGGGCAGCGGGTAGTTGCGCGGGGTCAGCCGCCCGCCGACAAAGAGATCGAGCCGCCCGTCGCCATTGAAGTCCGCCGCGCGGACCGTCGCCGTGCTGGTGAGCATTTCGGGGAGCGCATGCGCATCGCGCACAAAGTGCCCGCCCCCCTTGTTGATGTACAGCCGGTCCTGCAGCTCGGGTGCCTCCGGAGCGAGGTTGTATCCGCCGCTCGCGACGTAGAGGTCGGGCAGTCCGTCGCCGTTGGCGTCGAAGAAGAGGGCGCCCCAATCGTCGAATGAGCTATCGGCGAGCCAAGGCTCGCCATCGGTCGACTCGACGAAGCTGCCGTCGCTGTGCTGCAGGAACAATTTTCCCGGAACGCCTGCGGCGCCGCCGATGAACACGTCGTCCAGATGATCGCCGTTGACGTCGGCCACGGCGAGCGGGGGCCCGTGCCGCGACAGCATGTAGGGGAGTAGCGGCTGCGCACTGTAGTCCACCGTCGTCGGCGGCGTGTGCTTGTAGGGCAGTGCGGCGTGCGCGCTTGCTGCGTGAAAGAACTGATCCCGCGGCGGAGCCATTGGAGCGACCGGGCGCCTGGTCGTCGCGTCGCTCAGCTTCACGACGAGCAGCCGGTCAACGGCAACGCCGGTGAGCAGCTGATAGTGTCCGTCGGGCCAGGTCACCTCGAGGCTGTCCGCGCGCGTTCGGCGGCCGAGGCCGAAGTGCGCGCGCTCGTCCACCGTGGACATGAAGCCGCGCCAGGGCGAATTGTAGATGTACTGCTTCTGACCGCCCGCGGTGAGGACGATCGTCGCGCCGATGCCGCGGCTGTTGATCGAGTCACCCCGCAGCTGGACGGTCAGGTAGTGGTGCGCGTCGTCCGCCGGCTGGACGTTATGGTAGATGAACGCGGGTGCGTTGATGTTGTTGACGACGAGATCGAGCCGGCCATCGTTATCGAGGTCGACGTAGGCCGCACCGTAGGAGAAGCTCGGGCGGTCGAGTCCCCACTCCTTCGACTTGTCGGTGAACGTGAGATCGCCGGCGTTTCGGAAGACGTAGTTCGGCTCTTCGTACGACGGGACGCGATTCAGCAGTTCGAGCGCGGCAGGGGAGAGGCGATTGGCGCTCGCCTGACGGCGCGCCGAAAACATCGCGCCGACGTAATCGAGATCGTTCACCGCCTTCGGATAGCCGTTGCCGATGAAAATGTCCTTGTTCCCATCATTATCGAAATCGGCGAACAATGCGCTCCAGCTCCAGTCGGTGTGCGACACGCCGGCCATTCGTCCGACTTCGCTGAACACCAACTCACCGTCGCTGCCGACGCCGTTGTTCAGCTGCAGCGAGTTGGCCGAATAGTCGTCGCGGAAACCGCGGCTCCGCGTCTCGATCAGGTTGCCGTAGCTGATGAAGCCACTGGTCTTCTTTCGCCGGCTGAGCGCCGCGGGCATCATGTCCACCTGGAGGATGTCGGGCCAGCCGTCGTTGTTGAAATCCGCTGCGTCGACGCCCATGCCGGCGACACTGGCGTGCTTGAGCCAGCGTCCGGCCTTGTTGGTGAAGGTGCCGTTGCCGTTGTTCATGTAGATGACATCGTTAGGCATGGCATCGTTGGATACATAGATGTCCGGCCAGCCATCGCGATTCAGGTCGGCGACGACGACACCGAGGCCGTAGCCGGGATCGCGGAGGATCCCCGCCTGCGCGGAGACGTTGGTGAAGCCGCCGTGACAGTTGTTGTGATAGAGCTGGTTGTAGCTGCCGGGGGTCTTGCCGTGCATTCCCGCCGGCTGGCCGCCGACGTTGGACCGGGTAAAATCGGCCGGCGAATTGTTGAGTACGAAGAGGTCGAGGCAGCCGTCGCCGTCGTAATCGAGGAAGGCGGCGTGCGTCGTGAAGTTCGTGTCGGCAATGCCGTAGCGTGCAGCTTCCTCGGTGAACGTCCGGTCGTGATTGTTGATGAAGAGAAGATTCGCCCGGTCAGCGGCTTTCGACCATTCCGGCCCGGAGACTGAGACATAGATGTCGAGAAATCCGTCGCCGTTGATGTCCACCATCGTCGCGCCAGTCGCCCAACGCGTCGTGCCGACGTGCGCCGGAGTCGTGATGTCCTCGAATCGCATCTGTCCGCTGTTCCGGTAGAGGCGACTCGACACCATATTCCCGGCGAAGAAAATGTCTGGCAGTCCATCGTTGTCGATGTCACCGACGGCGACACCGGCGCCATTGTAGATGTAGACGTCGGTCTGGACGTTGAGCGTATCATTGCTCGTGATGGTGTTCGCGAAGTTGACGCCCGTCTGGTCAGGGCGGAGCAGCTCGAACACCGGGCGCTCACTTTTCCCGCGGCAGCCAGCCAGAGAAAAAATGGCGGCGAGGACCGCGAGCCTGGTCGGCCGGCCAGTGGAATGAAACATTGCCATTACGTATTGATCACGAGGGGAATTGGAAGTGCAGACGTTACACCGGCCGTCAGCGTGGCGTCAACGACGCCCATCGCGTTTGCACTGATACACCGCACCACCACGGCAGCACTGATTCAGGGAGGAATTTGTTCTCATGCAGCATCAGGCGTACGTCTCTCGCGTCATCAACCTCATCCCCGAGGATTCGCAGCGGCTCTGGTCGATCGACGCCAACGCGGCTCGGCAGCGGTTGCTCTCCGGTGACATGGATGCCGTCCTCGGGATCGACGGCTCCTTTGCGCTGCTCGCGCAGGAAGGTGAACGGATCGTGCTGGCGCGGAGCCTCGATCGGCCAATGCGCTACTTCCTCGCGAAGGCGGTCGCTGGACCGGTGCTGATCGTCGCCGAGCGGATCGACCAGATTGCGGCCGAGCTGTCAAGACGCGGGTGGCTGGGCCAGTTCCATCCCAGCTACACGCGGATGGTGCCGGCGCACTACGTGACAACGCTCAGGCTCGTCGGGTGCCCTGACCCGAACCCCGTGCACCGCCGCTTCTTCGACCCGCCGCGCGGGACGCTGCCGCAGGATCTCGACGTCATCGGGCGTCATTACGTCGAAGCATTGTACAACGAGCTGCGCGGGTGGCTGGCGACGCAGGACCCACAGGCGCCGATCGGAGTTCCATTCTCCGGAGGGATCGACAGTGGCGCGGTGCTGCTCTGCCTGAACAAGCTGCTACTCGACGAAGGCCAGTCGCCGGCACGCCTCAAGGCATTCACGCTCTCGGTGAACGGCGAGGGTGACGATGCGCGACAGGCAGCGGAATTTCTCCGTCGCACCGGTCTCGAGATGCTCGGCGAGACGGTGGAAATTTCAGCAGATACACTCGACTCGGCGCGCGCCGTCGCGGTGATCGAGGATTACAAGCCGCTCGACGTCGAGTGCGCGGCAGTCAACCTCGCGCTGCTCGCCAGCATTCGTGAGCGCTATCCCGAGTGGCGGCTGCTCGTCGATGGCGACGGTGGCGACGAAAACTTGAAGGACTACCCGATCGAGGCGAACGCGGAGCTGACGATACGGAGCGTCGTCAACAACCGCATGCTGTATCAGGAAGGGTGGGGGGTCGAGTCGATCAAGCATTCGCTCACCTACTCGGGCGGGTACAGCCGCGCCTGCGTGCGAAGCTACGCATGCGCGAAGGAATACGGGTTCGAGGGATTCAGTCCGTACGCGCGCCCGTCGGTGATCGCGGTGGCCGAAGCGATCCCGTTCGCTGAGCTGACGGAGGGTTCGCACGAGCGACTCTACGCGTTGAAGGGGGAGATCGTCTCGCGCGGCGTTTGGCAGGTACTCGGCGCCGAGATGCCGGTCTTCGCGAAGCGCCGGTTCCAGCATGGATCGGCGTCGGCCGCGGAGGCAGCGCGGCTCTTCCCCGAGGACGAGGCGCATTATCGGCGGCAGTTCCTGACACTGCACGCTGCGTCGGCGTGAATGCGGCGGAAGCCGATCGACGCATCCGCAATCTCCGCCCGGCGAAGCCATTCGTAGATCCGTACCGGGCGCACGGTGCGCTCATCGAGCAGGAGCGCCGGCCTAACGGCGCGATCGAACGTGCGCTGACGGTCTTCCTCGCTGGTGCGGAGTGCGCGTTCACCTGTTCGTTCTGCGATCTCTGGCGCTGGACGCTCGACGTTCCAACGCCGCCGGGTGCACTGGCAACTCAACTGCGCGCGGTGCCGGAGTTGGTAGCGGCGCCGGTGCCGGATCGGATCAAGCTCTATAACGCGAGCAACTTCTTCGATCCGCGGTGCGTGCCGGTGGACGACCTGCCGGAGATCGCGGCACTGACGGCTCCGTTCGCAGCGGTCACTGTCGAGTCGCACGCGAGCACGATCGGCGAGCGCACGCTCGCGTTCGCCGAGCGGATCGACGGAAAGCTCGAAGTGGCGATCGGGCTGGAGACGGTGCACCCGGTGGCGGCGGCGCAGATGAACAAGCGGCTGGATTTCGTTCGCTTCGATCGCGCCGCTGCGTTTCTCGGGGAGAACGGCATCGAGCTCCGCGTCTTCGTGCTGCTCGGCGTACCGCACGTGCCTGCGGTCGAGTCGATCGACTGGACGGTGCGAACCGTCGAATATGCGGTCGCACGCGGCGCGTCGCTCGTGTCGATCATTCCGGTACGCGGTGGGAACGGGGAGATGGAGCGGCTCCGCGCGTTAGGCGATTTCACGCCGCCGACGCTGTCGGAGCTCGAGCAGGCGCTCGATCGCTGCCTGCATCTCGATGGCGCCGCGATCACCGCCGACCTCTGGGACGCCGAGCGGCTGCCGGCATGCGAGCCGTGCCGAGCGGCGCGCATTGCACGGCTCGGCCGCGTCAATCTGACGGGACAACGCGAGGCGCCCGTGAGCTGCGTCGCGTGCGATCCGGCGTGAAGGACACGTGCGAGATCGCGATTGTCGGCAGCGGCTTCGCCGGGTCGCTACTGGCGCGGGTGCTCGCGGTGCTGGGCTACGACGTCGTGCTGCTCGAGCGCGGCACGCATCCACGGTTCGCGATCGGTGAGTCAACGACGCCGTTGTCGAACCTGTCGCTCGAGCGGATCGGAAGCCGCTACGGGCTGGCGGATTGTTTTCGACTGGCCACGTACGGGAGGTGGGCCGAGCACTTTCCCGATCTGCGACGGGGGCTCAAGCGCGGCTTCACCTTCTACCGACATCATCGGGATCGGCCATTCGCCGATCGCGGGCTCGACTCGGAGCGGCTGCTCGTGGCGGCGAGTCCCGACGACGCGCTGGCCGACACGCACTGGCTCCGTGCCGACGTGGACCAGCATTTCGTGCGCGAGGCAATCGCGACGGGGGTGGACTATCGCGATCGGGTGGAGCTCACCGCGGCGGAATTCGACGCCGATGGCGCGCGCCTTCGCGGGACGCGAAATGGCGCCGCGTTCGGACTGAGCGCGGCGTTCGTCGTCGACGCCTCCGCGCCTAACGGTTTCCTGGCGACGGAGCTCGCCATTCCATCAGGACTCGCGAAAACCGAGACCCGTTCGGCGATCGTCTTCGGCCACTTCGCCGGTGCGCGATTGATGCGCGAGGTTGTGCCGGATTTGCCCGCGGGTCCGTATCTCGATGACTGGGCGGCGGTGCACCACCTGATCGACGAGGGGTGGATGTACTCGCTCCGGTTCGACGACGGCGTCACCAGTGCGGGCTTTCTGCTGACGCCGCGCGGCCTGGCGATGCTGGAGGACGCGGCGAACGCCGGCCCGGAGCCGCTCTGGCGTGCCCTGCTCGATCGCAATCCGACGATCGCGGCGGCGTTCGCTGGCGCCACGCCGGTGATTCCGATCGCCTTCCGGCCGGCAATCCAGGCCCGCCGAACGCGCGCCTGCGGCGCGCGCTGGGCGCTGCTGCCGCACGCCTGTGCCTTCGTCGATCCACTGTTCTCGACGGGGATCGCCTGGAGTCTCCGCGGGGTGGAACGCTTGGCGCTCGCCTTCGAAGCGGCGGCCGGCGGGCGGCGCCTCCCGGGTGCGGACGCACTCGCCCGCTACGACACCGCGCTCAGCGCCGAGGCCGATCAGATCGACCGGCTGATCGCCGGCGCGTACGAGGCGATGGCGGATTTCGAGCTGTTCACCGCGCAGGCGATGCTGTATTTCGCGACGGTATCATTCGCCGAAGTCAGGCAGCGGATGATTCCCGATGAGTCGGCGGCATGGGAAGGGTTCCTCGGTGTCGGCGATTCGGTGCTGGAGTCGCTGCCGGGCGAAGCGCTGCAGCGACTGCGGGCGATCACGCATGGTCGCGGCGATGCTGGCCGCCCCGAGGACCGTGCAGCGTTCGCCGAGTGGGTACGGAACGCGATCGCGCCGCGCAACATTGCGGGCCTGGCCGATCCGGCGCGGCGGAACCTCTACCCGCTCGATCTCGACGTCCTCGTCGAGCGCCACGCGCTGCTCGGGCTGAGCCGGGAGCAGGTCGTCGCCGCGTTGCCGGCGCTCCGCGGAATGTCCCCCGAACCGGCATTTGCCCGCGGTCGTACCGCAGGCCATATTCGCGCGGCGCCGGGTGGCCTGCGCACCGGCTGAGGCGGAAGGGCGTTCGATGCCATGTCAATCGACAGCGAGGAGTTGATGCAGAATCCTGAGTACGATGCGATCGTCGTCGGTTCCGGGATCTCCGGCGGATGGGCGGCGAAGGAGCTGACGGAGAAGGGACTCCGCGTGCTGCTCCTCGAGCGCGGGCGCAACGTCGAACACATCAAGGACTACGTGAACGCGTCGAAGGCGCCGTGGGAATACCCGCACCGCGGCGGTCGCACGAAGGCGATGGAAGAGCTGTATCCAGTCCTCAAGCGCGACTACCCGCTCAACGAAAAGAACCTCGCCTATTGGGCGTCGGACAAGGATTCGCCGTACACCGAGGTGAAGCGATTCGACTGGTATCGCGGCTACCAGGTTGGCGGGCGCTCGCTGATGTGGGGTCGCCAGAGCTACCGCTGGAGCGACTTCGACTTCGACGCGAACAAGCGCGATGGCATCGCGATCGACTGGCCGATCCGCTACGCCGATCTCGCGCCCTGGT
Source organism: Gemmatimonadaceae bacterium (assembly GCA_046593895.1). GTDB lineage: Bacteria > Gemmatimonadota > Gemmatimonadetes > Gemmatimonadales > Gemmatimonadaceae > JABFXC01. The sequence goes on along the minus strand of JBKJQR010000004.1, from coordinate 265 downwards.
ACGATCACGTCGAGAAGCACGCGGGAATCAGCGGCTCGCACGAGGGGCTGCCGCAGTTGCCCGATGGACAGTTCCAGCCGGCGATGCCGCTGAACTGCGGCGAGGAACTGGTGTCGGGACGCCTCTCGAAGCTGTTCGACGGCAGGCGCCACATCATCCCGGGGCGCGTGGCAAACCTCACCAAGGAGCTCACGGGCCGATCCGCGTGCCAGTACAGGAACGCCTGCTGGCTGGGCTGCCCGTACGGCGCCTACTTCAGCACCCA
>JBKJQR010000122.1:0-10747 GCA_046593895.1 Gemmatimonadaceae bacterium | reverse complement strand
CTCCGGCGCGGCCATCGGGCTCTTGAAGTAGAAGCTCAACCACTCCTGGATCCCGGAGAACCCGGCCCGGTGCGCGAGATCCATGAACAGCGCGAGATCGAGCACGATCGGGGCCGCCAGGATCGAGTCGCGGCAAAGGAAGTTGAGCTTCATCTGCATCGGGTAGCCGAGCCAACCGAACAGATCGATGTTGTCCCAGCCCTCTTTGTCGTCGCCGCGCGGCGGGTAGTAGTCGATGCGGACCTTGTGAACGATGTCCCCGTAGAGCTCCGGGTGGAGCTTCGGATTCAGGAGGTTGTCGAGGACGCCGAGCTTCGACACCTCCTTGGCGCGAAACGAGTCCGGGTCGTCGAGCACCTCGCCGTCGCGATTGCCGAGGATGTTCGTCGAGTACCATCCCGCAAGACCGAGCATGCGGGCTTTGATGCCAGGCGCGATGATCGTCTTCATCCACGTCTGACCGGTCTTGAAATCCTTGCCGCTGATCGCGACGCCCTTCTCGTTGGCGAGTTGGATCAGCGCCGGAAGATCGACGGACAGGTTCGGCGCACCATTGCAGAAGGCGACGCCTTCCATGATCGCCGCGTACGCGTAGAGCATCGACGGCGCGATCATCTCGTCGTTCGCTTCCATCGCCTTCTCGAACTGCGCCAGCGTCGCATGCTGGGGGCCGGGCTTGATGTAGATCTCGGTGGACGCGCACCAGACGATGACCACGCGGTCGAGCTTGTTCCGGGCCTTGAAGTCGCGGATGTCCTGGCGCAGCTGCTCGGCGAGATCGCGCTTGTTCTTGCCCTTCTTGACGTTGGTGCCATTGATGCGCGTCACGTACTTGTTTTCGAAGACGGCCGGCATCGGCTTGATCGCCTTGAGGTAGTCGGCGATCGGATCGAGATGACGGTCCTCGAGCACGCCGGCCTTCTTCGCGGCTGTGTACGCGTCGTCGGGAATCGGATCCCACGCGCCGAAGACGATGTCCTTCAGGTCGGCGAGCGGGACGAAGTCCTTGATCAGCGGGACGCGATTTTCCGTGCGCTTCCCGAGACGGATCGTCGCCATCTGGGTCAGCGATCCAACCGGCTTCGACAGCCCGCGCCTAACGCTCTCGACTCCGGCGATGAGCGTCGTCGCGACCGCGCCGAGGCCCGGAGTGAGAATACCGAGTCGGCCCGTCGCGGGACTCACGTTCGAGGTATTACCGGTTCTTGAAGACTGCACGAAATCGATCTCCGAATTTCAGGAAGTGACGTGGCGCGACAGCGCCGGAGGGGTAGCTGCGCTCGGCGATCCCTCGCCGCGCGTTGCATCCGCGGCGGCGACGGGGGGGGCCGGGCGCGTTGCCGCGTGAACCGCAATGAAGCGTTGAACGACCGTGATCCACGCCGTCACAGTCAGCAGCACGATGATGGCCGCGAGCACCCAACCACCGAGCGCGAGGCCAAAGAATGCCTGCGGCGCCGAGAGCAGGGTAACGCGTTCCGGTCGCTGGAGCACACCGACCTTTGCGTCAACACCGAGCGCTTCGGCGCGCGCGCGGGTGTAGGACGTCATGTAGGCGCCGACCAGGCCGAGCAGCGTGACGACGAGCATCACGTGGCTCGAGTAGCGCGGGCTGAAGGCGTAGAAGTACATCAACCCGCCGAGTACTGCGCCGTCCGAGACCCGGTCGAGCGCCGAATCGTAGAACGCGCCGAAGACCGTGCTTCGTCCCGTCCGCCGCGCCACGGTTCCATCGAGAACATCGAACAGCGCGGTCAGGCCGAGGAACCACCCGGCGGTGCGAATGTGTCCGGCGGCGTAGATGATTCCGCCGATGACCGTGCACAGCGTCCCGATCGTGGTAATGGTATTCGGATGGACTCGCCGCCGAACCAGCCAGTCCGCGATCGGACCGATGATTCGAAGGTACCCGTTCTTGATCGAGTCCCAGATTCGCTGCATGCGTCGGGCGCGGGGGTCGGGTCGAGCTGGCGGAGCCGCACGCCGCGCACGAACGCGCGAGGCCGCGGGTGAACGGAAAATAAAAGGGCCGGAGCGGTCCGCTCCGGCCCCTGAAACTATCCTTCGCAGCCGACGCTAGCAACCGCGCAGCAACGATTTGCGTGCACGCTGCCGGATTACGGAACCTGCCAGAGATACGTGCCGGAGAGCACGACGCTGGACTTGCTGTAGCTGTACTTGTCGGACATGCGCGTCGCCTTCAACGTGACCGTCGAACCCGCCGATACACCCTTCACCGGCAGGGACATCGCGCTGCCGCCGCCGACCTGGCCGAGGAAGATGTCTTCGCCGCCGGTGTTCACGTAGACATTCACCGGCTCGGACAGATTGTTCGTGACGTTCACCGCCGCTTCCGCCATCGGCGATGGAGCCGACTTGACCTCGACGGTGCGTCCACCGCACGCGACCACCGACGTCGCAAGCATTACCGCGGCAAGAAAACTTCTCATGATGTTGCCTCCAGAACGAGTTGGGTGAAGGGCGCCGCGCTGTCGCGGATCCGAGCAGCTGCGATCCATCGCGGACGCTACGCCGACTGTGCTGCGTGCAAGACACATGCGCGGAGTCGGACAAGCACATCGTCGATCGCCCGCGGGCGGGCAGTTCGTGATACTGCGCACGGGGCGCGCCTGAACGCCAGCACGATGCACCACACATTGGCACCGAGCGCGCGCGAGCGATTCCCCGCGTCGCAGCGCCCCAGTAACTTCTCTCGTCATGCCATCTCGAAATCCCTTCAGACGGGCGAGGCGCGTTGCGCTCGCACTCGTTGCAGGCGGCGTGATCACTGCCTGCGCCCGGTCCATCGCACCAACCGCTGTCCCGGCCGCGCCACCGGTCGCCACCGGCCCGATGCTCCCGACCGGCGCGGGCGCGCTCGCGCCGGGGCTGCCGCTTTCCGACCTGCAGCGTCACTGGGTGGACAGCACGCTCGCGTCGCTCACACTGCGGCAGCGCGTTGCCCAGATGGTCAGCGTCTGGGTGCTCGGCGACTTTTCCAACGAGCGCGACTCGGGCTACGCGCAGCTCGTGAACTGGGTCGAGCGCGATGGCGTCGGCTCGATGACAATGTCCGTCGGCTCGCCGGTCGAAGTCGCGGTGAAGATCAATGCGTTGCAGCAGCGCGCGCGCGTGCCGCTGCTCGTGCAGAGCGATCTCGAGCCCGGACTCGGTCGCCTCGAGGGCGGGATCTTCGTTCCCTCGATGCTGTCCGGTGGGTCGGCGACGGTATTCCCGACGAACATGGCGATCGGTGCCGCGGATGATGATTCGCTGGCGTACGCCGCTGCGTACGCGATCGGGCGCGAGGCGCGCGCGGTCGGAATTCATGTGGTGTTCGCGCCCGTCGCCGACGTGAACAACAATCCGGCGAACCCGGTGATCAACACGCGTTCGTTTGGCGAACGTCCCGCCGCCGTCGGCCGGCTGACTGCGGACTTCGTCCGCGGGCTGCAGGACGCCGGCGCGATGGCGACGGTCAAGCATTTCCCCGGGCATGGCGACACCGACACCGACTCGCACGTCGCGCTGCCCGTGGTGAAGTCGACGCGCGCGGAGCTCGATACGGTGGAACTCGTGCCGTTCCGCGCCGCGATCGCGGCCGGCGTGTCGAGCGTAATGACGGCGCATATTGCGCTGCCCGCGATCGAGGGCGACAACGTGCCGGCAACGCTGGCGCCGCGAGTGATCACCGGACTGCTCCGCGACAGCCTCCACTTTCGCGGCATGGCGTACACCGATGCACTCGCGATGGAGGCGGTGGGCGAGGGTTACTCGGTCGATCGAAGCTCGGTGCTCGCGGTGCAGGCTGGCGCCGATGTGCTGTTGAAGCCGAGCGACATCGAGCGCGCGATCGACGCCGTGGTGAACGCGGTCGGCGCAGGGACGATCACCGCGGCGCGAATCGATTCGTCGGCGCGCCGGATACTCGAGGCAAAAGCACGACTGGGGCTGAACGTGACTCGCACCGTCGACCTCGATGCGCTGCGGAGGGATGTCGGTTCCCCCGAGCACTGGGCGATCGCGGACAGCATCGCGGCCCGCGCGATTACCCTCCTCCGCGACGCTCAGGCGCTCGTGCCGGTCGCGAGGGCGACGAAGCGCGTCGCGGTGGTGACCTACGCGCCGGAGACCGAATTCCGCGCCGGCCGCGCGTTCGCCAGCGAACTGCGACGATCACTGCCTAACGCTCGCCTGTTTCGGATCTCGCCGCGGAGCAGCGCCGCCGAGCTGGACTCCCTTGCCCGAGCGCTTGCCGGATGGGACGCGATCGTGGTGACCACGCACGTCCGCACCATCGAGGGCGCGGGGCGCTTCGCCGTCGCGCCGACCGTTGCCGCGTGGATCGACACGCTCGCGACGCACGAGCGGGTGGTCGTGGTCGCAAACGGGAATCCGTACATCATCCGCCAGTTTCCGCGCGTGCAAAGCTACCTCGTGACGTACGGTGTCGGTGACGCGCTCGAGCGCGCTGCTGCCCACGCAATCGTGGGTGTCGCGCCGATCTCGGCGCACTCACCGATCTCGCTGCCCGGGTTCTTCGCCTGGGGCGACGGGCTCGCCCGTCCGTCCGTCGCTGCCCCTTCCACGTCACGATGAATCAACTTGCCGGTCGTCGGCTCGCTCGCGTCGCGCTCGCCATCAGCGGCGCGATCTGGATTGCCTGCGCAACACACACCCCACCCCCGGTCGCGGTCACACCGCCGCTCGACCCTGATACCGCGACATCGCCGAAGCCGGAACCCGCGCCACCGCCGCCGGTCAAGCGCGCCCCGGTGGTGATCGCGACTCCGTGGGCCGATTCCGTGCTTCCGACGCTCTCGCTGCGCGCGAAGGCAGCGCAGCTGATCGTGCGCTGGGTGCCCGGCGACGCGCTGCCTAACGCGAAAGGCGCGGTCAGTGCGCGCGAGTGGGTTGGCGCCGATTCGATCGGCGGCGTGATCATCGGCCCGGGCACCGCGGCGCAGATCGCGAGCACGACGAACGCGCTGCAGGCCGCGGCCGCGCTTCCACTGTTCGTCGCCGCTGATCTCGAGTTCGGCGCCGGCCAACGCGTCATCCCCGAGGGCACGTCGTTTCCCTACGGCATGGGGATCGCCGCGACGCGCGACACCACGCTGGCCTGCGCCGCCGGACGCATCACCGCGCGCGAGGCGCGCGCAGTCGGGATCAACTGGACGCTGACACCTGACGTCGACCTGAACACTCGCGCCGACAATCCGAGTATCGGCGTGCGGTCGTTCGGGGCCGATCCAGTGACAGTCGAACGGTTCGCCCTTCCCTACATCCGCTGCGCGCAGGCGGGCGGTGTCATCGCGACGGCGAAGCACTTCGCCGGGTTGGGCGCTGTCGCGGTCGACACGCACGTATCGGCCGCGGTGCTCGACGCGTCGCGGGCGCGGCTCGACACCGCGGAGCTGCGGCCATTCCGCTCAGCGGCGGCGATTGGCGTTGGTGCGATCATGAGCGCGCATGTCGCGCTCCCTTCGATCAGTGGTGATTCCATACCGGCGAGCCTCAACCCGAAGCTCCTCGAGGGACTCGTTCGCCGAGAGTGGAAGTACGACGGCCTGCTCGTCACCGACGCGCTCTGGATGAAGGGGGCTGGCAGCGACACGCCGGGCGCGTCGGCCGTGCGCGCGCTGGTTGCCGGCAACGATGTCCTGCTCGATCCCGCTGATCACAAGTGCGCAAACGACGCGATCGTCGCCGCCGTCGGCAGTGGCGCATTGACCGCGGCGCGGCTGGATTCGTCGGTACGCCGAGTGCTCCGCGCGAAGGAGCTCCTCGGCCTGCACGCGAACCGAATGGTCGACACGGCCGCCGTTGCCGGCGCCTTCGGGCAGCGCGACGCCGACTCGATCGCGACGCTCGCCGCGCGCCAATCGATGACACTCGAGCGCGATCGCGGGAGTGCGATCTGGCGGCTCGCGCGGGCGACGCGGGCGCTCGCACTCGTCTACCTCGACGAGGGGAAGGAGCCGTATCCCGGCGCGCACCCGGGCGTCGCGTTCACGACGGAGCTCCGCGCGCTCCTCAAGGCGCGTGAGCAGCGCCTCGATGTCATAACGCTGACCAACAAGTCCTCCGCGGCCGAGATCGCCGCGGCGAGCGCCCGCGGCAGCGACGCGGCGACGCTCGTGATTGCCCATTACGCGCGCCCGGTTCCGGCGAAGGGCTACGCCGGGGTGCCGGCGCGGATCGCGACGATGCCCCGCCACCTGCTCGACGCCAGGCCTAACGCAATCGTCGTCTCGTTCGGCGACCCGTACATGATCCGGCAGTTCCCGGCGGCGACGACGTACCTCGTGGCCTGGAACCCGCTGTCGCCGTGGAGCGAGCGCGCCGCCGCGGCAGCGGTCGCCGGCCGTCCGTTGCGCGACTCGACCCTCGCCCGGCGCGTCGCCGACAGCGTGCGGACGGTGCTCACGCACTTCCAGGTCGACAGCGCGTTCCCCGGTGCGTACGCGGTCGTCGGCACGCACGACCAGATTGTCGCCAGCATCGGCGTCGGTCACGTCGACTGGCGTCCGTCGGCGGAGCCCGTGGACAGCACGGTCTGGGATCTCGCATCGCTGACGAAGGTGGTCGGGATGACCAGCGCGATGATCCAGCTCGTCGCCGCGGGCAAGGTGAAGCTCGACGCGCCCGTGCAGCGCTACCTGCCGAAGTGGAAGGACCCGAGGCACAAGGGGAAAAAGAAGTGGCGCGGGCCGACGAAGCGAACGGTGACCGTGCGCGATCTCCTGACGCACCGCTCGGGACTTCCCGCATGGCGCCCGCTCTACAAGGAGGGCGTCAACCCGGATTCGGCGATGGCGATCGTCTACGCGACGCCGCTCGACACCTTTCCGCGCATCCGCATGGTGTACAGCGACCTCGGGGCGATCGTGCTCGGGAAGATTGTCGAGCGTGTGTCGCACGAGAAGCTCGATGTCTACTTGAAGAAGCACGTCTGGACACCGCTCGGGATGACCGACACGCGGTTCAATCCGGACAGCGCGCTCAAGCCGAGGATCGCGCCGACGGAGTACGATCCGTACCGGCAACGGCTGGTGTGGGGCACGGTGCACGACGAGAATTCGGCGGCGCTCGGTGGCGTCGCCGGTCATGCGGGTTTGTTCAGTTCCGCGCGCGACCTCTCGCGCTTTGCGCAGATGTACCTCAACTTCGGGACACTCGACGGGAAGACCGTTCTCGATCGGGCGACGATTCTCGAGTTCCAGCGGGTGCAGGATTCCTCGTTCTCCAATCGGGCAATCGGGTGGGAGAAACCGACGGGGGCGAATTCCGCGGGACGGCGCATGTCGCCTGCGGCGTTCGGTCACACTGGCTTCACTGGAACGTCTATCTGGATGGATCCGGCTAACGACGTCTTCGTGATCATCCTGACCAACCGGGTGAACCCGACGCGCCAGAATCCGCGATTCGCTGAAGTCCGCACGGCGGTCACCGACGCCGCGCTCGCAGTGATCGAAACCGTCAGGCAGGGCACCACCCCACTCTTCCCCCGAAAGTGAGCCGTCTTCCATGACCCTGACCGCCGTCGACTGGACGATCGTCGTCGCCTACTTCGTGTTGTCGGCCGGCATCGGCCTCTGGTTCACGAAGAAGGGCGGCGAGAGTCTCAGCGAATATTTCCTCTCGGGCCGCAACGTGCCGTGGTGGCTGGCCGGCGCGAGCATGGTGGCGACGACGTTTGCCGCTGATACGCCGCTCGTGGTGACCGGCCTCGTCGTCGCGCACGGTGTGGCGGGCAACTGGCTCTGGTGGAACATGCTGATGAGCGGGATGCTCACCGTGTTCTTCTTCGCCCGGCTCTGGCGGCGAGCGAACGTGATGACCGACGTCGAGTTCGCCGAGATTCGCTACGCCGGCAAGCCGGCCGCGGTGCTGCGCGGGTTCCGCGCCCTCTACCTCGCGCTGCCGATCAACCTGATCATCCTCGGCTGGGTGACGCGGGCGATGGTGAAGATCCTCACCATCTCGCTCGGACTGCACGACGTCCAGCTGTTAGGCCTCACGGTCTCGGGCGACATCGTGGCGGTGGCGATCTGCTTCATCGTGACCGTCGCCTATTCGTCAGCCGCCGGGATGTGGGCGGTGCTCTGGACGGACCTCATCCAGTTCGTGATCAAGATGACGGCGGTCATCGTGCTCGCGGTGTTCGCGGTGCGGGCGGTCGGCGGGATGGGCGCCCTGAAGACCGGCCTCGCCGCGCACTTCGGCAGCGAGACCGCGGCGATCTCGGTATTGCCGCTGTCGATCGCGCCTAACGGTGGCGGACTGGTCGCCTACGCGTGGATGCCGCTCCTCTCGCTGGCGGTCTTTCTTTCGGTGCAATGGTGGGCGGCCTGGTATCCCGGCGCCGAGCCGGGGGGCGGCGGCTACATCGCGCAGCGGATCTTCAGTGCGAAGACCGAGCGCGACGGCGTCCTCGCGACCCTGTTCTTCCAGGTCGCGCACTATGCGCTGCGCCCGTGGCCGTGGATCATCACCGGCCTGACGACGGTGCTGCTCTACCCGAACCTGGTCGACAAGGAGTCGGGGTACGTGCACGCCTTCGTCGACCTGCTGCCGACGCCATGGCGGGGCTTCATGATGGCCGGCATGGCGGCGGCGTACATGTCGACCGTCGGAACGCAGCTCAACTGGGGCGCGAGCTATCTCGTCAACGATTTCTACAAGCGATTCCTCAACAAGACCGCGGGCGAGCATCACTACGTCACGGTCTCGCGATGGACGACGGTCGGGCTCTTCCTGGCGGCCGGGCTGGTGACGATGCACCTCAGCTCCGTCGAGAAGGCCTGGGAACTCCTCCTCGCGTTAGGCGCTGGGACCGGACTCGTGCTGATCCTCCGCTGGTACTGGTGGCGTATCAACGCCTGGTCGGAGATCAGCGCGATGTCGTCGAGCTTCGTGATGTCGCTGTTCATGTTCGACAAGCTCGCTTGGCTCGGCCTGCCCGCCCCGGCGCTGGTCCGCGGCGACTCGCCGAACGCGACCGCGTGGCGAATGATCATCACCGTCGCGGTGACGACTGTCGTGTGGCTGACGACCACCTTCCTGACCGCGCCGGAGCCGGATAGCATCCTCGACTCGTTCTACCAGCGCGTGCGTCCGGGCGGACACGGTTGGCTGCCCGTCTCACGGCGGCTCGGCTATGGGACGGAACAGATACCGGGTGGTGCGCTGGCATGGACGAACTGGATCGCCGGTATCGTTGCGGTGTACGGAACACTGTTCGGGATCGGGAAGTTGATCTTTGGCGAGACCGGCGTCGGTCTCCTCATGATCGCGGTCGCGGTGGCAGCATTTGCGTGGATCGCCCGCTCGTTCGGCGGCAGTGGCGGTGAATCGGTGAACTCCGGGCGCGCCGCCCCGATCGCGACGCGTCCCGTGGCGCCGGTCGCTGGGGACTGATCGCAATTCAGTTGCAAACCGGGCATTTCCACCGTCGTTTTTCTTGAAGGACTGGGGCCCGGTCGTTATATTGATTGGTTGATGCTCCCGCCTGGTGCGCGGGGTCACGAACAGGGGAGGAGTACTATGAGCGCAGTGCAGCCGGAAGTCGTGCTCGCGGTGACTGAGATCGCGGGCACCGAAGTGCGGAAGTTCATGGACGCCGAGGGTGTCGATCCCTCAGTCGGCGGGCTTCGGGTGAGCGTTCAGCCCGGGGGATGCAGCGGCTTCAAGTACGGGCTTCTCATCGAAGACAAGCCGGCCGAGGACGATTTCGTTCTCGCGCAGGGTGACTATCGCGTGTTCGTCGATCCGTTCTCGGCGCAGTACCTGAGCGGCGTGACGATCGACTACGTGTCGTCGATGCAGGGGTCGGGTTTCACCTTCAAGAATCCGAACTCGACCGGCGGCTGCGGCTGCGGAAGCTCCTTCACCGCCTGACCTAAAAAACCAATGTCACGTTCGGTCCCTGGCGTCCGCGCGGACGCTGGTGCCGTGCTGGAGGCCCGCGACTCGAATCCGAGTCGCGGGCTTTCCCATATCCCGCACGCAAGCACCGTTGCGCACGAGCGCATCCGTACCGTCGTCGTCGACGATCACGAAGGAATTGCCCGGCTCGTCGCCAGCCGCATCGCGACGCTGATCCGCGAGCGGCAAGCGGCCGGTGAAAGCGCCGTACTCGGCCTCGCGACCGGATCGACGCCGATTGGCGTATACCGCGAGCTGATCCGGATGCATCACGATGACGGGTTGAGCTTCGCCAACGTTGTGACATTCAATCTCGACGAGTACTACCCGATGCCGCCGGACAGCGTGCACTCCTACCACCGCTTCATGTGGGAGAACCTGTTCGATCACGTCGACATCGACGCGAAGAATGTCCACATCCCGTTAGGCAACGCGGCGCGCGAGCGCGTGGACGAGGAGTGCCGCCGCTACGAGGACGAGATCCGCCGCGCCGGCGGGATCGACTTCCAGATCCTCGGCATCGGCAAGACCGGTCACATCGGCTTCAACGAGCCGGGATCGGGCGCCGAGAGCCGGACCCGCGTCGTCACGCTCGACGCGGTGACACGTCGCGACGCCGCCGCTGACTTCTTCGGCGAGGAGTTCGTCCCACGCGAAGCCGTGACAATGGGTGTCGCGACGATCATGGAAGCGCGCGAGATCGCGATCCTCGCCACCGGGGAGCACAAGGCGTTCATCGTCCGCCGCGCGGTCGAGGGCGACGTCGACGTCGAAGTCGCCGCGACCTTCCTCCAGAGCCACGCGAACACGACGTTCT
>JBKJQR010000034.1:0-4263 GCA_046593895.1 Gemmatimonadaceae bacterium | reverse complement strand
GCTGAATGCCGTTGGCGATGATGTAGCGCATCTCGCCATCGGTGAGCGCCTGCGTCGTCGGTCCACGCAGATCGGGAACGCGCGGATACAGGTTCGAGCCGATCGGGGTGGCGCCGCGGCCGTCGCTACCGTGACAGGTGGCGCAACGGGTGAGGAACTCGTCGCGGCCCATGCCGACTGCCCGATCGTCGTTCGCGAACGGATTCTTCTGCGCCCTGGCTGCGCGCGGGATGGCAAAGTCCCGCACCGCCCGCGCGGCAGAGGTCTCGAAGGCGCCCGGCGTTGACGAGGCGCGAAATCCCCTGGCCTTGATCACGAGGGCACCAAGCGCCACCAGAATCAGCACGGCAAGGGCCGCGAATATCACCGTTCGTCGTCTCATCAGACTATCGTCTCCATCGAAACGTATCCTACTGCGATGACGGCTGCCTGCAACGGCGGACGTAATCGTGCGAAGCCAATGGTTCCCGCACGCGCACGTTCAGAGGCGCCCGGTTCACCACGCACCACTCCAAACGAGATCGCTTCGATCCCTCCACGTGGACGCCCGAAGCCAGCGCCAGCGTGCCGGAGGGCGCCTACTTCCCATTCAGTAAGGGGGAGCGGGCGTGTGCCGGCGAGGAATTCGTGAATCTTCAGGACACCATCGTCCTCGCGACGCTCGGCCAGCACTGGCGCGCCAGGCTCGTGCCCGGCCAGCACTTCCGCCCGATCGTCTACAAGTCGAACGCGCCGCGGCCGGGCATCGAGATGACGCTGGAGTCGCGGGGCGTCAGGGGCGTTGCACACGACACGAGCGATGGTCACGCGTGGCCACGCATGCACGGCTAGACGACAGGGATCCGATCCGCGCGATTAGTCGGTTCTCTATACACGTCGCGCTCGACGCGTATACGAAATGCCTTTTTCGTATACGCGTACGCCTCTGCCGATCGACGGGAGGACTGGGTCCCGTCGCATAGGCGAGCGCCTGACGGACATCGTCACGGATCAGTATGCTTCGCGATCCCGAACCGCCCCAACACCTTGCCGAGTTCCTCGAGGTCGACCGGCTTGACGAGATGCGCGACGAAGCCGGCGGCGTCCGATCGTCGCTTGTCTTTGACCTGCCCATACCCGGTTACGGCGATCAAGTGCAGGTCATTCATGTTGTCCAACTTCCGCAGGTGGCGGGCCAACTCGTAGCCATCCATAATCGGCAGCCCGATGTCGAGCAGTGCGACGTCCGGTTGAAATGAGTCGGCGGTTCGCAACGCCGTAGGCCCGTCCGGTGCGGTCCGCACGACGTATCCCAATTCGTGCAACGCCTCCGACATCAGCGTCGCGGCGTCGTCGTTGTCGTCGACGATGAGTATGCGCCCGCCGTGATTGGTATGCGTGAGGGCGGCTAAGGTACCGTCGACTGCGCGGCCCCGCTGTCCTTCAGTCCCCGCAGCTGGTAGTTCCACGACGAACTCGCTGCCACGTCCTTCGCCGCGACTGAACGCGCTGACCGTTCCACCGTGAAGGGCCACCAGGCTTCGGACGATGGCGAGCCCCAGGCCAAGGCCCCCTTGAGAGCGCTCGATGCCTTGGCGATTTTGCACGAAGGGATCGAATACGCGGTTGAGCAGACCAGGCGGAATACCGATTCCCTGATCTTTCACTCGGACCCGCACCCGCTGGTCGTGCTGATCAGCAACCAGATCGATCTGGCTCGCGGCATCGCTGTACTTCGCAGCGTTGGTGAGAAGATTCGCCAGTACTTGCGCCATGCGAGACGGATCGGCGTCGATCGCGAGGCCGTGGGTAGGAATCGTGATCACGAGAACTTGCCGTTTTTTCTCCAGAACGGGACTCGACATCTCGATCGCTCGTGCCGCGATCTCTGCCAGTTCGATGCGTTCCTTACGGAGTTCGACCTTGCCTTGGGTAATTCGGGACACGTCCAGCAGATCGTCCACCAGTCGAATCAGGGTCTGCACCTGTCGTTCAATGACATCCTGTTCCCGCGATGAGTGATTCTTGAGGCGCATCAGCTGGAGCGCCGTCAAAATTGGCGAGAGCGGGTTGCGCAGCTCGTGGCCCAGCATGGCGAGGAACTCGTCCTTCGCCAGCGTGGCCGCTTCGGACCGGACCCGTGCGTCCTCCAGCTCGCGTGCTTGTTGTTCAAGGGCCCGTACTGTGCGATCGAGCTCTGCACGAGCGGCGTCTAACGCGCGCGCCAGACTCTCGGCTTGCCTGGCATGTTCCTGTGCCGCTCGGAGCTCGCCGCCAGAGACCAGCTGGGCGTGCTCGAGCGCCAGCGTCGCTCCGAGCAGCGGCACGAGGACAGCCACCGATTCAATGCGTCGGACATCGGACGTCGTGTCAATGAAGACCAGCATGATGCCCGCGGCACAATAGGAAACCGCGCGGACGGACCGGTGCGGCGCGGGATAGTCGACCTCGCCGCAGAACACACCCGGATGGGGAGCTTGCTCGAGAAAGGCGCGCCACGATGCTCCGCCAGGTAACGTTTGGCTGAACCCTTGAGCCGGAAGGTACGCGTCCACCGCGCGGTCTTCCACGAGGATCACGAGCGCTCCGGCTCCAAAGTGGCTCGCCAACCGCTGGGCCGCCTCTGGCCGCCGTGACGGTTCAGCCAGCGACGAGATCAAGTGTGCGGCTGTCTCGTCGATCATGGCTCAGACAGGCAGGATCATGACGACAGCAGTACAGTTGTGGAAGCCGCCGAATTGTCCTTCGGTCCGTGCAATCTGGCCGTAGGTGTTGCACCCCACCAGTCCGGCATCACCGAGCATTTGCGCCACCGACTCCAGTTCGAAGCCGAACACCTCGCCCATTCGTAACCGAGTAGCGACACAGTCAAAGAACAGGGCAGCGCCTGGTTTCTCACCATGCAGGCCCTCGATGGCCGTCGCGGTGGCCTGGCGGGCGGCCGTGATTGCGGAATCGGTGGTCGCCTTCATGATGTAGACGCCCGCTCCTGCTGGAATCTCGGCGGCGCAACTTACCGAGCCGTCGGCGTTCACGGAGAGGGGCACCCGCAGCCGATGACCGGCCCCTGTATCAATACCCAGAATGTTGTGCAGGAAAAATGGTAACGCGGCATTGCGGTCGAAGTGCTGATTCGTCGACCGTGCATGCTCTTCGAATGCTTCCACCGCCGGCATTCCGTTCAGACTGATCAGACGCATCCTATCCGTTTCCGTCACGCGCAGCATTTTGCCGGCAGGTATCCAACCGTGACTGACGCCCAATCCCAGCGGCTTCGTGGACAGGAGCTCGAGCGCCACCACGGCGTCGGTGAATGCCTCCGTGCCGAGGAAGACATGAGTCTGGGCGAACTTGGCGTCATCGCCGGCCCCACCCCCCGCGAATTGATATCGGCCGGAGGTCAGCGTCGTCAGTTCCGCCACAAGGTCTTCCGCGTGGCCGGCGAGCGCATCTGTCATCACGAGCGCGGTGCGGTATGCGAAGTCGCTGGCGTTGACGCCACGAAACGAGGAAACGATATCCCGTGCGGCCTTCGCGTGGTCCAGACTGACACCGCGACCAAGGCCCGCGGCAGCCTGGATGTCGCTGGAACGTATCGCCAGGGCGCATGCGGTCCCTTCGCCGCGACGCTGCCCCGTGAATTCACCCGCCGACGAGGAACCCACCATCAACTTGGGATGGCATGCCGCCGCGATCGCCCTCAACAGCGTATTGAATTCGAAGCGAGCTGAAGCGAAGACGATCAGTACGTCGGGCGACTCGTCCCCAAACTCCGACACGACCTGAGTCCCGAGGTGATGCCCTGCTTCTTCGCTGTCGAATCGATCGGTGTAGATGGCGGCAGTCTTCGTCACGATGTTCCCCTGTACTTTGGCGTTGACGGAGCCGCGCGGGATGGCGGTCGTCCCAGAGCAAAACTCTATTTTACGTTCTCGATCCCTGTCTCGCGGATGAGCCAGGGTCGAAAATCGCTCGCTTCGCGAAATGGTCCAGGCCATCCAGCAAGCGCTCGCCTCGGGTATGCTGAGTCCCGACGCGGGCAAAATTACCCACCACGCGATGATGAAACGTCCACTCAACAGTGACCTTCGACGTGCGATTGCAATCGGGCTCCCGGTTGCGGTCACGTACGTGATCGCTGCGCGAGCGGGGTTCCAGTTCGCATTCGTTGCGGAGCAAGTCACTACGGTCTGGGCGCCCACCGGCATTGCTCTCGCGGCTCTTCTCTTATGGGGGCGGTCGCTCTGGCCCGCCATCTGGCTCGGCGCGTTCCTGGCGAATCTC
>JBKJQR010000219.1:0-14978 GCA_046593895.1 Gemmatimonadaceae bacterium | reverse complement strand
CGGTCGCGTCGGCCGCGCGATCGACGATCGCCTGGACCGTGCGACCAACCCGGCGTTCGTAGCGCTCGGCGGTGACCGCCAGCTGCAGCTCCGTCAGACGCTCGAGCCGCTCGCGCTTCACTTCCCCGGCCACGTCGTCAGGCAGGTCGAAGGCGCGCGTCCCCTCCTGCGGCGAGTAGGTGAAAGCGCCGACGCGGTCGAACTGCACTTCCTCGAGAAACTCGAGCAGAGACTGGAAGTCGTCCGCGGTCTCGCCCGGGAAACCGACGATGCACGTCGTCCGCAACGCAACGTCCGGGATCGCGCTCCGCAGCAGCGCCACGCGATCGCGAATGATCGTGCGTCGTTCGGGTCGCCGCATTCGCTTCAGCACGCTGTCCGCAGCGTGCTGCATCGGCATGTCGAGATACGGCACGATGCGGGGCTCGCGCGCGACCGTCTCCAGCAGCTCGGGGGTGATCCCGGTCGAGTAGAGGTAGAGCATCCGAATCCACGGCACCGAGGTCTCGCGTACGAGCTGCCGCAGCAGCGATGCGAGGCCGCTCCCGTCGCGCAGGTCGCGGCCGTAGTGGGCCAGGTCCTGTGCGACGAGGTTGATCTCGCGCGTGCCCTGCAACTCGAGCAGCTGCGCTTCACGCACCACTTCGTTCGACGCGAACGAACGATGTTTCCCGCGCATCAGCGGGATCGCGCAGAACGCGCAGCCGTGGTCGCAACCCTCGCTGACCTTGAGATAGCGAACGTGCGACAGCTCGCCGTTGAAGATCCGTTCCCCGGGATGCATCTCGATCGGCTCGTCGAGCAACCCGCGCAGCTCGAGTTCCGGCAGCAGGCGATCGACCTCCGACGAGCCGAGGAAGAGATCGACTTCCGGAAGCGCGTCCGCCAGCTCGCCCTTGTGGCGCTGGACCATGCAGCCGACTGCAACCACGGCGCGACAGACTCCCTCGTCCTTGTAGCGACTCGCGTCGACGATCGCGTCGATCGACTCCTTTTTCGCGGCGTCGATGAACCCGCAGGTGTTGATGACGATGATCCCGGCTTCCGCGAGGTCGGTCGTCATCTCGGCGCCGCGGGCGACGAGTGCGGCCGCATAACGCTCGCTATCGACGGTGTTCTTGTCGCAGCCGAGGGTGATGACGCCGACTTTCAAGGCCGCCTGTCCCGGGGAAAATGCATCATTGAAATCTAGTCCTCGTGACGGTCCTGCTCAACCGAGCGGGGACGACAAAGCCGCCGGGCTCCCCCCGGACTTGTGGCTGGCGACACAGGCCGACCGCGGTGGTCGGCGCCTAACGATTCCGGTGCCGCGCCAGCAGCCGCACTGACGCATCGAGCCCCCGCTGGGCTGGCTCCCGCGGGGGCTCGGCACTCCGGGCCGGCACAGCCCGGCCAGCGCTAGCTCATTCGCTGCGTTGCCAGGGCATCAACGAGCGGACGCGCGCGGCGGGGCCGTCCTTCCGCACCGGCGAACTGCCAGCGCCCGATGTTGGCGCCGGACCCACTGGCCCGTTGGCAAGTCCAGTGACGCCGAGTGTATAGGCACCCACCTGCTGAACCGCCGGAGAGGTCGCGAGGAGCACGTAGGTTCCCGCGGTCGCGGCCGTGAATGTGATCCGCGCGCTGGTGCCACCACCGGAATTGTCGTCCGAGGCGATCGGCACGTTCGAGCTGATCTGGTAGAGATCCAGCTTCGGATCAAACGCCGACGACGACATGTCGAAGCGAACCTGCTGGCCCTGCGCCAGGTAGATACCGACCGGATCGACCAACTGACCGGTCGAGTACGAGCAGCCTGTTGCCATCGTCTGGTTCGTCGTGACGCCAGTGGTCACGAACACATCCCTGCAGTTCTTGAATTCCCCGTCCCACACGTTAGCCGTGATCGAGAACGGACCGGTGACTCCCGCGTCGAAGTTGTTGCCGCTCAGAACGTAGGTCCCGGCGCCGAGGATCGCATCGAGACGGGAGTCAGTGGTCGGCGTGCCGCTCTGGTCGTCATCGTTGAAGCCAATGAGCCGCTCGAATGCGGCATAGCTGTCCCGGTGCAGCAGCAGCACGGTATCGAACGTCGGCGAACCAGTCGGGTGCATGACGAACGAGACGTTCGTCTGGCCGCTGGGCTGCGGGAAGCTCCAGCTCTGCGCGGCAGTTCCATCACCCAGCGCGCACGGGCTGGTCGTCAGGTTGCCGGTCACCGTTGCCCCGACGCTGATCCCGCCGGAAAGAGCGCAGGTATTCGTCGCGTTCACGGTGAACACCGTCTTTGCCCCGCCGGCCGTCACGGTGAGCGTATTCGCTCCCGGAGTGCTGCCTAACGTCCAGGAGTCGGCGGCCGCGATACCGCTCGCATCGGTGAGCTTCGATCCGCCAACCACAGTGCCACCGCCAGCGGTCACCACGAAGTTGACCCTGATGTTCGCCAGCGCGGTGCCGGCCGAGCTCTTCACCACAACTGATGGCGTCGGATTGATCGGACTCGCGATCACCGCGCTGGCCGGAGTTGTCACGTTGGCCGTGACGCTCGCCGGAGAGTTGTTCGGCGCTGTCGCCTTGTCACCGCCGCCGCCGCAGGCGGTCGCCGCAACGAGCAGCGCACCAAGCATCCGGGAGATATCAGTCGCACGTCGTTGCATGGCGTCTCCATTGTCCGGGGTGAATCGTGCATCGCGTCGGGTCGCCAGCTGGCGCCGCCGAACCGGGCGAAGGTACCACCTCGTGCGGCGGGCGGCCAGTGCACGCGTCACCAGCGTTAGGGCAGACCGTGATGCGGGCGTGGTGCCAGCGTTCAGCGATAGTTGCCGAACTTGAGCTCGACGCCGAAATCCTTGCTCCGCAGCAGCGCCATCGCTTCCTGCAGGTCGTCACGCGACGGCGAGGTGATGCGCACCTGATCGCCCTGGATCGCCGCCTGGACTTTCTTCAGCTTCGCATCCTTGATTGCCGCGGCCACCTTCTTCGCCGTGTCGCCGTCGAGGGCCGTCTTCAGCTTGACCTCCCGCCGCACCGTGTCGCCGCCGGCCTGCTTCACGTCACCGACGTCGAGGTTCTTCACCGGCACGTTCCGCTTGATCAGCTTCGTCTGGACCACGTCCCACAACGCGCGCATCCGGAAGTCGTCGTCCGCCACGAGCTCGAGCACGTTCTCCGCGCGCTTGAACTCGACCGCGACCTTCGATCCCTTGAAGTCATAACGCTGGGCGATTTCCTTCTGCGCCTGGTTGATCGCGTTGTCGACCTCCTGAAGATCGACTCCCGTTGTGACGTCGAAGCTGCTGTTCTGGGCCATAGCAGTCAGCGCATCAGCATGGTGAAGCGTGCGACACGCGGATTTGCCTTTGGATTTCCGCTGTAGCCATCGGGCACGCCGACACTTACCGCATACGACGCATCGTTCACGTTGGCAATCGTGAACCCCTGCCGGCGGAGCCAGTCGAGATCTGACTGCAGCACCGAATCGCGGAAGATGACGAATGCCGGGGTCCTCGCTCCGGCCGGCATCGTGGCGCCCGGCGCCGGGCTCGTCGGAGCGGGTGACGCCGCGGCGTCGCGTGTCCCGGTGGTCCCCGGCGGCTTGGTCGCCGCCGCGGGCGCCTTCGCGCTACCGTTAGGCAGCGAACGGGCACTTGGTGCCGACGATTCGCTGCGACCGCTAGCCGTCGCTGCGGGCGGCATCGCGTCACCGATCACGGTGGTGTCAACCGTCGCGCGCGGAAGCGCGGCAGCGGCAGTATCGCCGCCCCTCGCCCCGCCTGGCCGTCCGCAGCCGGCGACGAGCGCCACGGTGGCAATCACGGCCGCCCGCCGCCGCATCACGGCGTCCCTGGCTTGATGTCGATTTGTGGCTTGATCGTGCTGCCCGTAGCCGCGGCGGGAAAGCGGACCATGGGCGCCGTTCCCGTGAACCCCTGCCCGACACGGAAGCGCGAGACATCGACTCCGCCCACCACGTAGCTGTGGATGATCAGCGCATCGCGCATCGTCACCGCGCCATCCGCATCGACGTCAGCGCGTGATATGCCCGGAATGTTCGGACAGGTCACGCTGTTGATGCACGCGTAAAGCGCGTTCACATCCAGCTTCCCGACCAGTCCGTCGCCATCGACGTCGCCCCACTTCACGGCGATCGGGCCCGGCGGCACGAAGCTGATGTCGAAGCTGATCTTTCCCCCGCTCTCGACGATGTTGATCAGCGACACACCCGACGTCTTCGTGTACCCGTTCGAGCTCGGCGATGAACTGACCGACCAACTCGTATTGTTGGTCGAACCGGGAAACGAGTCGCCAGGACCACCGCGGTACCCGCGTCGATCGAGTCCTGCGAGGCCGTCTGCCTCGACCAGGTCGAGTCCCTTGTGCGACGTCACGTCCTGAATCTTATTCGACGACCACTTGTCGGCGATCGTTAGGCTGTCGGCGTGCCAGACGAGCAGCCCCGTTGCCTTGAGCGGGGCCTCGGATCCGACGCGCTGCCGGTTCTCGAGGAGGAAATACTCCGACGTGCCCGGAATGTTGAGCCGGATGATGTGCCCCGCCGTCTCCACCTGGTCGAGCACGACGTGCGTCGCGTCAGCGGTCAGCGTATCCACCGGCACCCAGCCGAGCTCCATCTTCGACCACGCTTCCATGTGGGCGGGAGATGTCGGGATGTTCCAGTTCCCCGCTCCCATCAACCCCCAGCTGCCAATCCCTTCATTCGTGGCCGTGCTCGACGTGGCGTACAGGTCCGGCAACCCGAGCGCATGGCCGAACTCGTGCGCGAACACTCCGATAGAAATCGGCGTCGCCGCAACGCCGCAATTGAGTGCCGGCTGCAGGACATAGTCGGAGATGTACACGCCATCATTCGTCTTGTAACCGTTGCGGATGACGGCGGTATCTCCCCTCGCCTGGCTCGCTGCGCCTTCGATCACCCAGCGATGCGACCACATGTTGTTGGTCCCGCCACACTCGCCGCCGGCTTCCGGCTGCACGAACGCGACGAGATCGACGTAGCCGTCTCCATCCTGATCGTACGTGCTGAAGTCGATGCTCTGGTCGGCCACATCGAGCGTCGCCTTGAGCATGTTCCAGAGACCTGCGCCGCCCAACCCGTTATTGCCCAGCGGACCCTCGTAGGTCGTGTCGGCGCCGGGGACTGCTGTCCATGGTGCGACCGTCCCCGTCATCGTCAGGTTGCCGCGCGACATCTCGGCGTACAGCTGCGTCAGCGTCTCGGAGCTGCTCGGCCCGTCGAACAGCCGCGCCTGCAAGTCGCTGGTCGGCCACGGCTGCGCGCCGGTGTTCGCGTAGAGGATCGGCAGCACCGCCACGCGCTCCGTGCCGCTGACCACCGGACCGGTGCCGAGGCGCGTGCCGCGCTGCGGGCCGCTCAATGACGGCGATACGGTCGCCGAAACGGCAGCGTTAGGCGCGAACGTCGGGAGCAGGCCGCGGCGCGTACCGCGGGCAACCTGGACTGAGCGGAGCTTCGCCTTCATCGCGCGGCGGAACTCGAACGCCGTCGGATCCCGCGCGAGAATCTCGCGCGCAACCCGTGGCAGCTCGACGCCGTGAATGCGCCCCGCTTCGGCGATGTCCTGTGCGCCCGCGCTCCGTGTCAGGGCACCAGTGGACAGCACCGCCGCGCAGAGCGCGGCGATCTGGGTTGCACGAGTCATTGCGCTGCTCCTCAACGGATATGGACGTTCGTTCCGACGACGCTCACCCGCGTGAGGAGGTCGTTGAACGTTCGAGCGCCGAGGAACGACGTCGCAGCATGCGTGAACTGGACGTCCTTGCCCGCACCAAGCGACCGGGCGACAAAGCCGGTCCGCATGTAGAGCTGTCGCGGGGTGGAATTCGTCGGCCCGCTGGTGATGAAGTTCAGCACCGCGGCACTTGGCTGGTTGACGTCGATGTACTCGCCATCGGTGTAGAGCACGCGCACGATGCTCGCCGCCCCTGAGATGCTGGTGGTGATCGTCTCCCGGACTGCGCCGCGGGTTTCGCTGGCCAGTGCCGTCGTCCCGGCAATCTCGTTGATCCAGATCGTGTCGCCCACCGACACCGTGTCGCGCAACGCCAGCAGGAAGAGCGATCGTGTGGTATCGACCGTCGCGGTTGCGGTCTGCGTCAGCGCGCCGATGGTGACCGTCGCCTCCTGCCGCACGGCGCCGCTGCCGAGCGTCCACAGTGTCTGCGCGATGCCACTGTTGTCCGTGGTGACGGTGAGACTGGCCATCGAACCCGACCCCCGTGTCACCACGAAGGTGACCGCCTTGCCTGCAATCGGGTTGCCCTGCGAATTGGTGACCCGCGCGGCGATCGGTGTGGGAAGGGGCGATCCCGGCGAGCCAACCTGGCCGTTACCGGCGGTGATCGCCAGAGCCGAGGGGGCCGAGTTGTCGGGTCCTTTCGTTCCGCCGTCGGACGAACACGCGGCGGCGAGAAGCGCGACTACCGAGGCCGCGACGAGCGGCCGAGACGCACGAAAACGTTGCACGGTTCGTCGGGCTGGAGGGAAGATCGCACCGGGTGGCTGGGCAACCCGCGGCCCGCGCTCCGCGCGCGATCCTCCCTCAAATTACCGTCGAAAAAGCCCGGCGCAACGGGTTTTTCACGCCGTTAGCCGGGCCCTTTGACCGATCATTCAAAGCTCTCGGGAACTTTTGCCGCTTACCCGAGGAACGACTCGAGCGCCCGGGCACGGCTGACATGGCGGAGGCGCGATAGCGCCTTCTCCTTGATCTGCCTAACGCGCTCCCGCGTGATGCTGAGCAGCGCCCCGATCTCCTCGAGCGTCATCGGCTCCTCGCCGTCGAGCCCGAAGTACAGCCGGAGAATGCGCGACTCGCGCTCCTTGAGGTGGGAGAGCGCTTCCTCGATCGATTCGGTGAGCGCCTTGACGAACATTTCCTCGTCGGGCGTCGCGTTGACCGTATCGGCGAGATAGTCGAGCAGGCGGTTGTCTTCCCCGGGTGTGAGCGGAGCATCGAGCGAGAGATGGGTCTGCGAGATCAACATCGTCTTCGCGACTTCCTCCTCGGTGATGTCCATCCCGTGCGCGATCTCGGCGTGCGTCGCCTCGCGGCCGAGCTCCTGGAGAAGCGTGCTCGCCCGCTTCCCGATCCGATGGAGCGTCCCGGCGCGATTGAGCGGAACCCGCACGATGCGCGACTGCTCAGCCAGCGCCTGCAGAATCGCCTGGCGGATCCACCAAACGGCGTACGAGATGAACTTGATGCCCTTCGTCTCGTCGAATTTGTGCGCGGCACGAATCAACCCGAGGTTGCCCTCGTTGATCAGGTCGGACAGTGACACGCCCTGATTCTGGTATTTCTTCGCCACCGAGACGACGAAGCGGAGGTTCGATCGGACGAGAGTGTCGAGTGCCTCCTGGTCCCCCGTCCGGATGCGCTGCGCGAGCGCGACCTCGTCCTCGCGGGTGATCAGCGGGTAGATGCTGATGTCGCGCAAGTATTGGTCGAGCGATCCTTCATCCGATGCGGACTTCTTGTTCGACGAGCTAGCGGCCATACAATCGACCCAGGCGATGAGAAACGTGCCGGAATTCAGTTCGCTTCAGCGCACCCGTTCGCCGACGCGTCCCCAACGGACGCTGGACAACCACGGCGCGGGCTCCGCGCTGTCAGGCGCGTAGCTGTAGTACACGACCAGGGGACGGCCGCGAACATTCCCAGCCGGAACAAATCCCCAATAGCGACTGTCCTCCGAGTTGTCGCGATTGTCCCCGAGCGCGAAGTACTCCCCTGCTGGGACGACTAACGGTCCCCAGTTGTTACGCGTCGGATGATCTCCAAATCCCGCGGCCTCCGCCGTCCGCACGAGATACGGTCGCTGCCAGCGGAACTGGTCGTTGCCAGGATCGAGATCAGGGTCGGAATGGACGACGTACGACTCGTCGATCGCCGATCCGTTGCGCAGCAGCGTGCCTTCCCTCATCGACAAGGTATCTCCGGGAAGGCCGACCAGGCGCTTTACGTACGTCTTGCTTCGATCCAAAGGATACTCGAAGACGATGATGTCCCCGCGGCTCGGCGACCGGTAGCCGGGCAGGCGAAGCGAGGTAAACGGCAACTCCGCGCCGTAGGCAAGCTTGTCGACGAGCAGGAAGTCCCCGGGAAGCAGCGTGCGCTCCATGCTCCCCGAGGGGATCTTGAACGCCTCGACGAAGAAGGCGCGAACGAACAGGAAGACGAGCACGGCGATCGTGAACGTCTGCACCCACTGCCAGATCAACCCGATCGGTGCGCCTCGACGATTGACGCGGCGCAGCGCTTCCCGCTTCGTCTCGGCGCTGATCCGCGGCGACCCCGACGGAGTGTGCGAGGAAACCGGCATCAGTCGGCAGCCTCGCTCACGATGCTGAGCTGCGCGCCTAACGTTCTGGCCGCGGCCTCGAGAGCCTGACGATCCGAAGCCACAATCTCGAGCGTGGCGACATGGTGCAATCCAGCGGCGGCAATGCCGATCGGCCCCACCGTCACGCCCTCGCGCGCGAGCGCGGCGCGGAGGCGCGACGCAAGATCGGGCAGCGATCGCGCGGTCACCGCGGCGACCAGTGTCGGCGCGGGGGCGGTATCAGGAGCGCTGCCTGACGCTTGGCTCCCGCCACTCGCGGTACGCCGGGACTCGAGCGCGCCGAGTACACTGCCGACCGCTGCGTCGACTGACGCGCGCGAAACGCCCCGCCCGGCGACGCGCTGGGCGACACGGTCCGCCACCACCCGGCGAAGATCCTCAGGACGCGAAGTCACCATCACGGAATAGAATCGGCATCCGGGTAGCAAGCAAGCGGGCGTTCCTCTCTGGAAATGACGCCGGCCGTGAATAGGTGCAACCCCGGCGCGGGCGATCGCCAGCCAACCGTCGCGCGGTCAGCCCGCGGTGCCGGGATAATTGTCGATCTGCGCGCGCTGCAGCTTGCCCGAAAAATCGACGTACCCGACCTTGGTCTCCGAGTAGAACTCGTAGACCTCCCAGCCGCCCTCGCGGTGCCCGTTTCCCGTCTGCTTTACACCGCCGAACGGGAGGTGTGCCTCGGCGCCGATCGTCGGCGCATTGACATAGGTAATGCCATTGTCCAGTTCACTCAGCGCGCGGAATGAGACCTCGACGCTACTCGTGTAGATCGACGAAGACAGTCCGTATTTCACGTCATTGTTGACCGCGAAGGCTTCGTCCGCATCGTTCACCCGGATCACCGACAGTACGGGTCCGAAGATCTCTTCCTGCTCGAGACGCTGGCCGGCTTCGACACGCGCGAAAATGGTCGGCTCGAAGAAGAATCCCTTTTCCAGTCCCTTCCCGCTGGCACGCCGCCCTCCGCAGAGAAGGTCGTTGCCCTGCGATTGCCCGATGTCGACATATCGCTCGGCTTTCTCGATCGCCTGTTCGTTGATCATCGGCCCGACATCGGTCCCCTGCTTCCGGCCGTCGCCGAGCTTCAGGCCCTTGGCCTTCTCGACGAGCATTCCGAGAAAGTTGTCGTGAATTCCCTTCTGCAGGATCAGCCGGCTCGTCGCGGTGCAACGTTGACCGGTCGTGCCGAACGCGCCCCAGAGACATCCCTCGAGCGCCAGCTCGAGGTTCGCATCGTCGAGCACGATCTGCGCGTTCTTGCCGCCCATCTCGAGCGACAGCCGCTTGTGCATCCGCCCGGCCGTTTCGCCAACGATGCGGCCCGTCTCGGTTGATCCGGTAAACGAAAGCAGCGGAACGTCGGGGTGCTCCACGATCGCCTTGCCGCAGCTTTCACCAATGCCGTGCACGAGCTGAATCACCTCGGGGGGCAACCCGGCTTCGAGGAGAATTTCGACGAACACGGTCCCGGTGTGTGGGACATCCTCCGCCGGCTTGAAGACGCAAGCATTTCCACAGACCAACGCAGGAAACATCTTCCACGTCGGGATCGCCAGCGGAAAATTGAACGGCGTTATGATCCCGGCGACGCCGATCGGTCGGCGAAAGCTCATCGCCCACTTGTTCCGCATTTCCGAGGGAACAGTGTGTCCGAAGAGCCGCCGCCCCTCGGTCGCCGCGTAGAACGCGGTGTCGATCCCTTCCTGCACGTCGCCCTTGGTCTCGGCAACCGGCTTGCCCATCTCGCGCGTCATGAGATCCGCGATCTCATCCTTCCGCGCTACCATGATCTCGCCAACGCGACGCAGCACATCGCCGCGGGCGGGCGCGGGCATGCGGCTCCAGACACGGAACCCGCGCTTCGCGCTCTGAACAGCGCGGTCCACGTCGTGAGCGTTCGAGAGCGGAAATTTGCCGATCACGTCGGTCGTGTCGGCCGGATTGCGGTTTTCGAAGTATTCGCCCGACGACGGCGCGACCCACTCGCCGGCGATGAAGTTCTTGAACGTTTTCATGGAAGAGCCGTGTGAGAAATGACGTCGGCGACAGTTGCCCGGCTTTGTCGCGTTAGGCGGTGACGAGACCGGCGAGCGCGCCAGCCCTCCAAACGATGTCGCTGATGGAATCTAAGCGGTCGTCCGCGACGACCTCACTGGCATACCCACGCTGTCGGGTGCTGCGGCGTCGGGATCGCATAGCCGACCCGCGGCAACACCTCCTGCGCGCCGAGCAGCATCCCCCAGAGGATGAGCAGAAGCGACAGCGCGTGCGCCCGTCCCGCGCGGTGCCGGAACGTCCAGACCGCGCTCCAGACTCCACTCGCCACGACCGCCGTCACCGCGCCCAGATACGCCGCGAGTCCGATGCCGCAGCGCGAGCCGTATGGCCAGAACACGATCGCGACGCCCAGCGCTACGGAGAGCAGCAACCGCGCGAAGACGCCGAACGTGGACGTTTCGGCGCGCACACGCGCAATCTCGGCCGCTTCGCCCGCTGTCGCCGGTGTTGTCGGCCGACCGACGAGTTGGTCGTCGGAGATGGATTCGAGCCGCTTGTCGATGCTTGCCATCTTGCGATCCCAGTCAGACATCGTGCGATCTCCCAGTCCGGATGAACATCTCGATGCTCGCGCGTCGCGGCGCGACGAGTGTCACGCTTCGCGAACGAGCGCGTATCGCTCGATCTTTTTGTACAAGTTGGAGCGCGGCATGTCGAGGGCGCGCGCCGTCTCGCTGACATTCCAGTCGAACTCCCGAAGCTTTCCGAGCAGGAACGCCCGCTCGGCTGCGTCCTTGAACTCCTCGAAAGTGCGGATTGCGCCGAGCGCGCCAAGCCCCGAGGGTTCGCTCGCCGCCCGCCCAACCAGGCGTTCGATGTCGTGCACGCCGACTCGCGGGCCCGCGGCAAGAATCAGCAGGCGCTCGATCGTATTGCGCAGCTCGCGGACGTTGCCTGGCCACTCCATGCGCGTGAGCGCCTCGACCGCCTCGGGCTCGAATGTGCGAGGTGTGACCCCCTCGCGTGACGAGAGCTGCCCGACGAAGTGTGCGATGAGCAGCGGTATGTCTTCCCGTCGCTCGCGCAGCGTCGGCACGTTCAGCGGGACGACGTTGAGGCGATAAAAGAGGTCCTCACGGAAACGCCCCGCGGCGATTTCTTCCTCGAGCTTCTTGTTGGTCGCCGCGAGGACGCGCACGTCGACGGAAACGGGTTTGCTGCCGCCGATGCGCGTGACGACACCGTCCTCGAGTACGCGCAGCACCTTGGCTTGCGCGCTCTGGCTCATGTCACCGATTTCATCGAGGAAGAGCGTGCCGCCGTTGGCCTGCTCGAATTTGCCGGGCCGATCGCTTACAGCGCCGGTGAACGAGCCCTTCATGTGCCCGAACAGTTCGCTCTCGATCAATTCGCTCGGGATCGCGGCGCAGTTCACCTCGACCAGCGGCTTCTTGGCGCGCGGGCTCTGTGTGTGAATCGCCCGCGCGACGAGCTCCTTTCCCGTTCCGTTCTCGCCGGTGATCAACACACGCGCCGGCGTGCCCGCCACCTTTTCGATTCGATCGGTCAGCGCGCGAATCGCGTACGACCCGCCGACGATCTCGAACCGCGACTGCACCTGCGCCTTGAGCGAGAGGTTTTCGTCGCGGAGGTCGAGGTGCTGCAGGGCATTCCGCAGCGTGACGAGGATACGATCCGTGTCCAGCGGCTTCTCGAGAAAGTCGTAGGCACCGAGCTGTGTCGACTCGACCGCTGTCTGGATTGTTCCGTGGCCGCTGATCATCACGACAATCGCGCGCGGGTCCTGCTCGCGCAGGTGCTTCAGCGCCTCGAGGCCATCGATCCCCGCCATCTTCACATCCATGAAGACGAGATCGGGGATGAACTTCGCGTACTCGCTGAGCGCGTCCACCGCATTCGCCGCCTGCCTGACGGCGTAGCCCTCGTATTCGAGCAGCTGCGAGAGCGCCGCGCGAATGCCCGCCTCGTCGTCGACGATGAGGATCTTGCGACTCATCGCATCAGCACCGCGTGCGCGGAACGAACTTTTGCCATCACGGCGTGCTCTTGTAGACCGTGACGCGACCCGGTTCCGTGCGGACATCGCCGATGTACGACGGCACGACGAGCGGTAGTCCATCGTCGGCGAGCCCCGCCGGGCGCGCCCCATGCTCGATCCGCTTGAGCAGCCGAGGGATCGCGCCGCTCGGTACGGGAAAGTCGCGGAACCGAATCTCCTGCACCCGAAACTCGGCGAGGCCCGGGCGAACAACGTGAAACGCACCACCGAACTGCATGCGCTCGCGATCGGCGAGAAAGCCGGCCAGCGGACCGAGAACATCGCCGCCGCCGAAGTCCGACGGCTTGACCGAGGCACGGATGTACATCCGATCTCCGAACGCCCCCGCTTCGACGCTGTCGGCTGACGGAGGCAACTGCTTCGAGAGCTGCTCGAACACGTAGCTGGCGAGGTCCGCCGGCCTAACGGTGACGAACACCGGGCCCGAGGGCTTCTGCAAGGTCGCGAGCGCCGCGCGCATCCGCGCCGATCCCTCCGGCGACAACCGCTCCCAGGCCGCCGCGCTGACCGCCGGTGCCGGCCGCGAGCCGGCGAAGAAGCGATCGCGCAGCATCCAGCCGGCAAAGGCACCGATCAGGAGAACGACGAGGCATCCGATCTTTCGCATTGGCTGTATCAGTGGGCCGCGCCGAGCGGCGAAGAGTGAAGGAGCGTGTAATGCCGGCCACCGGCGACCGCCTCGCTTGCCATCAGGTCCACCGCATGAGCATCGATCGTCTCGTCATAGCGCAGAGGCCGGGCAGCGCGGGACAGTGCGCGGAGCACTGGCACGTCGGTGCCAACGGGTACCCGCGCGAGCGTCAGGTGCGGACGAAACGGGCGCCCTTCAGCTTCCATGCCTAACGCGACGCAGGCGGATTCGATGTCGTGATGCAGCAGCTCGAGTCGCGGGTCGGGCGCGATCCCCATCCACACGACACGGGCGCGACGGAAGGTCGGGAACGCGCCAACGCCGCCGATGGCGAGCGGTGCGACAGCATGGCCTTGGACCGCGATGTCGAGCGCGCCGCCAATCTCCGCAGCCGATGTTGCGACCAGTTCGCCGATGAAGCGAACGGTGAGGTGCCAGCGCTCGGGCGGCACCCAGCGTAGCCCCGGCGCCGCGGCGCGCAGTGGGTCGACCGCGCGGTCGATCGCTCGCACGGTCGATGGCGGCAGGTTAATCGCCAGGAAGAGCCGCATTCGTCAGCGCTGGTGTTGCGCCGCCGCCGGCGCTCGTGACGTCGAGCGCGACATGACTGAAGCCGTGCGCCGCAGCGAGCGCCACCACCCGCGCACGCTCGGAGGCCAACCGCTCAATATCGGCGGCAGCCAGTGGAATGATCACGGCGAGCCGATCACGCGACTCGACAGCAGCCGCGATGCCCCAGTCGGCCAGTGCCGCGCCTAACGCTGCCGCGCTCATGCCGCGGTGACCCCCGTCAGCACGTTCAGTGACCCCGACCGGAAGCCGCGGAGATCGATCGCCACGCGCGCGAACCCGGCGCCGCGCACCGCCGCCGCGACGGTCGCGCTCGCGTCGGCGCGGAGCCACGCGTCCAGCTCGCGCGGGTCGAGTTCGACCCGCGCCAGCTCGCCGTGGTGCCTGACGCGCAGGTCCCCGACGATGCCAAGCGCGCGCAACGCTGCCTCCGCGCGCTCGACCTCGGCCAATCGCGCCGCAGTGACCGCCGTGCCGTACGGAATACGCGACGACAGGCAGGGTGAAGACGGCTGCGCCCATGTTGGAATACCCCGCGCTCGGGACAGCGCGCGGATCCCCGCCTTGGTCAATCCGACGATGGCGAGCGGCGATTCCACCAGCTGCTCCCGCGCGGCGGCAGCACCCGGCCGGTGACCCGAGAGATCGTCGGCGTTCGTCCCGTCGATCACCGTGTCGATTCCTCGCGCGTTGGCGATCGGCACAAGAAGCGACCAGAGCTCGGACTTGCAGAAGTAGCAGCGATTCGAGGGATTGGCGGCGTAGCGCGGATCCTCCATCTCGTGCGTGTCGACCTCGAGAATCGGAACCGCGAAGCGGTCGGCCACCGCGCGCGCCGACGCCCACTGCGCCGCCGGATACGAGGCGCTCTTCCCGATGATCGCCAATACGTTCGCTGCCCCGAGCGAATCGACGGCGACGCAGGCGAGGTACGTCGAGTCGACGCCACCCGAAAATCCGATGGCGACGCGTCGGCGCCCGCGCAGCCACGATACGAGCGCCCCTTCCTTGACGCGGGCAGCGGCCAGCTCGACGGACATCGCGTCCGTCTCCTCGAGAACGGTCAGTTGGCGCAGCGCAGCGGAAGGCATGGGTCAAAGCTATCGCGCGGCGGCGGTCGAGTGGAGGGGCGCATCGCGCGCCGGTGTCGGGCGATAGCGCAGCGACTCGGCTACCTGTGCCTCGTCGACCTGCGCCGCAGCGTCGAGATCAGCAATCGTTCGCGCCACCTTGAGCACGCGGTGGTAGCCGCGTCCCGACAGTCCGAGCCGGTTCGCCGCGGCGACGAGCAGCGCGCGGGCGCTCCGGCTGGTGTCGCCGTGCGCGTCGAGCCAA
>JBKJQR010000139.1:0-6360 GCA_046593895.1 Gemmatimonadaceae bacterium | reverse complement strand
ATCAGCCTCGGCCTGAAGCAGGCAGAGGAAGATCCGTGGCTCAAGATCGGCGAGACCTATCCGGTCGGCACCGATCTCTCGGGCAAGGTTGTCCGGCTGATGGACAAGGGCGTCGTCGTCGACATCGGCAACGACATCGAAGGCTTCGTCCCGATCTCGCAGCTGCCGACCACGACGGCGATCACCAGCCCGGCGGATGTCGCATACGAAGGAATGAATTTCGACATGCGCGTGCTCGAGGTCGATCCGATCCACCGGCGCATCGTGCTGGCGGTGACGAACGTTCCGGAAGAGCAGCCGCCGCGTCCGGAGACGCCGTCGAAGATCATTCCGATGGAAGAGGAGCAGGGGCTCGAAGGTCCGATCTGACAGCGGTTGCAGCAGGACTTGAAAGCGCCCCCGGTCAACGACCGGGGGCGCTTTCACTTCAGGCTCCGCCGCCTAACGCGACGGACAACAGCTATCGATTCGCGGTATTGTCGAGCTGTGGCCGGCTCGACGCCGTGGTCGAGGTGACGGTAATGTCGCCGCGGGCGGTGATGGTATAGACGGCGCCAGCGGAGAATCCGACGCTGCCGCGGACGATCGCGTTGGTGCTCGCGCCGACGTAGCGCGTGCTGAGATTGTATGTCCCTGGTGGGAGCGTGACGAACGCGCCGGCTGACTTGTAGACCACCGCACCCCCCAGCGCGACTTCGACACCCTTGTTCGCGTCGGTGCGTGTCGTGTCGACCGCGTAGAGCGCCATCGAGTTCGCGTTCGAGATCGCGTTGACGAACCGGACAGTCGCGACCGAGTAATCAACCTGCGCCGGCAGCGGATCCTCGACGACGAATGCGTCGACGGTTTTTGTGGTTGTGTTGTAGAAGCCGCTCTGGTAGAACGAATATTTCTTGCCGTCAACGAGCGCCATGCTGACGGTCGAGATCGCGAGATCCTTGTCCGTCGCCGCGGCGATTTTCCCGGATAGCGCGTACTGCCCCGGAGCAATCGCCGTGTAGACGCCCCCGGCACCAGCCGAGCCGTAGGCGGTTCCGATCGTCGCTTCCGTTCCGGTTGCGGAACCGATCGCGGTCATTTTCTGTGCACCGGCGTAGAAATTTACGCCGGGTGAATTCACGCCGAAGTTGAAGAACTTGATCTGCGCCCCGGGAACGGGGCCGGTGATCTCGCGAACCGCATCGGCTCCGCAACCCGCCAGCGCGGCGGCGCTGAGCAGCACGCTTAGTCTGATATGTCTATGCATGGTCCGTTACGGTTGGATGATCCAGAGAGGCACGGTGTGGTAATCGGGCTTGTCACCGCCGATGACCGTCAGCGATGCCAGGTTCCAGACGTATTCGGAGTTGTAACGCGGCCGGATTCGTTGGACCACCTTGCCAGCGTTGTCGACGTAGAGGATGGTCGGCGGGGAGAAGCCAGGGTAGACCTGACGCCCACTCAGCGGATCGATATCGGTGTAGTGATACCGCCGCATATCCATCCAGAGCTCATTGTGCCCCCACCCCCACTGCGCGATGTACTTCTGCGACATGACGTCGGTCAGCGTCAGCGTCGCCGGTGTCTGCGCGATCGCGGCCGAGGCGAGGAACGCCGCCTTCTCGGACGCGGTGATCTGCGTCGGCGACTGGTTGTTGTCGGCGTTGCGCGCGTTCACGAAGTCGATGTGTGATGACACGCCCTTCCGATACGCGTCAAACGCAACCGCCGTCAGGCCGCGCTTGAGCGCGGCTTCCGCCTTGACGAACTGCAGTTGGGCGTAGGTGATCACCGGGATCTTCGCCTTGTCGTCGAAGATGTAGCGGCCAGGTTGCTGCGCACCGCCCGTCCCGACGTAGCCGTAGAAATTCCGCGGCTGCTGTGGAGGCGTCAGCGCACCGAAGTTGGCGACGTTCGGGTCAAGCCCGCGATAGGTGGTATTCGCGGAATCCAGCGCGAGCATGCGACTCAATCGAGGGTCGACCACACCGCCGAACGTCGTTCCGTTGAGCAGGTTGACGATGAACTGTGTCTGCCGGTACGGAGTGAGATTGTTCCGCGTTCGTCCCCAGAAGTTGATGTCGTCGTTATTGGTGTTCGGATACGTGAGCAGCGCGTCATCGGCATTGCTCGCGAACGACTTGTCGACCAGCGCGATCACCGAATCGGGCTTGTATGACGCCTTGTTCGAGTAATGGTTCAGGTTCAGCGCAAGCAATCCGTACGCAAGCTTGAGCCACTTCGCGCGCGACCCGTTGTAAATCTTGTCGCCGCGCGCGAGATACGTCTGGTCGACCGCGCCATCGGTGCGCTGCAGGTTGATGATTGCCTGGCCGAGAAGCCGCTGCACCTCGCCGTAGGCGAATTCCTGCGTGTCGTAGTCGAAACTTGTGCGGAGCGGGTTGAACGCTTCCTTGATGATGATCTCACCGTGAAGGTCGGTCACCACTTCCCATCCCCATGCCTTCAACACCTGAGCGACGCCAAGCAGGTCCCAGCGCTGCTCGGCTTCTGCCTTGGTCGTCATGTCGACGAGGTTCTGCCCGAGCGACCAGTAGACGTCGCGCCATTGCTGCGCGCCGTTGTCGCTCCCCGGATCGTACCCCATGCGGTCCCAGGTCGAGAGGCTCGTTCCCGGTAGCGTCCACTCCTGCGTGTAGCGGCCGACAAAGCGACCGTCGTACTGTGGCGAGGTCGCCATCCAGTGCAGCATCGGTGCGAGGTACAAGTTGGCCGACACGCTTTGCGGCGCGTTCGGATTGGTATTGACGTCGAGGTACTTATCGCATCCCGGGAGGAGGCTCAGGAAGCCTGCCAGCAGGATCATGTTTCGTCTCTTCATCGGGCTCCCCGCGATCGGGTTGGATTCGGCGGCTGCGCGAGCGCGGCCATTTTCATTGTTTTCCATTCTAGAACGCCAGGCGGACGCCAAACGTGAAGGCGCGCGGCACGGGGAAATTTCCATAGTCGATGCCGACGCCGCCGGAGCCACCGACCGCCGCTGAATTGCCGTTCACGATCGGATCGAGCCCGGTGTAGTTGGTGATGAGGAAAAGATCCGATCCCGTGACGAATACGCTCGCGTTCTTGGCGAGCCGCTCGGGAACGGCGTAGGCCAGCGTTACGTCCTTCAATCGGACCCAGTTGATGTTCTTCTCGATGAAGAGTTCTTCGCTGATTCCGGTGTAGTAGCCCGTCTGCGTGCTTGGGGTGACGACGATGTTGTTGACGGTCGGATTGGCCGTGTTCTCCTTTCCGTCGCGGAGCACGCCGGTGATCACCCGCGGCACATTGCGATCGAGCGTCCGCTTGCTCAGACCATGCGCGGTCAGGTACTGCTCGGTCGCGTTGTAGACGTCGCCACCCTTCCGGAAGTCGAGGAGCATGTTGAGCGAGAACCGGTTGTATCGGAAGGAGTTCGTCAGGCCGAGGGTAAAATCGGGATGTCGATCGTAGCCGCCGTCGATGAAGGTCGTCGACCGCACGGGAAGTCCGTTGGTCGGATCGATGAGAAGCTGGCCCGCCTTGTTCTTCAGGTAGAAGAACCCGGTTAGCGATTCGGTGGAGAGTCCCGGCTTCGTGCCGTTCCGGACGTTGCCGTACAGCCAGGTGTCAGAGACGTAGGTCTCGGGGAGCGCGTGCGGCAGCGACAGGACGCGACCGCGCGACTTGTCGAAGTTCGCGAGCACATCCCACGAGAATTCGCTGGTCTGGAGCGGCGTCCCGCGAAGCGTGATCTCCAGTCCCTCGTTGCGCGTGACGGCTCCGTTGAGGTTGAACAGGATGTAGCCGGTAGCGTAGCTGCCGCGGATGTCGTTGACGATCTGGTCTTTCGTCTGCTTCCGGTAGACAGTTGCATCGAGGCCGAGCCGATCCTGCAGGAACGTCAACTCGGTGCCGAACTCGTAGGAGCGCGCGAATTCCGGCTTCAGCTGCAGGTTCGGGCCGGTGAATCCGTACCCGTATCCGCCGTACGACGTCGTCTTGTACTCGAGCGACGGGCGGTACGCGTAGGGCCGCGCGTCCTTGCCTACCTCGGCGTAGGCGGCTCTCAGCTTTCCCGTCATCACGCGCCCGACCGAGGGGAAGACGTCGGAGAAGATGAAGCTCGATGAGACCGACGGGTAGAAGAAGGAGTTCCTTCCCTTTGGAATCGTCGAGGTCCAATCGTTTCGGCCGGTGAGCGTTAGGTACAGGTACCGGTTGTAGTCGACGGTCGCGCTGGCGAATCCGCTGAGCAACCGTCGCTGCGCAATTGTCGTCCGCGCGATCCGGAGATTCGTGTTGTTGACCGACACGAAGTTCGGATCGAGAAAGTCCTGGCCCTTGAAGGCGTCAGTGGTCGACTTGTAATCCGAGATCTGATTGCCGAGAAAGCCGCTGATCGAGATCCCGTGAGTGATCGGGTACGTGTTGAAGTTGAGCAGCGTCTGCGAGTTGATGCTGCGCGTGATGTCCGCCGCCTGATCGAGCACGCCCCCATACGAGATTCCGAGCGCGCTCTCGGGGTGGCGGAGGATCTGGGTCTCGTTGGTGTAGCTGTCGACGCCGAGGTTGGTCTTCAGGTTTGCCCACGACACCGGCGACAGGATCAGCCCGAGGTTCGAGATGAGGCGGTTGTTCTTCGTGTTGTTGGTGTTGTTGTTGACACTGAAATACGGGTTGTCCACCTCTGATGACGCGGCGAAGCTGGTCAGCCGCCGGCGCGTGCCCGCGGCGGTCCGGTAGTTCTTCGCGTCGTCCGTCTGCGGCCACAGCATCAGGCCGAGGAGTGGCCCGTTGTCGCCCTTCAGCGACTGGTCGTTGGTCGCGTTGGTGTACGCCATTGAAAGGTCGGCGCGCAACGACGGCAGTACTTGCACCTGCGAGGCGCCCGTAAGGTTCACGCGATCGAGTCGTGAGTTCGGGATCACACCCTCTTCGCGCACGATGCCCGAGGAGATGCGATAGTTGATGCGGTTGTCTGCCGCGGCGCCGCTGAACGCGAGGTTGTGCTTCTGCGTCAGCGCGTCGCGGAAAAACCCGTCCACGTTGTCGAAGAACCGTGTGCCGGCTGCGTACGGCGCGCCGAAATACTGGAAGCTCGTGCTGCCGACGGCGCTGAGGCCGTAGACCTGTTGCAGCTCGGGCCGGCCGCGCGCGCTCGCGACGCTGAATGCATTGCTGTATTCGAGCCCGCCGCCGACCTTGCCGCGCTTCGTGGTGATGACGATCGCGCCGTTGGCGGCATCGATGCCGTAGAGCGCGGTGGCCTCCGGGCCCTTGAGCACCGTCAGTGACTCGATGTCGTCGGGGTTGATATCGGCCGCCCGGTTGGTGAAGTCGACGCCGCGATTGCTGAACGCATTGAGCGAGCCCGGCGCGTCCGACGCGAGGACCGACGTGTTGAGAGTCTTGTTGTCCATCGGCAGCCCGTCGATGATGAAGAGCGGCTGGTTACTGCTGCTGATAGAGCTCGTTCCTCGAATCGTGATCGACGACGAAGCGCCGGGGACACCCGAGGTGCTGTTGACCTGCACGCCGGCAACGCGGCCCTGTAGCGCAT
The DNA here is from genome assembly GCA_046593895.1 of Gemmatimonadaceae bacterium. Taxonomy (GTDB): domain Bacteria; phylum Gemmatimonadota; class Gemmatimonadetes; order Gemmatimonadales; family Gemmatimonadaceae; genus JABFXC01. The sequence goes on along the minus strand of JBKJQR010000139.1, from coordinate 836 downwards.
TGACGAAGTTCGTGCGTTGCGACTGGGCGATGTCGGCGCCGCGCACCGTCTGCACCGCGCTGCCGACGGAGCGGAGTTCGGCGGTCTGGCCGAGTGCGGTCACGACGACCTCGTCGAGCGTCGTCACCGTTTTCCGCATCTGCAGGTCGATGACCGTCGCGGGGCCGACGACTCGATCCTCGGGCGCGAATCCGATCAGCCGGTACTGCAGGGTCTGTCCTTCCTCGACGGGGACGAAGTAATTGCCTTCACCGTTGCTCGATGTTCCGATGCTCGTTCCCTTGATTGCAACCTGCACGTCGTGCAGGGGCACGCCTTGTTCGCTCGTGATGTGCCCTCGCACGGTCTTCTTCTGGGCAAGGGCGTCAGTGGAATAGACCGACAGCCCCATTAGCAGCATGAGTAGTTTGCGCTTCATCATGTGGTGTACCGGGTTCTCGTGGACCTTGGCATCAACTTCCGTAGTCAGGCAGCGTGCGAATCGATGCAATACGGGGCGCGGCCCGAGTCTGAGGTGGGAGGCGGGCAGCTCCGGCGAGCGACTAGGTGAACGGCCTGCGTCCGGACGGTCTGTGCGTCCGGTGTGCGAGGGGGCAAAATCTGTGGCCGAATGCAAAACAGGGCAACCCCCGGGCTTTGCGCCCCGCCGCGCCTGACGTGGGGATTGCCGGCGACTCGTGGCGTCGGGCCGCGGGCAGTCGTTAGCTTCCACGTCCTATGTCCATGCGCGAGAAACTGGAGCTCCTCGAGCGGCGGCGCGCCGAGTCCGAGCTCGGCGGCGGTGCGGCGCGACTCAAGGCGCAGCACGACAAGGGAAAGCTCTCGGCGCGCGAGCG
>JBKJQR010000109.1:0-4369 GCA_046593895.1 Gemmatimonadaceae bacterium | reverse complement strand
GACTCCGATGCCGATCTTCGAAGCAGTCCGCCTCGCCCTCCAGCAGATCCGCGTGCAGAAGCTGAAGAGCTTCTTCACCCTCGTCGGCGTCACGATCAGCGTGATGTTCCTGATCGCGGTCATCTCGATCGTGCAGGGCATGAGTCGCTACGTCGAACAGGATTTTGCCGGGAAGTTTCTCGGCGTGAACACCTTCAACGTCCGGCGCTTTCCCGACATCAACACCGACGAAACCGAAGAGACTTGGCGGATGTGGCTCCGCCGCCCGCGCATCACGGTGGACGATGCGCTGGCGATTCGCGATGCCCTCCCCGCCGGGACCGGCTGGGCGATGCACGACATCAGATGGGCCGCCGGAAGTTCGGCGTTCGCCCCCGGCGGACCGCAGCTGCTCGCGCAGGCGGTGACGCCAGGCTTCTTCCGGATCAAGGACCTCGTCATCACGCAGGGTCGCGTCTTCACCGATCAGGACGACCAGCTCGGCGCGTCGGTCGTCGTCATCGGCTCCGAGATCGCCGAGCGATACTTTCCCAACCTCGACCCGATCGGCCGCGAGTTCCGCGTCAACAAGTTTCCCTTCCAGGTCATCGGCGTACTCGAGAAGCAGGGCACCGTGTTCGGATTGTCGCTCGACCGGCAGGTCATCGCGCCCTTCCACTCGCACATGGCACGCATCGCCGGCGGTCACCATGACCTCTATGGCGTCGTGGTGCAGGCCCCCGACCCGTCCAAGTTCAAGCCACTCGAGGAGATCGTCCGTGAGGTGATGCGCAAGCGGCGTCACCTTCACCCGACCGAGCCGGACAACTTCTCCTTCGAGAGTTCGGAGACCGCGCTCTCGCAGTGGCTGACGATCAAGAAATACCTCGTGCTCGCCGGCGTCATCCTCCCGGCGATCGGCCTCGTCGTCGGTGCGATCGTGATCATGAACATCATGCTCGTCGCGGTCGCCGAGCGGACGCGGGAAATCGGCATCCGCAAATCGTTAGGCGCACGGCGCAAGGACATCCTCCGCCAGTTCCTCGCCGAGTCGGCGACGCTGAGCGTCGTCGGGGCCATCCTCGGCATCGCGTTAGGCGTCGGCCTGTCGCAGCTGATCGCCTCGGTCTCCCCCCTGCCCGCCGCTGTCGCGCCCTGGTCGATCGTGCTCGGCGTGCTGATCGGCGCCGGGGTCGGGATCACCGCTGGCGCCTATCCGGCGAGTCGCGCCTCGCGCCTCGACCCGATCGCCGCGATGCGGCAGGAGTAAGCGATGTCGATCGGGACACGATTGTATTCGCTCTTCGAAGGCGTTCGCATCGCACTCGACGCGATTCGCTCGAACAAGGTCCGCGCCGGCCTGACGATCCTCGGCATCGCCGTCGGGGTCTTTGTCGTGACGGTGATGTCCGCCGCGGTCCACGGGATCAATGAGGGTGTGCGCAAGAGCATTGCTGCCGCCGGGCCGACGACGTTTTTCCTGACGCGCTGGCCTCCTGAGATCAACAGCTGCAACGGGAGCGCGGACAGTTGCCCATGGCGACACAATCCGCCGCTGACGCTCGAGCAGGCGAAGGAGATCGCGCAGCTCCCCGGCATCAAGTCGGTCATCGCGCACATCAATTCGTCGACACCGGCGAAATATGGAGATCGCGAACTGCCCGGGGTGCGGCTCGAGGGCTACACCCCCGGCTGGATCGACGTCAACGGCGGCGACATCACCGAAGGACGCGACTTCACGTCGCAGGAGAACGAGAACGCGTCCAACGTCGTGCTGATCAACCAGAAGGTTGCCGACCGACTGTTCGCCGGGAGCAGCGCCGTCGGCAAGGAAATCCGCTTGCGCGGCAAGCCCTTCCTCGTGATCGGAGTCTACGAATCGCTCGCCAATGCCTTCGACCCGGGATCGTCAGGCAAGCTGGTGATGCCCTACCTGACCGCGGTGCGCCGCATGAACGTCGGCGACTGGTGGATGGACTTGACCGTCAAGCCGCGCGACGGTGTCGTCCGCGATGCAGCAATGGACGAGACCATCTCGACGCTGCGAACGATGCGACACCTCCGCCCGTCGCAGCAGAATGACTTCTTCTCCTCGACGCCGGAGAAGATCCTCCAGCTCTACGAGAAGATCGTCGGCGTCTTCTTCATCGTGATGATTACCCTCTCGGCGATCGGCCTCTGCGTCGGCGGCGTCGGTGTGGTCGCGATCATGATGATCTCCGTCACCGAGCGCACGCGAGAGATCGGCGTACGGAAGGCACTCGGCGCTACGCGGGGGACGATCCTTTGGCAGTTCCTCGTCGAAGCGGTGACGCTGACGACGATCGGCGCGATGGCCGGCCTCGGCGTCGGCGCGGCACTGACCTTCGTCATCCGCTCGACGACCCCGATCAACGCGGCCGCGCCACCGGAAGCCGTGGCCGCGGCGCTGATCGGCAGCGCGCTGGCGGGCATCGTCTTCGGGCTGCTGCCCGCCGCGCGGGCATCGCGCCTCGATCCGGTCGAGGCTCTGCGCTACGAGTGAGCGTTAGGCGGTACCGTTTAACCGCTGGTGAACCACAGAGAACGGCCGCGCCATTCCGGGGCTCGCGATCGCGTGCGAGCTTCGCACAATTTTGTGGCTTGATGTGAGTTGGTCTCAGGATGCGTGCTACAGAGGCTTGTGCAGTAATCCGCGGCCTTCCGCGGCACTCCGCGGTTCCCCAGCGGTTTGGCTGTTGGCCGCGCCATCCCGCGCCCCACCTTCGCGGTAGTTCTCTGCGGTTATCTTCATTCGAATCTCTACGACCTGCGGCGCCCAGGGGCCGCGCCACCGCCATCCGCTACGAAGTGAAACGAGTCGAACGGTTAGGCGAGGCCAAGTCACCTGACGGCACCACCCTCACACTCTACCGCCACGACGGCGCGTACCTGATTCGCGCCGACGGCGTCGAGCTCATGTCGACGCGGCGCCACAAATCCGAGGACGCGCTGGCCGAGATCGTCTGCGCGCCTCTTCGCGCGCAGAGCGATGTCAGGGTGCTCATCGGCGGGCTTGGCCTCGGCTTCACCCTCCGCGCCGCACTTGCGTCGCTCGCGCCTGACGCGCGGGTTGTGGTCGCCGAGATCGTGAAAGGCGTCATCACCTGGAACCGCAATCCGTCGTTCGGGATTTCGTCCGACATTCTCGCCGACCCGCGCGTGGACCTCCGTCTCGCCGATGTCGCCGATGTGCTCCGCGCGAATCCCGGCGAGTTCGACGCCATCATGCTCGACGTCGACAATGGCGCTGACCCGCTGACGACGGCCGGCAACGCACAGCTCTACGGCCTCGCTGGCATTCGTACCGCGGTCGCCGCGCTGCGCCCGCAGGGCAGCATCGCCTGGTGGTCTGCGCAAGCGGATCCGGCGTTCGAGAAGACGCTGCGCAGCGTTGGACTCACCGTCGAGGTGTTGAAGGTTCACGCCCATGGGAGCTCGGGGAGCCAGCATACGCTGCTCGTGGCGCAGGCCGGTTAGCTTTCGTGGATGTCCACTTCTCTCACCGGCGCCGCACCTCCGACAGACGTTTCCGGACTCACGCTGCTCGAGCGCGTTCGCGCCGCGGCTGACCTGCTCGAATCGATCGGCGGCGACCGGTCGCTGCTCGGCCACGTTCCCTCCGACGAGCGCAACCGGCTGCTCCAGGCGGCGGGTCGGGTGTCGCGTCCTGACGCGGTCGAGCGCCGGCAACTGCTCAAGTTCACGAAGCGGGCGCGCAAGGCCGCAAAGGTGCAGCGGGCGGAGAGCGTGCTCGCCGAGACCGGGATCCGGAAGCTCCGGCGCCAGCCCGTCTTCACCTCGCCTAACGTTTTTCCCCCGTCAGGCTTCGACGAGCACGACAGCGCCGAGGAGCGGGCCGCGGTCGACCACACGCTCGCCCAGAACTGCTACATCTGCAAGCGCGATTTTTCGGAGCTGCACCACTTCTACGACCAGCTCTGCCCGGCATGCGCCGCGCTCAATTACGCGAAGCGCACCGAGTCGGCCGACCTGAGCGGACGCGTCGCCCTGCTCACCGGCGGTCGCGTCAAGATCGGCTACCAGGCGGGGCTCAAGCTGCTCCGCGCCGGCGCGCACCTGATCGTCACGACGCGCTTCCCGCGCGACTCGGCCGCCCGCTACGCCGAGGAGCCCGACTTCGCGCAGTGGAGCGACCGGCTCGAGATCTTCGGCCTCGACCTCCGCCACACGCCGAGCGTCGAGGCGTTCTGCCACCAACTGCTGACCACGCACGCCCGGCTCGACTTCATCGTCAACAACGCCTGCCAGACCGTTCGTCGACCGCCCGAGTTCTACCGCCACATGCTCGAGCTGGAGACCACGGCGTTGTCGCAGATGCCCGAACGGGCGCGCGCTCTCCTCGGCGGCG
>JBKJQR010000186.1:0-47720 GCA_046593895.1 Gemmatimonadaceae bacterium | reverse complement strand
ATGCCGAAGGAGCCGCGGATGGATTCGATCCTCACCCTCGACCGCGGCGGCGAGCTCTGGATCCGCGAAGGCCGGCGGGTGCGCAAGGACGACATGGTCGCCGTCGGGCACAAGGAGGACGGCAGCGACGGCATCTACGTCCACGTCTCGGCATTCCTCGGCGACGCCGCCGAGGGCGAATTCAAGTTCATGACCAGCGAAGTGTCGCGCGAGAAGCCGATCGACTACGCGCTGATGGCCCGCATCCTCGTCGAGGAGCGCCAGCGCGGCGGGTATCCGGTCTGGGTCACCGGACCGGCGCTCGTCCATTCGCGCGCCCGCGCCGACATGGCCTGGTTCATCGAGAACGGGTTCGTTGGCGCGATGCTCGCCGGCAACGCGGTCGCCGTGCACGACATCGAGGCATCGGTCTTCAAGACGACGTTAGGCATGACCGCCAGCGGCGAGGCGACGACTGGCGGGCATGGGCTGCACATGCGGGCGATCAACAAGGTCCGCGCGGCGGGGTCGATCGCCAAGGCGGTGGAGCAGGGGATCATCACCGACGGAATCATGTATGCCTGCGTGACCAAGCAGGTGCCCTTCGTCCTCACCGGATCGATCCGCGACGATGGCCCGTTGCCCGACGTGATCACCGATGCGCTCGTTGCACAGGACGCGATGCGACGGCACGCGATCAAGGCGACGATGGCCATCCTCATCGCCACCGCGCTGCACGCGATCGCCACCGGCAACATGCTCCCTGCCTTTGTCACCGAGGCAGATGGCAGCCTCCGCGAACTGGCGACAATCTGCGTCGATTCCTCCGAGTTCGTGGTCAGCAAGTTGAAGGACCGGGGCACGCATCAGGCGTTCGGCGTCGTCACCAATGCGCAGGACTTCATGCACATCCTGCGGTTGTACGTCGAGCGGGAGCTCGGCGTTCGGAACGAGGCGGCCCGGCCGAAGAGCACGGTCGCCGCGCGGTGACCGCGATGCAGAAGATGCCGGCGCCGCTCGCGGCGCCGGGTCCCGATCCGCGGACGCGGTTCCTCCGCGAAATCGCCGCTCGCGTGCCGGCGACGCGGGTGACTGAACTGTACATGTTCCCCCCGATGCGTCAGGGCGGTGTCGAAACCGGCGTCGCGGTCGTCGCACTCGCTGGCGACGATGCGTCATCGACCCGCCAGACGATCTACACTGCGACCTACCGGCTTGCCCTCAAGGGTCTCGAACGTGGCAAGTGGGAAGCGACGATGCATGCCGAAGGGGACGCGCCACTGCTCACCGTCGGCGCAGTCGTCCGCGGCGTCCAGCGGCGGAGCGGGGACGAGATGGAGCTCGAGCGACTGACCGCCTCCGATCTCGCCCCATACGCGCCGCCCGCGACCGCCGATTCCGCGGAGCCGTCATCGCCGGGCGAGCCCGCATGAACGGCGCCTAACGCTTCCGCCGCTCGATCCCGTTCGGGCGCTGGTCCCGCGGCAGCGCATAGCGCGAGATGATCAGGCGATGAAGATCGCGCGCATCCTCGATCGTCTCGTTCGCCACCTCGAGCCCCTGCGGGGTGATCAGGAAGGGACGCACCTGGTCGCCACCCGCGGACCCGTGCGCCCCGACCTGGTCGTCGAACGAGACAATCTCGTAGCCATCGTAGGCGCCGAACAGCACCAGGTCGCCAGCGTTAGGCTGCTGGACCAGCGACTCGATCGCGCGGAGCACGTGCCGCTCGGTGCCGTAGACCACCAGCGGGTCCTGCCCCTCGACGCGGGTCACCCGGCCGTCGTGGATCCATGCGCGTCCCGCCTTGCCGGTCGCCACGACGTCGCCGCGGTCGCGCGACAGCACGACGCCGACCCCCGGGTGGTCGACCAGCGCCTGGCGTAGCGCGTCGCGCCGCACGTCGGCACTGATGTCGACCGCCTCGAGCGCGCGCTCCTCGTCGGCGAAATAGACCAGTGCCAGCGAGGAACTGTAGGTCACCACGATCTCGTGCTCGGACTCGACGCGATACTTCTCCGGCATGATGATCTCGCGCAGCCCGTACTGCTGACGGACCCATCGTCCCGCTCGCACCAGGGCGCGACGGAAGAGCCGCGCGCTGGGCGGCGATGCGCCGGCGACCGTGTCGAACGCTCGCGCGCCGACGTCGGCGTACTCGCTCTGCTCGGCGAAGCTGGCCAACGCGGTCTGTGCCTCACGCTTCTGCTTCGCCGCGTAACGATCGAGGATGCGCTGTACCGTGGTGCCGAGCGACTCGCCGTACTCCACCCGATAGCTCGCCGACGGCGTCATCCCGTGATCGGAGAGGATCACCAGATCATAGGCGCGCCCCGGTCGCCCGCGGATCATGCGCAGGATCTCGGCGATGCGGGCGTCGGTGCGCCGCAGGTCGCGCAGCGCTGCCTTGCTCGACGGCCCGAAGTGGTGCGCCAACTCATCGTACTGCATGAACGTGCTGTAGATTATCGGGACGCCGAGATAGACATCGAGCACGATCGCCATCGTCTGCAACTCGCGGACGATGACGTTGGTCAGGATCCGCACGAAGGGAAAAATTCCTTCCGAGTGCGTACGGCGCCGGGCCAGCTCGCCGATGTTTCGCTCCCACTCTTCACGCAGCCATTCGAGCACCGCCTGCAGCGCCATGCGCAGCATGCGGATCGGGTGGATGAGCATGAGGATCGCCATCCGCGTTCCGCCGAGCCGGCGGTATACCGACAATCGCTCCCGGGTGGCGACCGTGAAGGCGACGGTGCGCGCGTCGCCGTCGAGCAGGTTCACATAGCTCGATCCGCCGTAGAGCGCACCTGGCGCGGCGATCCGGTCGCGCACGTACTGTACGCCCTGCGGCGCGTTGCACGTGATCACGCGACGCGCTTGCTTGTCGTAGAACCGGAAGGCGGGAATGCGCGTATTCTCACCGTACATGATGCCGGCCTGGCAATACGGAGTCGCGCTTGGCAGGCCGCAGAACCAGTGACGCACCGAGTAACCGCCGTCGCGCAACAGCCGCGCGATCGTCGGGCAGTAGCCGAGATCGAGGGCGCGCCGGAGATCGGCATGGCTCAGCGCATCGATCTGCAATACGATCAGGCCGCGCCGTGCCGGATCGCGTCGCTCGTGGCGAAACAGTGAGTACTTGAAGCGATAATACCAGCCGAGCAGCGAGCGGACCGGCGGCTTTTCGACCGTGCCGCCACTGCCCTGGCGCAGACCGTCCGCGGGGAGGTCAGGAGACGACATGGAGGATTCGGCGGCGCTCGGCGTCGTGATCGCATTCACGGCGGGGATTCTCAGCTTCCTCTCGCCATGCGTGCTGCCCCTCGTGCCAAGCTACGTCACGTTCGTGACGGGGCTTTCGCTCGAGGACGTGTCGCGTGCCCGACGTGTCGCGCTGGTCCATTCGCTCCTGTTCGTCTGCGGGTTCACCGCGATCTTCGTTGCACTCGGCGCCGGCGCAACCGCACTCGGCGTCGTGCTCGCCGCCTACCGCGACTGGATCAGCCGCATCGGCGGTGTGCTGCTCGTGATCTTCGGCCTGATCCTGCTCGACGTCGTTCGAATTCCGGCGCTCGCGCGCGATCGTCGAATCTACCTTGCGGACAAGCCGGTCGGATATCTCGGCAGCGTGCTCGTCGGCCTCGCGTTCGGTGCCGGCTGGACGCCGTGCATCGGCCCGGTGCTCGGCGGCATCCTGTCGCTCGCGTCGGCGACAGGGAGCGTCTGGCGCGGCGTCGCGTTGCTCCTCGCGTATTCAGCAGGGCTGGCTGTGCCGTTCCTGCTTGCTGCACTGGCGATCGACAAGTTCCTTGCGCTGTTCGCGCGCATGCGGCGTGGGCTGGTCTGGGTGTCGCGCATCTCCGGCGCATTGCTCATCATGGTTGGCGTGCTGCTCGCCAGCGGGTGGTTCACCCTGCTCGCCACCTGGCTCCAGCGACTGACGCCAGCCGCTCTCCGCGACCGGCTCTGACGGCGCGCCGGCCGCTCGCCGTTAGGCCTGACGTCAGGTATCGCTGACTGGGGCGGCCAGCCACTCCGCGCTGCGGCGAAGCAGGTCGCGGACCGGCACCGGCTTGAGCAGGACGTCGCGACATCCCGCGGCACGGCAGCGCTCCACGGTCAGCGGATCGTCGTGGCCGGTGAGAGCGACGGTTATCAAGGGAAGTCCAGCCTGCCCGGACAATCGCCCGAGCACGCTCAGTCCGTCGCCGTCAGGCAGCGTGATGTCGAGGAGCATGAGATCGGGGCGTTCGAGCTCGCAGGCGCGCACGGCAGCGTCAACTGAGTCGGCGATGGCAACGCGGCGTCCAGTTTCCTCGAACAGGATCTGCAGCGGACCAGTGACGTGCGCGCTGTCGTCGACGATCAACACCAGCGGCCGGCGGTCCCCCACGGTCACGGCGATTGCGCCTGCGTCGGCACCGTGAAGAAGAATCGGCTGCCGCGGCCAAGCTCACTGTCGATCCAGATGCGTCCACCGTGCAGTTCGACAAGCTTGCGCGCGATCGTCAGCCCGAGCCCCGTGCCGTGATGTTGCCGAGAGGCCGAGGCGTCGACTTGCGCAAATTCCTCGAACACGAGGTCGTGATGGTCGGCTGCGATACCGATCCCGCTATCGCCGACTTCGACGAGGATCGTCGCATTGTTTTCGTAGTACCTGCAGGCATGAACCCAGACGTGCCCGCCGGGTGGCGTGAAGTCGATCGCGTTGCCTAACAGGTTGCCGAGGACGTGCGCGAGCTTCTCCGGGTCGGCGATCACCGGCGGCGTCTCGGCGCCAATCTGCACATCGAGGTTGATCTGCTTCCGCGCGACGAGGGATGCGTTCAGGCGGCGCACCTGGTCGATCACGTCGCCGATCGCGACCTCCGACGGAACCAGCTCCAGCTGGTTGGCCGCACCGCGCGCGTAGGTCAGGATCTCGCCGACCATCTCCAGCAATCGGCGGCCCCCGCCGATGATTCCGGCAATGCTGTCCTGTTGGCGCCCGCTGAGTGGGCCGAGAATGCCTTCGCGGAGGATCTCCGCGTGCGTGATGATCGCCGTCAGCGGAGTGCGCAGGTCGTGCGAAATGTTCGCGAGGAACTGCGTCTTCAGCGTGTCACGGCCATTCAGCTCGGCGATCTCGCGGAGCGCGGCCTGATACGCGCCGTCGAGCGCCGCGAGACGTGCCTCGGTCGATGGTACGGGGCTGAGCGAACTGGAAGCAGCCGAATCGGCGCGGGACGTCATGGAGCAAACCTATCGGTGCCTGCCGGTTCTGCCAATGGTGCGTCCTGCTCGTCGACGTCCGCGTCCCCCCCGCGGGCGATCGAATCTTCCAGCTCCTGCCGCCGCAGCAGTCGCCAGTAGCGCCCGCGAGACTGCATCAACGACGTGTGCACACCCTGTTCGACCAGCCGCCCGTCGTCGAGCACGATGATCCACGATGCATCGCGCAACGCGCTGATCCGGTGCGACGCGATCACCGCGGTTCGTCCGGCGAGCGCGGTGCGCAACGACGCGAGGATGGCGGCTTCGGTGTGCGAGTCGACCGCCGAGAGCGCGTCATCAAGCAGCACGATTCGCGGCCGACGGGCGAGCGCACGTGCCAGCGCTGCGCGCTGCTTCTGCCCGCCGGACAAGTTGATTCCCCTCTCTCCGAGCATTGTCGCCCACGCTTTTGGAAACCCGGCGATCGTTGTCTCGAGTTGGGCGACCGTTGCCGCAAACTTCGCATCGTCAGGCACGATCTCGGTCTCGGCGTCGGCCTTGAGACCGGCGGGAAGCGCGTGCGCTGCGAGGCCGTACGATACGTTCGACCCAATCGTATCGCTGAAGAGCAGTGACTCCTGCGGCACGTAGCCGATCTCCGCACGCAACGCATCGAGCGCGACCTGCCGCGTTGAAACCCCGTCGATCAGGATTTCGCCTTCCTGCGGATCGTGAAAGCGCGGGATCAGGTCCATCAGCGCACTCTTCCCGCTTCCCGTCGCGCCGACGATTCCGACCGTCGCACCGGGGGCAATCGTGAATGTGGCATCGCGAAGCACCCAGCGCGGTTCGGCGCCAGCTGACACCGGATAGTGGAAGCCGACGCCGCGGAACTCGATCCCGCGGCCCGCACCGGATGCAGGGAGCGCGACCGGCAGCGCCGGCGTCGTCACGTTAGGCACGGCGTCCAGTATCTCGAGCAGCCGATCGAGCGACGTCGCCCCGCGCTGAAAGAGGTTGGTTACCCAACCGAGCGCGATGAGTGGCCAGGTCAGCAGGGAAAGATAGAGCCCGAAGGCGACGAACGATCCCACCGATATCGTCCCACGCGCCGCGAGCCGACCGCCGAATCCGAGTACGATCAGCGTGCCGAGGCCGGCGAGCAGCCCGTACGAGGGCTGCATCGCTCCATAAAGCCGGGCAAGTCCGAGATTTCGCTCCATGTATTCAGCGCTCATCGCCCGAAAGCGCCCGATCTCGGCCGCCTCCTGCCGATAGGCGCGAACGACGCGAACCCCGGACAGGTTCTCCTGCGTGAGGGTCGTCACCTTGCCGAAGTGTGACTGCACCGCCTCGAACCGATCGTGGATCATGTTGCCCAGCTTGAGGGTAAGCACAGGCAGCACGATCATCGGGAGGAGCGCGAGCAACGTGAGCCGGTGATCGATTCGCAGCATGTAGTACAGTGCGAATGCCCCACCGAAAATCGTGTTCGCGAGGTACATGATCGCCGGGCCCGCGGCCATCCGAACGGCGCTCAGGTCGTTCGTCAGGCGGGCCATGATCTCGCCCGTGCGCATGCGGGCGTAAAACCCCGAATCCAGCCGCTCGAGCTGTGTGAAGAGATCATTGCGCAGGTCGTATTCCACCCACCGGCTGACGCCATTCATCAGCTCGCGCATCCCGTATCTGGCCGAACCGCCAATCAGTGCCAGGCCCATCATCCACCAGCCGAGTGCCCAGACGCGCCCGATCGGTTCGCCCTGCCGCATCAGTTCGATCGCGTTCCCAAGCAGCCGCGGTACCAAGCTCGTCAACGCGGTTGAAAAAATGACGAGGAAAAGGCCGAATGCCAACGACGCCCGGTATGGCCGGAAGTAGGGAATGAGGCGGTTAAGAATCTTCATCGCTGGCACATGGCTTGCGCTCTAAACGGGGTTGAACCCCCATATTCCAGTGCTACCGATGGAGTGCACCGTTTAGCGCAGGCTCCACGTTTTTTATCTTCGAGGAATGACAATGACCGCCAAGTATATCCGCTCCTTCATCCCGATGCTCGCCCTCGCCATTACGGCGGGCGCCTGCGCGACGAAGGATAAGGCGAGCGATTCGCTCGCCGTCGACACGTCGCTCAACCGTGACCTTGCGCTCGCGAACCGCGACAGCGCAGCGCAGCCGCAGCTGAAGGACGTCCCGAGCGGGATGTCCGCTGCTCCGACGCGCACGGGCACGAGCTCGGGCAACACGGCGACGCGCACGACCACCACGCGCACGACCACGACGAACACGCCGCGGTCGACCACGTCGAGCGGCAATCGCGTCACCACCGGCTCGACCGGAGCCGGCGGAGCAGTGGGAACGCTGCCGAGCGGCACGACGCTGTACCTGACGTCGAACGCGCGCGTCTGCACGAACACCAACAAGGTCGGCGACATCTTCACCGGAACGTTGAACAACGCGGTGACCTCCGGTGGCGTCACCGTTCCCGCTGGTTCGCAGGTCAAGCTCGAGGTCACGTCGCTCAAGCGCAGCGAGAACTCGAACGACAACATCGTCATGGGTTTCCGCGTCGTCTCGGTCATGGTCCGCGGCACCTCGTACCCGCTCGACGGCACCGTATCGGCGTCCAGCTCGATCCAGAAGGTGCGTAACGAGTCCCGTGGCAAGGACGTCCAGAAGGTTGCAACGGGCGCGATCCTCGGCGGCATTGCCGGCCAGATCCTCGGCAAGAACACGAAGGGCACGGTCATCGGCGCCGCCGCTGGTGCGGCAGTTGGTACCGCCGCCGCAGTCGCGACCGCGAACTACGAAGGCTGCCTCCCGAGTGGCGGCGCGCTCAGCGTGACCACCACCGCTCCGGCGTCGATCAAGATCTGAGCTGCAGCCCTTCAGCTATCAAGTGATAGGCTGGTCGCAGTAAACGTTAGGCAAATGGCGGTGGAGCTTCGCGGCTCCACCGCCATTTGTCGTTTCATACGCCCATAGCTTTACGCCGACGGCTCATCGCGCACGGCTCGTTCAGTATCCGACCGCGCCCCCCTCGGCGCGCGGATCGGGAAATCCGTCCCACCCGCCCCGCACTCGCATCACCCCGTGCGCCTGGGCAACACTTCCCACCGGCTCCATCCCGTAGCCCATCGCGGCCAGCGAGTCGAGCGTCGACTGCGACAGCCCGCGGCGCTCGTAGCGCAGCGAATCGGGAAGTGCCTGGTGATGTACGCGCGGCGCGCTCATCGCGTCCGCCAGCGTCATGCGATGATCGATCACGTTGAGGATGATCTGCGAAGTGGCCGTTATGATTCTCGGCCCGCCCCGCGCGCCGACCACGAGCAGCAACTCGCCCGCCGGGTCGAGCACGATCGTCGGTGACATCGCACTCAATGGTCGCTTGCCGGGCTGCACTGCATTCGCCTCGCCCTGCACCAGCCCGAACTGGTTCGGCATCCCGGGCTGCGCAGCGAAATCGTCCATCTCGTTGTTGAGAAAGAAGCCCGCGCCGCGCACCCAGACACCACTTCCGAACAACCCATTGATCGTCGTCGTCGTCGCCACGGCGTTACCGCTACCATCGACGACCGAGTAGTGCGTCGTCTCGTTGCCCTCGCGCAACGTGCGGAGCTTGGACTCGATCACCGCGGTCGGCGTCGCGCGCCCGTTGCCGATCGTCGCCGCAACCGACGCCGCGTACGCCTTGCTCGTCAGTTTCGCCGTCGGCACCGGCGCGAATGCCGGATCGGCCAGTGCCTCGTTGCGGTCGACGAACGCGCGCTGGTACGCCGAGCCGAGGAGATGCAGGTACGCCGCGCTCCCGAACTGCGGCAGCCGCGGCACGGTCTCGAGAATGTTCAGCGTCTCGGTGATCGTCACGCCCCCCGATGACGACGGCGGCATCGTGAACAGCGTGTAGCCCCGGTACGTCGAGCGGATCGCGTCGCGCCACACCGGTGCATAGCGCGCCAGATCGGCGACCGTTATGATCCCACCCCCGCGCCGCATCTCGGCGGCAACTGAATCGGCGACGGGACCACGGTAAAAGCCGTCCGCGCCCCGCGCCGCGATCGCGCGCAGCGTGCGCGCGAGATCCGGCTGGCGGACCGATGCGCCCGGACGCAGCGGCGCGCCTCCCGGCAGGAAGAGCGGCCCTCCGGAAAACCTGCTGATCAGCTCCGCATTGCTCGTGAGCGCATTCGTCATCGCCGTATCGACGACGAAGCCATCCTCGGCCAGGCGGATCGCCGGCGCCATGACTTCGGCGAGCGACAGCACGCCATAACGCTTTTGTGCGGCGACCAATCCGGCAACGGCTCCCGGAACCCCTGACGCGAGGTGGCCGACGAGGCTCTTGTCGGTCAGCTTTCCTGCCGCATCGAGGTACATGTTCCGCGATGCAGCCAGGGGCGCGGTCTCGCGGTAGTCGAGTGCCGCGGTGCGTCCGTCCGCCATGCGGATGACCATGTAACCGCCGCCCCCGATGTTGCCCGCCTCGGGATAGGTGACGGCCAATGCAAACCCCACCGCGACCGCCGCATCGACGGCGTTCCCGCCGCGGCGCATGATCTCGACCCCCGCGGTACTCGCCTTCGCTTCATTCGACGACACCATGCCATGCTCGCCGAAGGTGGCCTTTGCGCCCGCGCGATACGGCCAGTCGGCTGGAAAATTCGCCGCAACGCGCGACGGGATCGCCGGACCGTCGACACTGAGTGGGCGCGTTGGCGCGGTTGCACGACAGGCGACGAGTGCGCTGAACGCGGCGAGAGTGAATCGAAGATGGCGCATGGTCGGTGGTTGTAGTGTCGTCGAGAGCGGTCGCGAGGGAGACGCGCTGTTCAGCGCTATTTGCCTTTCGCGCCGATTCCGTAGCGGATGCCGAGCCGCGTAGTCTGCTGCTGGTATTGTCGTCGATCGCTGCCGCTCAGTCCCGTGCTCTCGTGTATTGAGACGGCGTACTCCTGCACGACGAACACTTCACTGTGTCCGGCGAAGCCATACCCGAAGCCGTACCCGATGGAGAGTCGCGGATCGATGTTGCGGTCCGGCCGCAACCGCTGGCCCCCGCGGTCCTTCGTGAAATTCTCGAACGCGATCACGCCCGCGTTCACCACCACGAGCTGGTGAAATCCCGGTGCGCCGCCCGCACCAACGCTGAACTGTGCGCCAACGGTGTACGCGTTGACGTGCGCGTCGCAGCACGACGATGTCACGACGCCCGTCGAGGCCTGCAGGCTGTCGACGTAGAGGAGGGGCACGTGCGCATACGACGCCGTCACCCCGAACGCGCTCCCGCCGCTCAGCGCGACTTCGAGCGAACCCCCATACTCGAGCGTCTGCGAAAAATCCCACGCGGTCCGGGTCGACCCGTCGAAAATGCTCTGGATGCTAAGCAGTCCGACCGAGGCACCGACCAGTACTGCAGGATCGTGCTTGAGCGCGCCCTGCGGAACATTGATGATCTGCGCGCGAGCCTGAGGCGCGCAGACAACGAGCAGAGCGAGAAGACCGAGACGACGCACGCGAGTTCCTCCACGGTGTAACTTGCCCAGCAGCGGCCGGAGTCCGTAACTTAGCGGCCGCTCCGGTGGCTCGACACCAGACCAGCCTGGATGGTGTCACAACAATCGCCTCTCTCCCGCCCGACGTGCTCGATCCGCGGATCACCGAACACCGCAACCCGCGCTCCGCGGACATTGATCTCGCGTCGCCCCTCGAGATCGTCGAGCTGATCAACGCCGAGGACCGCACGGTCGCCGATGCGGTCCGTACGCAGACCACGCAGATCGCCGACGCCGTGGCGGTCGCCGAGGATGCGTTCCGGCGCGGTGGGCGCCTCGTCTACGCCGGTGCCGGAACGTCAGGCCGGCTCGGCGTTCTCGACGCGTCAGAGTGTCCACCGACGTTCGGCGTGGACTTCGCCATGGTCCGAGGGTTGATCGCCGGCGGCTACGACGCGCTGCTGCGCGCGCAAGAGGGGGCGGAAGACAGCCCCGAGGGTGGGGCGAAGGATGTCGATGCACTCGAGCTGTCGCCGCGCGACTTTCTCGTCGGGATCGCGGCATCGGGTGGGACCCCCTATGTGCGGGGCACTCTCATTCGCGCCCGGCAGCGCGGTGCGCGGACCGCAATCGTCGCCTGCACTCCACCGCCCGCGGAAGTTCTCGCCGTCGCCGACATTGCAATCGTTGTGATCACCGGGCCCGAGGTAGTGACCGGATCGACGCGGATGAAAGCCGGCACCGCCACCAAGCTCGTGCTGAACATGATCACCACTGGCGCGATGATCAGGATTGGAAAGACCTACGGCAACCTGATGGTCGATCTCCGCGCCAGCAACGCGAAACTCCGCGATCGCAGCGAGCGGATCATCGTCGAAGTTGCCGCTGTCGGCCGCGCCGAAGCGAAGCGGCTGCTGGCCGCGGCCGGCGACAGCGTGAAGGTCGCAATCGTCATGCACGCGCTGAACGCCGACCGGGCAACGGCGGAACGAGCGCTCGCTGACGGAGGGGGCGTCGTCCGGCGCGTCATCCCCGGCTCGCCGCCGCCGATCCGGTGAGCACGCGCCAGCCGGACGACGCGCATGACAGCCGCAGCGCCCCGTTAGGCAGCGACGCGAATGTCGTCGTCGGGCTGATGTCGGGGACGTCGCTCGACGGAATTACCGCCGCCGTCGTCCGCTTTACCGAACGCGACGCACGCACTCACATCGATCTCCTCGGCTGGCTCACGCGTGCGTACAGCGCCGCGCAACGCGACGCCCTCGGCGCGGCGCTCACCGGCACCACGGCAGCCGCTTACTGCCGCATCAACTTCGACCTCGGCGCCTGGCTCGCCGATGCCGCGATCGCCGCGATCGCCGAAGCAGGCGTCGCGCGGAGCGAGATCGCCCTGATCGCCTCGCATGGACAAACCGTGTGGCACGAGCCCGGGCACTCGACCTGGCAGCTCGGCGAATCAGCCGTGATCGCCGAGCGAACGGGGCTCGACGTGGTTTCCGACTTTCGTGTCCGCGACGTCGCTGCCGACGGGCAGGGCGCGCCGCTCGTGCCGATCGCTGACGCCCTGCTGTTCGCGGCAGACGACGCGTGGCGCGCCCTCCAGAACATCGGCGGGATCGGGAACGTCACGGTCGTCCCGCCTAACGGCGACCTGCGCGCCGTCCGCGCCTTCGACACCGGCCCGGGCGTCACGCTCATCGACGCGCTCGCCCGACGCGCCGACTCGGCGCTGCCTTACGATGTCGACGGAAAACTGGCGCTCGCGGGAGCCGCCTGCACAGATGTCGTTGACGACCTCCTGGCGGCGCCATATTTCGCCGCCGAGCCGCCCAAGTCGACGGGTCGCGAGCTGTTCAGCGCGAGCTACGCGACGTCGCTCGCCGAGCGATGCGTCACGAGCCGGCCCGGCGCAACTGCGGCGGACGTTGTAGCCACCGCCACGCTGCTCACCGCCCGCAGCATCGCCGACGCCTATCGGCGCTTCCTCCCGGAGCCGGCAACCGACGTACTGCTTTCGGGTGGTGGCGCCCGCAACCCGGCGCTCGTTGCGGCGATCAGCGCGCAGTTGCCCAATCGCCAGGTCAGGTTGTTCCGCGATGTGTTTTTCGACGGCGATGCCAAGGAGGCGGTGGCCTTCGCCTTTCTCGGGTGGCTCCATCATCAGCGGCGACCAGGCAACGTTCCCCGCGCGACGGGAGCGCGCGGGCCGCGAATACTCGGCAAGCGCACACCCGCTTAGCAGCGTCGCGCTCGATGCTCGTGACCTTCATGGTGTGACGCGGCGCACGCCGCAGGACCTCTTCGTCGTCTGCATCGGATGATGCGCTATCTTCATGATCAATGCCCAGCCCGTCGACGACAACTGCCGTAGCGCAACACGTGGTGCCGCGTCTCGCGTGGACCGAGGGAAGCGGATTCGATGCGTCACGGCAGCTGCGCGAGCGGGCGCTCGAGCTCGGGGTTGGCGGATTCGTCCTCGCACCTGCGCCACAGGACGACGTCAGGGCGATCACGAAGGAATTGCGGACGCGCTCGCGTCAGCCGCTGCTGATCGCGGCCACGATGGAGCGTGGCGCGGGTCAGTCACTCCGCGGCGCGACCGGCCTGCCCCCGCTCGCCGCACTCGCATCGCTCGGCGACCCCGACGTGATCCGCAAGGCGGCCCGCCTAACGGCACGGGAGGCACGGACGCTCGGTGTCACGTGGGCCCTCGCGCCGGTGCTCGACCTCGACAGCAACCCCGAGAACCCGATCGTCGGCTCGCGCTCCCTCGGTGCCGACCCGGCGCTGGTCGCCCGCCTTGGCAGCGCCTGGATCGAGGCCTGTCAGCAGGAAGGCGTCCTCGCCTGTGCCAAGCACTTTCCTGGACATGGACGCACGGCGACGGACTCGCATCTCGAACGATCGTCGGTGCGCGTCACGCGGCATGAGCTGATGGAGACGGACCTCGTCCCCTTCCGCGCCGCGATCAAGGCCGGCGTCGCGTCGGTGATGACAGCCCACGTCGCCTTCCCCTCGCTGGATCCAGCCGGCCCGCCGACCACACTGTCGATGGCGATCGTACGGGTGCTCCTGCGCGAGAGACTCGGCTTCGACGGTCTCGTGGTGACGGACTCGCTCGACATGCGAGGGTTGACGTCGACAGTGAGTGACGCGGATGCGGGTGTAGCAGCGCTTTTTGCCGGGTGCGACCTCGTCCTGATGCCCACCGACCTCGACGCCACAGTCGCAGCGCTCGAGGAGGCGATCGTCGCCGGGACCCTCGATGCGGAGCTGCTCCTTCGGTCGCAGCGCCGGCGGCTCAAGTGGGCGCAGTGGGCCGCGCCGCCGAGCGACTGGCGGAAGGCATCAACGTTCGACGTCGCGAGCGGCCATGAGCTGTCGGAGCGGGTCATCACGGTCGCTCGCGGATCGGTTGCGGCGTTGAGTGGATCGCTCGAGCTGCAGATCGTCGATGACGACGAGGGCAACGATGCTGCGCCGAAACGCGACATACTCGCGCCAGCATTACGTGCCGCCGGATTTGTGGTGCGCGAGCCGAGCCCGATGACCGGCGGGGCGACCCGCTTGGTCGCGGTGTTCGGGGACGTC
This sequence comes from Gemmatimonadaceae bacterium, assembly GCA_046593895.1. GTDB lineage: Bacteria > Gemmatimonadota > Gemmatimonadetes > Gemmatimonadales > Gemmatimonadaceae > JABFXC01. Next base: position 33,462 of record JBKJQR010000186.1, on the reverse strand, counting down.
CTCGGGGGAAAGGGGCGCGTCGCATACTCCCCTGCGACGATCGCAGCGGCGAATGCAGCGGCCGCGGAAGCCGGTACCGATGGCCGGCGCGCAGTGATCATCCAGTTCGGCCACCCCCGCCTCGCCCATCCGCTCTGCGCGGAAAACGTAGTGACGGCGTGGAGTGGCGAGCAATCGATGCAGGAAGCCGCGGCGCGCTGGCTATCGCGGAAACGCGGGTAGCGCCACCCGCCGCCATGCTCCGCGTGGTATACCGGAGCATTAAGCAGCACGACACTTCCCTTATGGGAGCATATGCGCTTTACCGATGCTCCGGGCGCTCCCTGCAAGCCGACTCCGGGCAGTGCTATTTCAAGAGCGCCCTGATTCCGCCGCTCGGAACGGCGTAGACGATTCGCCCGGCAGCATCTCGTGCTCCGCCGTATACCAGCCCGGCTATCGAGCCGTCTCCGGCGAAGACCGGGCTACCGCTCGAGCCTTCGAGTGCAAACGCATCGATCTGGAGCACCGAAGAAATCGACTTTGACACCGTGCCGACCCCGAGCGTGCTCCTCGCAATGATTCGGTCGCGCCCTCCATCCATCGGAGTGCCAGCGCCGAGCGGGTAGCCGATGATCGCGACCGGCGCTCCCACTGCCGGAGCACGGGTCGACACCCGGTCGATGAAGGGATACCGGCCGCCGCCGTCAATCCGGAGCATTGCGAGATCCGCATCAGCGGCGACGCGCTCGACGTGCGCCGGGAGCCAGTCGCGGCTGTCGGCGTAGATCACCGCGATCCGCTGCGGCGGATCTTCCGTGCTCCCGCGAATCAGGTGGCGGTTCGTCAGTATCACCCCGTCGGCGCTGACCCCGACGCCGGATCCGGAGTAGAGCGTTCCGTCCGCCATCTGGACGGCGATCATGACAACCGCCCTTCCACTGGTTCGTGCTATTGCCGCGTAGTCCATCCGCGCCGCTGCTGCAATCGCACCGCGACGAGTCTCGGCGCGGCCGAGGCGCTCGGCGAGAAGCGTCACGCTGTCGGTTGACGCTCCTTGAGCCAGCCGTATGCGAAGCCGGTCGCTCTCCTGCCGGGCGCCGGCGAGGGCGCTGTCCAGCCCGGCGAGCCGACCACTCATCGCGCGCATGTCGTGGTCGATGGCGACGCTCAGCGAGTCGTTGCGGCGCCGCAGCGCCACCACTTCACTATCGCGCTCAGCGTCAGCGCGCCCGGACGCCCAAACGGCGACCGCAGCGGCCCCGGCGAGCAGCAGCGCTCCGCCGAGAACAACTCGGAGCCGGCGGGTTTGCGGGCTGCCGGCGGCCCGCTCGGTCGTCGGGGTGTTCGCGCTCGCCGCCGCCGCGCGCAGTTCGTAGCGCAGCTCTGGTCCGTGTGCGCCGAGCCGCAGCACATCGCCGTCGGCAAGCGTCTGCGTGTCGCGAACGCGCCGACCGTTGACGTACACACCGTTCGTGCTGTTGGCATCGCGGACGCTGGCGATGCCCTCACAGCAGATGACCTCAGCGTGCCGGGCCGAGACATCGGTGTCGCGGTCAGGGTCGAAGCGGATGTCGGAGCTGGCGTCGCGGCCCAGCGTCAGGCGCGCCGGCCCGAGGGTGCGCACCTGGCCAGCGAGCGTCCCGGTGAGGACGACAAGCCGCGGATTCACGGACCGAGCGTCAGGCGGTCGCGGAAGACCCAGGCTGCCGCGGCCAGCGCGGCGATGAGGAGGAGAATGGCGAGGCTGCGCCTCTGTTTCCGAAGCGTTGCGACCTCGGACGGGGTTGGCGGCGGGACGGCCATCCGCTCGCCGGAGAGGAGGCCGTTCGTTGCCGGCGGGGTGCCCGAGTGCCGTCGGAACGGCTCCATCGGGATGGTCGGTGTGGCATCTCCGGGATTGCCGAATACCTGGTGACCGACGGCGTCGCCAGCAGCGGCGGTCGAAAGCGCCTCGCCGTCGAAGCGGGCGATCACGACCGTGATGTTGTCGGGCCCACCGTTATGATTGGCGCGATCGATCAGCCGCTTGCACGCCATCTTGAGGTCACGCTCCTCGGTGACGACGTGGGCGATCTCGTCGGGGCGGACGAGCCCCGAGAGCCCGTCGCTGCAGAGCACGAGCGTGTCGCCCTTGCGGATCTGCTGATGGGTGATCTCGGTCCGCACCGACGGTTCCGGACCGAGTGCCTGGAGAATGATGTTGCGGCGCTCGCTGTGCTCAGCCTCTTCCTCGGTAATCTCGCCGGCGTCGATCAGCCGCTGCATGAGCGACTGGTCCTTGGTGATCTGCCGGGCCTTTCCGTCGCGGATGAGATACGCGCGCGAATCACCGACCTGTGCGACATACAACGTGTCACCGAGCAGCCCGGCGATCGTGGCGGTCGTTCCCATCCCGCGATATTCGGGCTGCTCGGCCGACATCCGGTGGATACGCGCATTCGCGACGTCGGTCGCGATCTTCAGCGCTGCGGCGAAGGTTTCCGGGTCCGTGCGGTCGCCGGCGACCCAGCGCGTCCGCAACTCGTCGAGAATCGTCTCCACGGCCATCGCGCTGGCGATCTCACCGGCGGCGGCACCACCCATCCCATCGGCGACCATGAACAGCGTGCCGTGGTCGGTAGCGATGTGCTGCTCCAGCCGGTCGTCAAGCGAGGCGTGGCCAGTCGCCAGCTCGGCAACGAGAAAGGCGTCCTCGTTGTGCTCGCGAGTCCGCCCGACGTCGGTGCGGGCGAAGACATTGACGATCACGCCGCCGTTAGGCGATCGGGGGCCGGTCATGCAGGAGGGAAATGGGGAGGACGGCGCGGCTCGGTCACGTTGATCAGCACTTCGAGATTACCAGCTTGACGGATTGGCGGACGATCGAGTTTCCACGACTGTGGATCTTTTTCAGGGCGTCGCAGCTCCGGCTGCTGTCGTCCTGGATCAGGTACGCATCGGATTGGTAGAGCAGCACTTCGGCACTGTCGTTTCCGTCATGAAGCCGGGGAAGAATAGCCATCGTGCGGCGCAAGGCCTCGGCGGCGGTCGCATCGTCGAGGGCGAGATGCCGAATGGAATCAATCTCGGTGCGAATCGCCCGTGGCGACAGTGCTGACTTGGCGCCGGAGCCCTCCTGGGGGGACCCGATCGGCGTCAGCGCGATTGGCCGGCCAGCTGTCCGACGGCCGTCGCCCAGCGCCGCGTTCCCGCCAGCCGTCGCGTTAGGCAGGGCGACCTCGGTGCCGGCGCGACCGTTCGCCATCGCGGCGGACGAGTCGGTAACCGGCCGCGCTGGGGGGCTGGTGATCGCGCCCCTGCCGGCGACGTCGTTCCTGCTGAGGCTTCGTCCCACCGTGAACACGATGACCGCGGCCGCCAGCCCGGTGGCGACCATGGCAACGATCGTTCGGCGACCGACGCCGCGGGATTCGCGCTGTCCGCCAGCGGCGATGGCGCCCGGCAACAGCGTTGGCGCCGGTGCGACCTTCGTTCGAGGGAGTGCTGGTGCGTCGACGATGCTCGTATGTGCCTTGCGCGCGACACTGTCCGGCATCCGCTCGATCGCCGTCGCAAAGTCGTGCCCGAACTGCGACGCACTCGCGTAGCGCGAGGCCGCATCGCGGGCGAGTGCGCGATCCATGACCGACTGGAGCTCGGCTGGCCAGGCGATGCCCGGCTTCATTTCGGCGAGCGACCGTGGCCGGTCGGTGAGCCGCATGATCATCGCTTCCTGCGCGGTCTCACTCGGAAAGGGCAGCTGTCCAGTGAGCGCCGCGAAGCCAACCAGGGCGAGCGAATAGATGTCGCTCCGCCCGTCGAGTGAGTCTCCGGCCAGCTGCTCGGGGCTCATGTACTCGGGCGTCCCGACAATCAGCCCCGTTCGCGTGACCTTCTGCGCCTCGACATGCGCCGCCTTCGCGATGCCGAAGTCGACCACTTTCACGCAGTCGGACCCATCACGATTGCGTGCGATCATGATGTTGTCGGGCTTGAGGTCGCGGTGCACGATCCCGAACTCGTGGGCGACGGCGAGCGCGTCGCCGGTCTGCTTTACGATGCTCGCGGCGCGCGCCGGTGGGAGGGCCCCCGCGGCGGCGATGATGTTCGTCAGCGGTTCGCCCTCGACGAATTCCATCGCGAGGTAGATCAACCCATCGCTGGTTTCGCCGAAATCGTAGATCGCGGCAACATTTGGATGAGTGATGCGCGAGGCATTCGCCGCTTCGCGATTGAAGCGGCTGATGGCATCCGCGTCGTGCACCATGCCGGGATTCATCACCTTCACGGCGCTTTTCCGTCCCATTCGGACATGTTCGGCGAGATAGACCTGCCCCATCCCTCCTTCGCCAAGCTTCCTGATGACGTGATAACGGTCGGCGATCACCGAGCCGACGAGATCAGCGGCGGCGGAGAGAGACTTGAGCGTCGACCCGTCGAGCGGGCAGAAGCGCTGCTCGTCATCATATTGGGTGGTGCACTGCGGGCAGATCTTGGTAGCGCTCACGTGCACTCCGAACAACGGCGGTGGTCACCGGCGGACGCCGAGACATACGGGGACGATTTACGCCCTCATAATGGAACGTTCTCCCCCGAGCGCAAAGGTGGAGCACCGCGGGTACTGACGCTCCGGGTGGCGAGGGTCGCGACCGAAGTTAGCTTCCGCCGATGCGTTTTCCCCTGTTCGGTGTCGCGCTGGTCACCCTTGCCTGTGCCGGTCCGCGAACGCCAGCGACGACCGCGCCGGCCCCGGCTTCACCGCTGCCGACGCCGCAAGCGCTGGCCGCAGGTGCCCCCTCGTCGCCGCTGCTGCCGCAAGTTCCGCTCGTCGTCGGTCCGCTCGCGCTGAAAGTCGTCTATCCGGCGGGCAACGCGCTGATCCAGTCGCGGGATTCCAACTTCATCTTTGGTTCGACCGGTAGCGGAAACGCATTGCTGACGATCAATGGCACACCGGTTCACGTCTGGCCGAACGGCGCGTACCTCGGGTTCCTTCCTGTGCCGCGAGCCGACGCGCCGCGCTACGATCTCGTCGCATCGGTCGGCGGGGACACGGCCCGGCTGTCGCATCCGATCCGGCTGTTGCCACCGCTGCCGACGACGGCGGACAGCGCGCACGTCGATTCGCTCGTCGCCGACAGCGTGCGCCTCGCGCGGGTGCGCGCCGACAGCATGCACGCTGACAGTGTGCGCAACTCGTCGCGCCGCGGCGGCAAGGCACCGCTAACGGTCGCCGCGCGCGACACCGTCGCCCATCGCCTAACGGCGACCGATTCCGCGCTCACCTACGTCGCACTGGGGAACGTGCCGGACTCCGTAGCGGCTGACACCGATCGCGTCATCATCGGCCGACCAGTGCCGGCGGGAACCTACAAGTGGTTTCTTCTCCCTGGGACGGTGCTGCGGCAGACCGGACGTGACGGGGAATTCGTCCGGGTTCGGCTCGACGACGCGCTCGACATCTGGGTCGCAGCCGCGGACGCCGTGGCGTTGCCCGCCGGCGCGATGCCGCCATCACGCGTCGTCGGGAACGTGCGCGTCGTCCCCGGCGACGAGTACACGGATCTCACGCTGCCCATTGCCGGACGCCCGGCCTACGCAGTCGAGGAAAGCGGTCGCGATGTGATCCTCACGTTGTACGGAACGCGGGCGACGACGGACGTCGTTGCCTATCGGCCTAACGATCCGCTCGTCCGCACCGTCGAATGGATGCAGGAGGGTGCCGACCGGGCTCGCTTCACCGTCCACCTTCGCGAGCGTCCGTTCGGATATCTGATATTCTGGCAGAACGGCACTCTGGTGCTGCGCCTTCGGCACCGTCCGCAGGTCGATCCGGCGCGCCCGCTCCGCGGACTGACAATCGCCGTCGACCCGGGTCATCCGCCAATCGGGGCGACCGGTCCGACGGGGCTGTGGGAGGCGCAGGCCACGCTCTGGGTCGGCGAGCGACTGGCCGCAATGCTGCGCGAGCGCGGCGCGACGGTCGTGATGACCCGGACGACGATGGACGCCGTCGCGTTAGGCGACCGCCCGACGATCGCGCGGCGGGGCAACGCGCAATTGCTGGTCTCGATTCACCTGAACGCGCTGCCCGATGGCATCAACCCGTTCAAGGTGCAGGGAACCGGCACCTACTTCTTCCAGCCGCACGCCGAGGCGCTGGCACGGGCGGTCCAGCGCGGGCTGGTCGGCCGGCTGGGGCTCCCCGATCTCGGAGTCTACTACGATAACCTCGCGCTGACGCGCCCGACCTGGATGCCGGCGATCCTCTGCGAAGGCGCGTTCATGATGATGCCCGACCAGGAAGCGGCGCTGCGCACGCCGCAGTTCGAGGATGCCTACGCGCGGGGAATCGCCGACGGAATCGAGGAGTACCTGCGTGGCCTTCCGGCTGATCGTTAGGCGTATCGCCGCCGGGTTCGGCGCGTTGTTCGCCCTTGCCGGGACGGCGGGCGCGCAACGGCCCGACGCGCACTGGCGGACGATCGCGACGCCGCACTTCCGGGTGCACTTCGCGCCGGAGAGTGAGGAGATCGCCCGCCGCGCCGCCGCCAGCGCCGAGTGGGCGTATGCGGCGCTCTCCCGCGAGCTGGTCCCGCCGCGTGGCACGATCGAGCTCGTGGTCAGTGACGACGTCGATTTCTCGAACGGCTCGACGACCACGTTCCCGACCAACCGGATCGTCGTCTACGCGCAGCCACCGGTGGACGTCAGCTCACTCCGCAACTACAGCGACTGGATGACGCTGGTGGTCACCCACGAACTGACGCACGTGTTCCATCTCGACCGAACGCGCGGTTTCTGGTCGGCGTTGCAACACGTGTTCGGCCGCAACCCATACACCTTTCCCGCGGCGTACGAGCCGCGCTGGATGACGGAGGGAATCGCGGTCTACTATGAATCGCGGATCACCGGCAGCGGCCGCATCGTCGGGACGGAGCATCGGGCGCTCGCCCGTGCTGCGGCGCTCGCCGGTCGGCTGCCGGCGCTCGGCGCGCTGAGCACCGCACGGACCAGTTTTCCGGGCGGAGGAAGCGTCTACATCTACGGTTCGTTGGTGTTTGACGAGCTGGCGCGGGAGGAGGGCGTGGACGCGGTCCCGCGCTTCATCGAGCGAAGCAGCGCCGCGCTCCCGTTTTTCTACAACCGGCTTGCGAGGAAGCAGTTTGGCGAGAGCTTTGCCGACCTGCTGCGCGCGGTCCGCGACACGTCGCTTCGGGCGGGTCAGGGCTCGTTCGGCATCGAGCCACTTGCCGGGTGGCGCGCCCTGACGACGGGCTTCGAGCAGATACGTTCGCCGCGTTGGCGTGACAGCATGCTGGTATTCGCCGGTGACCTCGGGCGGGAGACGCCGGGCGCCTATGAAGTTGCGCCCAGCGGGCGATTACGGCGGCTGGGGCGGCGCGTCGGCGAGGAGCCTAACGTTCCGCTGGCCGATGGCTCGTTGCTGACGGCGCAGCTCGAGTTCGTGGGGCCGCACGAGATTCGCTCCGACCTCTACGTGCAGCGTGGGCGGCGGCTGCATCGCTTGACGCATGGCGGGCGGTTGACCTCACCAGACGCGCGCCGCGACGGCGAAATCGTCGCCGTACAGGGCACCCCGGGAACAACGACACTGGCTCGTGTCGCGGCGGACGGACGGCGCATCTGGCCGATGATGCCGGCCGCGCTCGATACGCAGTGGGCAGAGCCGCGCTGGTCACCGGCCGGCGATGCGATCGCTGCTGTCCGGCTGATTCACGGTGGTCGGTCGCAGATCGTCGTGGTCGACACGCTGGGGGCGGTGCAGCTGCTCGTCGCCGACGAAGCGGGCTCGGTCAGTGCGTCGCCGTCGTGGAGCAGCGACGGTCGGACGCTGTGGTTCACCAGCGACCGAAGCGGAACGCGCGAGGTCTACGCCGCGTCGGTCGGCGAGCGTGGCGCGGTCCTTCCGTCCGCCGTCCGCGCAAGTCGCGCGGTGACGGCGCTGAGCGATCCGGAGCCGGCGCCGAGCGGTGGGCGCGCGCTACTGGCAGCGGTGCTCCTCGGCGCCGACGGGATGACGTTAGGGAGCGGCGGCGCGATCGCCGACAGCAGCGCGCCCGCGCCCGCGCGGGCGCCCGACTCGCTCGCCGCGTCGCCCCCGCGACGCGATGACGCCCCGGCGGGTCCGTACCGCGCGGCGCGCCAGCTGGTGCCGCGCTACTGGCTACCGACGATCCGGACCACCGACGGCGGGCTGATTCTCGGGGCCGTGACCTCGGCGAACGACGTGGTCGGACGGCATTCGTTCGTGGCGAGTGTCGAGACGTCGACGCGCCGCAACGAGCAGGGTGGCGGATTGAGCTACGCCTGGGGCGGGCTCGGGCGGCCGGTGGTGCAGCTGGCGGCGGCCGAGGGCTGGGACGGTGCCGGCACGATCGTCAGGCCTAACGGCGATGTGGCGGGGGTGCTCCGCCGACGGACACGGGTGCTCGAGGGCGGCCTCTCCTCAACCCGGCCGCGGACGCGGACGTTCCTCGCGGCGAGCGTCGCCGGCGGATTGGAGCTGCGCGACTACGCAACCGATCCGCGGCCGCTCCTCGCGGCGCTGAGCGGCAACTACTTCGAGACGACCCATCGGCGGCCGTTCGTGTTCGCGGGGCTGGTCGGGTCGAACGTCCAGTCGCCCGGGCGAAGCATCTCGCTCGAGGATGGGATTACCGCGCGAGCGAGCAGCGAGCGGCTCTGGGACGCCGACGAGCGCAGCGGAGGGCACATCCGGGCGGTCGGAAGTCTCGCCGGGTACCGGTCGCTCGACCTCCCGGGGTTCGCGCACCATGTAATAGCGCTGCGGATGGCAGGCGGCTGGACCGACTCCGAAGACGGCGCAGCGCTGTCGGTCGGCGGGCTGGCGGCCGACCCGCTCGGACCGAGTGGCCTCTCCGTCGGCGGCACGCGCGAGTTTCCGGTGCGGGGCTACGTCTCCGGTGCGCTCGCTGGGACGCGCGCGTTGGCCGGGTCGCTCGAGTACCGCGCGCCGCTGATTCGCCCCTCGCGCGGGATCGGCGTTCTCTACCTGGATCGGACGTCGCTGGCGCTCTTCGGCGACGCGGCGACGGCGTGGTGCCGGGGACCCGCGCGGGTCGCGGGGAACTGCGTGTCGAGCGCCACAATGGGAACGCCGATCGCGTCGGTTGGAGCGGAGGTGGTGCTCGATCTGGCGGTTTTCTACGATGCTCCGCTCTCGCTGGCAATCGGCGTCGCGGAGCCGGTCGGCCGGCTGCGCGGCACCAGCGCAGCAGCGGCCGGGGTCTACGTCTCGGCGGGGCACGCGTTCTGATGCCTAACGGTCCGTCGGCGATGCTGGCGAGACCGACGCGACAGCGTCGTCTGCGCAGTCAATTTCGCTGCCGTCGCTGATCGCCTTTTGCATCAGGATGTGGTACGTTGGGTACCTCGGAAGGCCGCGCTGCTGCGGGCCGGTCGCCGGATGGCATCGCGTACTGGTCGGTGCATGAGCCGCGTTGAAGAGCTGAGCTCGTTTCATCACGTGTTTGCGGGCAAGTCCTCGCCGTTACGCGGTGGGGCCCGCGTCGTCAACGGACGATGTCAGCGGCGCCGCCGGTCGCGAACAATTGCGCCGAGCGTTTTTTCAACGCCATATTTTGCAGGCAGTTACAAGGTCCGGCCGCGTTGGGTCGCGAGCGCCTTCGACGTGCTGAGCTTGATCCGGTGGGGATGTCACCCAAATCACAAGTGGTGCGGTGGAAAGACGGGAGCAAAAGGACATTCGTGATGTTGATATCGTAAGTCGAAGCAAAATATGAAGATACGGGAACACTGGCGCGGAAACACGAACCCCGCTAGACTCCCCGCCCCGACCAGATCGCCGCGCTTTCTGCCGGCGCGAATTCGCGAAAGCGCGGCGACCGACGCAAACTGAACGAGCCCCACCTGTAGCCCCCCCGGCTGCTGTCATTTTTCATCGTTTCACCGTACGAGGTTGCAAAGATGTCCCTGCCCACCACCCCCCCGAGCGGTCCCGTCACCCTGAGCCAGAACGCGCGCACCGTGCTTGCGAAGCGCTATCTGGTGAAGGACGAGACGGGGAAGCCGGTGGAGAGTCCCGAGGACCTGTTCTGGCGCGTGGCGACCGTGGTCGCCGAGGCGGATCGTCGGTATGGGGCAACCGGTGAGGCGGTGGATGCGGTGGCGGACGAGTTTTATGGGCTGATGACGCAGCGGCGGTGCGAGCCGAACTCGCCAACGCTCATGAATGCCGGCCGGCCGTTAGGCCAGCTCTCGGCGTGCTTCGTCCTTCCCGTCGAGGATTCGCTGTCGAACGGACAGAATGGGATTTACGACACGCTGCGCTCAATGGCGATCATCCACCAGAGTGGGGGCGGCACCGGGTTCTCGTTCTCGCGGCTGCGCCAGAATGGAGCGATGGTGCGCTCGACGACCGGCGTTGCCAGTGGTCCGATCTCGTTCATGAAGCTGTACGACGCGAGCACCGATGCGGTGAAGCAGGGCGGCACTCGGCGCGGCGCGAACATGGGCATTCTCCGCGTCGATCATCCGGACATCCTGGCGTTCATCGCCTGCAAGGAAGACCTCACGCAGATCACCAACTTCAACATCTCGGTCGCCGTGACGACCGAGTTCATGGACGCGGTAAAGGCGCGGAGCGACTACCCTCTGCGCGACGCGAAGACCGGCAAGGAAGTCGGCCGGCTCGACGCGAACATGGTGTGGGACAAGATGATTCTTGGCGCGTGGCGGACCGGTGAGCCCGGCTGCTTTTACGTCGACGAGGCCAACCGCTACAACCCGGTTCCGCACCTCGGGCCGTACGAGGCGACGAATCCGTGCGGCGAGCAGCCGCTGCTGCCTTACGACGTATGCAACCTCGGGAGCATCAACGTCGGGGTGTACGTGCAGGACCGGGCGATGGACTGGGAAGCGTTCCGTCGCGACATCCAGCTCAGCACGCACCTGCTCGACAACATCATCGACGTCAACAAGTACCCGCTGCCCGAGATCGAGTCGTTGTCGAAGCGGATCCGCCGGATCGGGCTCGGGATCATGGGCTTCGCCGACATGCTCGTGCGGTTAGGCATTCCGTACGATTCAGCCGAGGGCGTCGAGATGGGCCGACGCGTGATGGAATTTCTCGACGTCGAGAGCAAGAAGGAGAGCGAGCGCCTGGCAAAGGAGCGCGGTGCGTTCCCCGAGTGGGCGCGCAGCATCTGGGGCCCTGACGACACGTGCGCGCGCGACGCGGACGGCAAGCGCATCCGCCCGATGCAGATGCTGCGCAACTGCAACGTGACGACGATCGCGCCAACGGGGACGATCAGCATCATCGCCGGGTGTTCGAGTGGTCTCGAGCCGTTGTTCGCGGTCGCGTTCATGCGCAACCAGGCGGGCGTCATGATGCCTGACGTCAACGACGACTTCGTCGCGATCGCGAAGGTTGAGGGCTGGTACAGCGAAGAGCTGATGGAGCGGATCGCGAAGACGGGTACTGTCGAGCACCCAGAGGTGCCGGTGAAGTGGCAGCGCGTGTTCGTGACGGCGAACCTGATTCCGGCCGAGTGGCATGTGCGGATGCAGGCGGCTTTCCAGCAGCACTGCGACTCGGCGATCAGCAAGACGACAAACTTCGGGCACGCGGCGACGGTCGAGGACGTGCGGGCGATCTATGAGCTCGCGTATGAACTGAAGTGCAAGGGCGTGACGGTGTACCGCGACGGGTCGCGCGACAACCAGGTGCTGTCGACCGGCGCGACGGCAACGGCGGCGGCGCAACGCGACGGGACGGCGTCGGACAAGCGGCAGCTCGGCGAGCTGGCGGGGACGATCGCCGAAAAGGACAACCAGATCGAGCGGTTGCGGAAGGCGTTGTTCGACAGCGAGGCGGAGAACCTGCAGCGGCGCGCGAAGCGGGCGCGCCCGGACCGCCTCCGCGGGACGACGATCCGCAAGGAGACTCCGTTAGGGACGATGTTCGTGAACATCACCGAGGACGATCGCGGCCAGCCATTCGAGGTGTTCGTGACGTTAGGCAAGGCGGGGGGCAGCGCGATGGCCGACGCTGAGGCGATGGGCCGGCTCATCTCGCTGGCGCTGCGGTCGGGGATCCCGATGATGGAAGTGCACAAGCAGCTGCGTGGGATCTCGTCCGATCGCGCGGTCGGCCTCGGGCCGAGCAAGGTGTTGTCGGTGCCTGACGCGATCGGGATCGCGCTCTACGAGTGGTGGCAGGACAAGCAGGGCGTCCAGCAGGAGTTGCTGGCGAGCCCCGGCTCGAGCACGCCCGCTCGCGTGGTCGTCGCGCCGACCGTCCCGGTTGCGGCGCAGGGTGGCGCGCAGCCGATGGCCGGGTTCGAGGTGGATGGCGGGCAGCAGGGGTTCATGGGAACGTGCCCCGATTGCGGCAGCTCGATGGAGTACGCCGAGGGGTGCGCGAAGTGCCATGTCTGCGGGTTTTCGGAGTGCGGGTGAGGTAGGCGGCGCAATCAGTCGCTTTTGGGCCCGTCGGTGCCGCCATGAGGCGATCGGATGGGGGCGGAATCGTTCGGGTAATGCGCGGCGCCAAGAAAGTTGCTATGTTGCGAACGGCAGCAGGGCTCTATTCTCGCAGAGCACGGGCGTCGGCCCTATGCCATCGGGTCTGGATCGAAAGCTGCATTGATATACGGACCGACCCGCATTTGCCGGCCGTTGCGCCGGGTCACCAGGCCTGAGCAGGCCAGACGACGCAGCGCGGTAGGAAGATCACACGCAGTACGCCAACGCTCTTGCACGGAGACAAGTACGATGCGCACGACCGGGACAGTAAAGTGGTTCAACGACGCGAAGGGCTTCGGTTTCATCACGCCGGAGGATGGTGGAAAGGATTTGTTCGTGCACCACTCGGCCATCCAGGGCAGCGGCTTCAAGTCGCTTGCCGAGGGAGAAAAGGTCGAGTTTGACGTCGTGCAGGGGCAGAAGGGCCCTGCCGCCGAGAACGTCACCAAGATGGGCGGCGGCGCGAGCGGTGGCTCGAGCGGTAGCTCGGGTGGCGGTGGTGGATACGGCGGTGGTGGTGGCGGCGGTGGTGGTGGCGGCCGTGGCCGCCGCGAGTACTAAACCTCGCTGACGAAGGAAACGAGGGGGCGCCGTTAGGCGCCCCCTCGCTCGTTTCGCCATCGTCGATTCAGTGGAAGATCGACGACAGCGCGTTGCCGTAAAAGGTGATGCTCGGAACGACGATCACGTCGCTGCTCCGCAGGTGCAACGCGGAGTGGTCGTAGAAGACGCCGACTTCCGGGGCGATCCCGAGATTTCGCGAGCCGATGCGCCACCCGAGAAAGGCCCCGGCCGTCGGACGGTCGCTCGGTGCGCTGCTCGACATCGGCGCCACCTGCATGATGCGAATCCCGCCGTATGGTACGGCCTTCCGGTCTTCGCGCCCCGAGGCGATGAGCGTCAGCTCGACGTGTGCGTGCTGTCCCCAGTTGATGAAGCCGCCTCCCGCCATCAGCGAGACGGCGACGCCAGTGTCGGCGGCCGCGGTGGCGCCGACCGTGTCGAGGCGCCGCTTGTAGTTGAGGACGACGCCGCTCCACGAAGGGACGCGAACGCCCCAATCGGAGCGGTCGTCGATTCCGAAACGAACTTCGGAGTCGAGGCCGGGGATTGTCGCGGCGACCGAGTCTCCCTTGTTCTCGACACCGTTCGGGATGATGAACGCCGTCGTGGTGCGAACATGCTCACCAGCGGGAACGGTTCGCGCGGTGCTGCCGACGGAGTAGGGGATGCAGCCCGTCGTGGCGGTGAGAAGGGCGACAGGAATGACGAATGCAAAGCGGCGCATGGATGCTCTCCAGAGAGGATGGAAAGCAGTGTACCGGCGTTGTCAGTGCGCGCCCATACGTGCTGTGACGTAGCGGTTACGTAGTACGCTGGCAGGCTTCGATCACGGCAGACGTCGTCGCTTGTGCGCCGGCGCTCAGTGCGCGTCGGCGGCGGCGACGCCCGGCTTTGGCCGCTTGAGGAGCAGCACCGAGGGCGAGACGCAAAGGAAGGCGATGAGCAGGAGCATCCACGCGTCGTTGTAGCTGCGCATGGCGGCCTGCTGCATCACCTGCCCATTGATTGCGGCGAGCGCGGCGGTCTTCGCGGTGAGAACATCCATTCCTCGGGCGACGAATCCGCCGGTGAGCAGCTGGATGCGCTGATCGGTGATTGGACTGCCGGCCACGATGCTGCTCACCAGGTCCACGCGGTGGATCTGCGTGTGGGTCGTCACGTAGGTCGCAAGAATAGCGATGCCGAATGCGCCGCCGAGCTGACGCGCGAGGTTGATCAGCCCTGACGCCTGCTGCGCTTCCTGCGGCTTCAGGCTCGCATACGCGACGTTGTTGATCGGCGCGAAGAGGAAGCCAAGCCCGAAGCCGCGGACGATGAGCGCGGCGCGGACGTCGCTCTCTCCCGCCTGGGTGGTGAGGTGACCGAGCTTGAACATCGACACGAGGAAGAGCGAGATGCCAATCGCGATGAGCACGCGCGCGTCGGCCTTGGGTTTCTTCCCATTGAGCAGGAAGCCGCAGAAGAGCGCCGAGGCGCCGGTGGCCAGTCCGCCGGGCAGCATCGCGAGGCCAGTCTCGGTTGGGCTGAAGTGGAGAATGCTCTGGGCGAACAGCGGAAAGATGAAGACGCCGCCATAGAGCCCGAAACCGAGTGATACGAAGAGAAAGATCGAGGCCGCGAGCTGACGGTTGTGCAGCACGCGGAAATTGACAACGGGCTGCTTGTTGCGCGGTGAAAGCTCCCACCAGACCATCGTGACGAGCGCGACACCAGCGACGATCGCCAGCCGGAGGATCAGGTCATCGGAGAACCAGTCCTTCTGGCTGCCCTCCTCGAGCACATACTGCAGCGACCCGACGCCGACCGTGAGCAACCCGATCCCGAGCCAGTCGATCTGTCCCTTCTTCGCCTTTTGGTCGGGCGAATCCTTGAGGAAGGTGCTGACGAGGAACGTCGCCGCGATGGCGATCGGGACATTGATGAAGAAGCACCAGTTCCAGGCGTAGTTGTCGGTAATCCACCCGCCAAGCGTCGGGCCTAACGTTGGCGCGACGATGATGCCAAGCAGAAAGACCGACTGGACGAGTCCCTGCTCCTCGAGGGGGAAGATCTGGCGCAGAGTGGCCTGGGCGGTGGAAAGCAGCGCCGCCCCGCCAGCGCCCTGGACGATGCGCCAGAACACCAGTTCGACGAGGGAGTGCGACGTCCCGCAGAAGAACGACGCCACCGCGAAGATGATGATCGACGCGGTGAGGTAGCGGCGGCGTCCGAAGCGTTCGGTGAAGAACGCGGTCATCGGGAGGAAGATGACGTTGGAGAGGATGTAGCCGGTGCTGACCCAGCCGATTTCCTGCTGCGTGACGCCGAGATTGCCAGCCATCTGCGGCAGCGCAACGTTGATGATCGTCGTGTCGAGCACTTCCATGATCGCCGCGGTGATCAGCCCGAGGAGGATCAGCCAACGGTACTTGTCGACATACGCCGCCGCGGCGGTCATGACGGCGGCGTTCCGCGGCGTCGGTGCCGCCGGGCGCGGCGGTCCCCCGGCGGGGACGGGCTCAGTGGTCGTGCTCATTGGTGGCAGTAAGGCGGCGGCGGGGCGAGCGATCGTCAGCGATCAAGCTAACCGGTTAGTGACCGGAAAGTCACTAACTCGGGTTGACGACGGGCGGTTCCCACCGTCTGCGTGCTCGGGTGAGCGGCGGTCAGGGACGTCGTTTCACTCCCCGGGTCGGCGTGGCCGCGAGCGGATTTTCCGGCCAGGGATGCCGCGGGTAGCGGCCACGCAACTCCCTCCGGACGTCCGCGTAGCTGGTGCGCCAGAATCCGGCGAGATCGCGGGTGACCTGGACGGGGCGCTGCGCGGGGGACAGCAGGTGAAGTGTCAGCATGGTCCGCCCTCCACCAATACGCGGCGTCTCGGCGAGTCCGAACAACTCCTGCAGCTTGACGGCGAGGAGGGGCGCCGCGGGATCGGAGTAATCGATCGCGATGCGCGAGCCGGTGGGCACGGTAAAGTGCGAGGGCGCGAGCTCGTCGAGGCTACCCCGCTGCTGCCAACTGAGCCGCGCAAGGAGGAGCGCGCCGAGATCGAGGCGGCGCAGGTCGTCAACGCGGCGGAGGCCGTCGAGCGCCGGGGCGAGCCATTGATCGAACGTCTGGCCTAACGCGTGATCAGAGACATCGGGCCATTCCGGCGCGATGTCGTGGAGGAAGGCGAGTCGGCTGCGCAGCCGCGCCGCAGCGTTGGACCAGGGGAGGGCAGCGATCCCGCGGCGGGCGACCGCACGGCCGAAGGCGGCGGCAACGAGTGCCGGGTCGGGGTTTCCGACGACTACGTCCGAGAGTGCAATCGCGCCGAGCCGGTCGCTCCGCCGGGCGACGATCGCCTCGGTGGCAACGTCGAATTCGACGGCTTCGGTGCGCTGGATGTCCTGAACGAAGAGTTGGCGAACCTCGGCTTCATCGATTGGCGCTGCGAGATAGATGCGGGCGTCGGTGGGATGTCCGTCGAGTTCCGCGATCGCAAGCCATTCGCTGCCGGTGAGCTCCTGTGCCTCGGCGAGCAGCGCAGCGGAGCCGGTCCGCATCAGGTAGCGCCCGGGTTGATCGGCACGGCGGCGCGCAATGCGGTCCGGATAGGCGAGGGCGACGAGCGCGCCGAGCGAGAGATCGTTGCCTAACGTTGGCGCTGGTGCGGCAGCGGCGGTTTGCGCTGCCGGCGCGTTGACCGCGGCGGCGACACGGTGCTCGAGCTGGCGCGCGTCCTCGCGCACACGGCGGAGGCCGTCGCGGTCAATGGTCATCCGCGCATCGGCGAACGTTTCGCGCTCGGCAGCGCCGTCGGCGACCAACTCCAGCCGGATGCCGAGATCCGCGTTCGCGCCGGCCCGGTCGAAGCGAACGATGTCGCGGTCGCCGAGGAGCGCGGCGACCCGCGCGCCGCGCGAGGCCACGCCGGCATGCGCCGCGCGGATCAACATGTGCGCGAGCCGGGGATGAACCCCGAGGGTCGTCATGGCGCGTCCGTGCGGCGTGGCGCGGTCGTGGAGATCGAGCGCGCCGAGTTGCCGCAACAGCGTACGAGCGTGTGCGAGCGCGCCGTCAGGCGGAGGCGTGAGCCACCGGAGCACCGCGGGATTGTCAATGCCGGCGACCGCAAGCTCGAGGGCGAGTGCCGTCAGATCAGCAGCGAGAATCTCAGGGGGTGATTGCGCGATCAGGCCATGATGGTCGTGCTCTGCCCAGAGGCGATAGCAGACGCCAGGCGCGGTACGTCCGGCGCGGCCGCGGCGCTGGTCGGCGGACGCGCGCGAAACACGAACCGTTTCGAGTCGCGTCATGCCGGCGCCGGGATCGAAACGGGGGAGCCGGGAAAGTCCGCTGTCGATGACGATGCGAACGCCTTCGATCGTCAGGCTCGTCTCGGCGATCGACGTTGCGAGGACGATCTTGCGGCGGCGGTGCGGCGATGGGGCGAGCGCACGATCCTGATCCGCGCCGGAGAGCGCGCCGAAGAGGGGGATAACGTCAACGTCAGGCGGCCGCGAGTCACCGCCGAGCATCGATGCGACGCGGCGAATCTCCCCCGCGCCGGGTAGGAAGGTGAGGATATCGCCGTCGTCTGCAGCGAGTGCAGCGCGAATCGCGCGGGCGACCGGCGCTTCGATGCGATGGTCGGCCGCGCGCGCGAGCCAGCGCGTCTCGACGGGGAAGCTGCGGCCTTCGCTGACGACGACGGGTGCGTCGCCGAGCAGGGCGGCGACGGCGGCACCGTCGATCGTCGCGGACATCACGAGGACGCGCAGCCCGGGGCGGAGGATGGTGCGCGCGTGCATGACGAGGGCGAGTCCGAGGTCGGCGTGGAGTGAGCGCTCCTGGAACTCGTCGAAGATCACGAGCGCGACATCGTCAAGGGTCGGGTCACTCTGCAGCATGCGCGTGAGCACACCCTCGGTGACGACTTCTATCCGCGTGTCGCGACTAACGCGCGTGTCGGCGCGGACGCGAAAGCCGACCGTGCGTCCGACCGGCTCGCCGAGGGTGGATGCCATGCGATTTGCGGCGGCACGTGCGGCGACGCGGCGGGGCTCGAGCATCACGATCTTCCGTCCGTCGAGCCACGATGCGTCGAGCAGCGCGAGTGGAACTCGTGTCGTCTTGCCGGCGCCGGGTGGCGCAACGAGGACGGCAGCGCGCGCAGCGGCGAGTGCTGCGGCGAGCGCGGGGAGGACGGGTTCGATCGGGAGCGCAGTCACTCGTTGAATGTCGCGGTCGCGGCGCGGTGCGGGAAGCGCGCCGTCAGGCGGAATGCGGACGGGCGGAGGGGCGCGCGGGAGGCGATGGCCGTAGATTGCGCGAATGTCTTCCCACGACCTCCAGCCGGCGGCGGCGAGCGAATCGGTGATCGGCGAAGCGTCACACGTGCCGTTGGAACATGGCACGCTGAGTTTCGGCGCCGCGCTCCGGGAAGCACTGCGCGGATCACATCGCGATTTCACTGAGGGACCGCTCGGCACCGCGATCCTGATTCTCGCCGTGCCGATGGTGCTCGAGATGGTGATGGAGAGCGTGTTCGCCGTGGTCGACGTGTTCTTCGTCGCGCGGCTCGGCGCTGATGCGGTAGCAACGGTCGGCATCACCGAGTCGATGCTGGCGGTGGTGTACGCGATCGCGATCGGCTTGTCGATCGGCGCATCGGCGATGGTGGCGCGTCGGATCGGGGAAGGCGATCGCGAAGGCGCGGCACATTCCGCCGCGCAGGCGCTGGCGCTCGGACTCGCAGTGGCGATCGCGATCGGAATCGTCGGCGCGGTGTTGGCACCGCGGCTGCTGGCGACGATGGGTGCCTCGCCATCGGTGGTCCTGTCGGGGAGCGGCTACACGCGAATGATGTTCGCCGGGAACGCGAGCATCCTGCTCCTCTTCCTCGTGAACGCGGTGTTTCGCGGCGCGGGAGACGCGGCGATCGCGATGCGCGTGCTCTGGCTGGCGAATGCACTCAACATCGTGCTGTCGCCATGCCTCATCTTCGGCTTCGGACCGTTCCCGAAGCTGGGCGTCACGGGCGCGGCGGTGGGCACGACGATCGGTCGCGGGATCGGCGTGCTGTTCGCGCTCTCACGATTGCTCAACGGCCGGGGGCGACTGGCAGTGCAGCGTCCGCACTGGCGCTTCGATCCGCCGCTGATCGGGCGGATCGTGAAGCTGTCGTCGAGCGCGACGGTGCAGGTTTTCATCGGTACGGCGAGCTGGCTCGGCCTCGTGCGGATCATCTCGGCGTTCGGGAGCGACGCCGTCGCCGGATACACGATCGGACTGCGGGTGATCATCTTCGCGCTGCTGCCGGCGTTCGGGATCACCAACGCCGCGGCGACGATGGTCGGGCAGGCGTTAGGCGCGAAGAAGCCGGAGCGGGCGGAGCGCGCCGTCTGGATTGCCGGGGGTTACGCGACGGTCTTCCTCGGCACGATCGGCGTGATGTTCGTGCTGCTGGCCGATCACATCGTGTCAATCTTCACCCACGACCCGAACATCGCGCGCTACGCGACGCAGTGCCTGCGGACGATCGCGTTAGGCTTCCCGTTCTACGGCTACGGAATGACGTTCACGCAATCGTTCAACGGTGCCGGGGATACGCGGTCGCCGACGCTGTTGAACCTGGTCTGCTTCTGGCTGTTCGAGCTGCCGCTGGCGTGGCTGCTGGCGAATCACTTCGCGATGGGTCCGCGCGGGGCGTTCATCGCGATGGCGGCGGCGTTCTCGCTGATGGCGTTCGCCGGTGGCTGGCTGTTCCGGCGCGGCGCCTGGAAGACGCGCCGTGTCTGAGCACGGCGGCGCGCCGGGCGCGTCGTCGAGCGCGCCGGTGTGGTCGGTTGGCGTGCCGGCGCTCGCGCTGCCGCCGCTCGAGCGTGTCGTCGAGGCCGACGCCTGCGTGGTCGGCCTCGGCGGGAGCGGATTGTCATGCATCGGCGAGCTGCAGCGGCTGGGGGCGCGCGTAGTCGGGATCGACGCGCTCGCCGTTGGGGGCGGGGCGGCCGGGCGGAACGGGGGCTTCCTGCTCGCCGGAATCGCGTCGTTCCACCACGAGGCTGCGGACTCGCACGGCCGCGACCGGGCGACGCGGGCCTGGCGCCTAACGCTTGCCGAGCTGGAACGGATCGCCGCCGAGACCCCGGCGGCGGTGCGGCGAACGGGGACGCTGCGCATCGCGGTCGACGACGAGGAGCTGGCCGACTGCGAGGCGCAGCTCGCGGCGATGACGATGGACGGCCTGCCGGTGGAGCGTTATGACGGGTGGGAAGGCCGCGGGCTGCTCTTTCGGCACGACGCGAGCTTCCAGCCGCTGCTGCGGTGCAGCGAGCTAGCGGGGCGGGCGATCGCAGCGGGCGCGCAGCTCTACGAGCACACCCCGTCGATCGCGATCAGCCGCGGTGAGGTGACGACGCCGCGAGGCGCGGTTCGCGCGCCGATCGTGATCGTTGCGGTGGATGGTGGGCTGGATCGCGCACTGCCCGAGCTGGCCGGCCGGGTGCGGACCGCTCGCCTGCAGATGCTCGGCACCGCACCGGCGAGCGACGTGCGCTACGATCGCCCCGTCTATTCACGGTACGGTCTCGACTACTGGCAGCAGCTCGCTGATGGGCGCATCGCGCTCGGCGGGTTTCGCGACGTGGGCGGCGACGGAGAATGGACGCACGACGCGCGGCCGACGGAGGTGGTGCAACGCGCGCTCGAGGCGTGTTTGCGCGAGCGTGTCCGGACGGCAGCACCGATCACGCACCGATGGGCGGCGCTGGTCGCGTACACGACTGATGGGTTACCGGTGGTGGAGGAGGTGCGCGATGGCGTGTGGGCGACGGGCGCGTATAATGGCACGGGCAATGTCGTCGGTGCGCTTTGCGGCCGGGCGGTGGCGCAACTCGCTGTGAGCGGTCGCACAGCGCTGCTGCTCTGAGTCCGAAGGCGACTCTGGCGGAACGGTGCTCAGCGCGCAATTTTGTGCGGAGCTTCCGATTGGAGACGTTGATGCCAAGCATGTCAGAGCAGTCCGACCGCGACCGGCGGCTGCGTCCGCGCTTTCGGGCGCTGATCGATGAGATGATGGATCAGATTCGCCTGGTCGCGCGCGAGGGCGCGGACGACGCGGAAGCGCGCGCGCAGGCGGAGTCAGACCTCGAGCGCATCATGAGTCAGGTGCGACGAGCGGCGACGCAGAGAGACGATCCTTGAGCTGCTGCTAAGCGGAAATCGAAGTGGCGATCGTGAGCTGGCAGGAGACACGAGGCAGGAGACAGGGGAACGGCCCGGCCACGAGGCATGCGGCAGGGGCAGGAGACACGAGGCAGGAGACAGGGCACGAGACGGATGCGGCGCGACCGCGTCGCTGTCTCGTGCCCTGCCTAACGTCTGCTGTCGCGTGTCCCTGCCGCATGCCTCGTGGCGGGGCAATGTCCCTGCCGCATGCCTCGTGGCGGGGCAGTGTCCCTGCCGCATGCCTCATGGCATGGCTTCCACTGATTCTGCTGTCCAGCTGGCGGGAGCCAGTGAGCTTGGCTGCCGTGGGCTTTTTGTCGCGCCTGCGCCCGGAGTGGGAGCGGTCCAAGCGCTGTGAGTCGCGCGACGACGAGGGTGCGAGGATGCATGAAGGAGAGGCGGGTGTGAGGAAGCGCAGACGGCGAGAACGTTGACAGCAGTGGAGCGGGGGTCGATGTTGGGCGCGCTTCCCCGATACCGTCGCAGGGGAGGCGTCACCGCCGCTCACCCCGATGTCACCAGCTTCGCCATTCGTCCTTCGCGCGGCAGCCCCCGACGACGTGCCGGTCATCCTCTCCTGCATTCGCGGGCTCGCGGAGTACGAGAAGCTGGCGCACGAGGTGGTAGCGACCGAGGCGTTGCTGCGCGAAACACTGTTTGGATCGCGCGCCGCCGCGGAGGTCATCCTTGCATTTCATCACGATGACGCGGCGGGGTTCGCGCTCTTCTTCCACAGCTACTCGACCTTTCTCGCGCGTCCAGGATTGTATCTCGAGGACCTCTTCGTCCTGCCCGCGTACCGCGGGCGCGGTGTCGGCAAGTTGTTGCTCGCGCGCCTCGCGCGCCTCGCACTCGATCGCGGCTGCGGCCGGCTCGAGTGGAGCGTGCTCGATTGGAACGTGGCCGCCATCCGCTTCTACGAGAGCATCGGTGCACGCGCGATGACCGAGTGGACGACGAACCGCGTGACCGGTGAGGCGCTTGCCGCGCTTGCTGCCGCACAAGGCGACGCCGCCGCGCTTGTTGCCGCACAGGGCGACGCTGCCGCTCCCGCTGCCGCGAAATCATGACCGCTGCTTGCGGCATCCGACCGGTCGGCCTGCGCGCGAAGGGCACCGTCATTCGAGTGGGCGCAGCGGCGTTCGTCCTCGTGATGATGATCTGGTTGTGCGGACGGGGTCTCGGGCCGGTGCCGCCGCTCGGGCCGTTGATCGATCCATCAACCGGCGTCTGGGCGCTGCCCGGCGTTGCCGAGCTTCCGCGATCGACGGAGGTGCGCATCGCCGGGACGCGTGCGCCGGTGACCGTCCTCTACGACGATCGCGCCGTGCCGCACATCTTCGCCGAAAGCGAGGGCGATGCCTATCGCGCGTTAGGCTACGTCGTCGCGCGGGACCGGCTGTTCCAACTCGAGGCACAGACGCTGGCCGCCGCCGGGCGGCTCGGTGAGATCGGGGGGCGGCGACTGCTCGCTGCCGATCGCGAGACTCGGCAGCTCGGGATGCCTCGCGCCGCGGAGCAGTCGCTGGCGGCGATGCCGGTGGGGACGCCGGCGCGCGACGCGGCCGATGCGTTTTCCGATGGCGTCAACGCCTACATCGATTCGATGTCGCCGGCCGAGCTCCCGCTCGAATTCCGGTTGCTCGGCATCCGGCCGGAGCGGTGGGCACCGATCAACACGCTGCACCTGCTGAACCGGATGGGCCGCACCCTCGCCTACGAGGACGACCTCGAGCGGGTGGCGACGCGCGCCCGCGTCGGAGCGGCCGCGGCCGATGCCCTCTTCCCGGCGCGGAGCCCGATCCAGGAACCGATCCAGCCTAACGGCCAGACGCGGCCGCGGTTCGATTTTGCGCCATTGCCCCCGCCCGGCGCGCCGGACAGTGCGGCGGCGGCGCTGCTCGCGCTGCTTGGTGACGTGACGCCGCATCGAACCCGGGGCGATGCGGCGCGCGCCGGCGACGCGCTCGGCAGCAACAACTGGGCAGTCGCAGGCCGCCGAACAGCAGGCGGAGCGGCGCTGCTCGCCGGCGACCCGCATCTCGACCTGACGTTGCCATCGATCTGGTACGAGGCGCAGATCACCGTCCCTGGAGTGCTCGATGTCTACGGGGTGACGATTCCCGGCGCACCGGGCATCATCATCGGCTTCAATCGCGACATCGCGTGGACCTTCACCAACTCGCAGACGGACGTCATCGACTACTTCGCCGAGACCGTCGATGACAGCATTCGGCCGTCGCGCTACATGGTCGACGGACAGTGGAAGGCGATCGAACTGCGGACCGAAACGTACCGCGGCCCGCGGGGAACGACGCTCGCCATCGATACGGTGCGGTACACGCATCGCGGTCCGCTGCGGCACAGCGGTACGCGCTGGCTGTCGCTCCGCTGGACCGTGCTCGAGACCCCCGCAACGTTAGGCGCATTCGGCGAACTAGCCAAGGCGAAGAGCGTCGAGGAATTCCGCCGGGCGACCAACGTTTACGCTGCGCCTGCGCAGAACATGCTCGTCGCCGATCGCGGAGGGCACATCGGGGTTCGGTCAACCGGGCGCTTCCCGATCCGGGGGGGCGACGGGCGGGGGGATGTCATTCGCGATGGATCGCGCCGGTCGAACGACTGGCAGGGCGACTGGCCCCTCAGCCGTTATCCGGGTGCGGTCGACCCACCGCAGGGATTTCTCGCCAGCGCGAACCAGCAGCCAGTCGATCCGAACGTCGAGCCGGCGTATCTCGGGACCGCCTGGTTCTCGCCCTGGCGCGCGCTGCGCATCAACGCACTGCTCCGTGCCGCGCCGCCGATGACCCCCGAGTTGATGGCGAAGATGCAGACGGATCCGGGGAGCGAGCGGGCCAACCTGCTCGTGCCGATATTTCTCACCGCGGCGCAGCGTCGTCCAGCGCGCGCCGGATGCGCTGCCGGAGCTGCGCTACTCGGCGAGTGGTCGCGGCTCTACACGCGCGACAACACGCGCGCCGTGCTGTTCGAGGCGGCAATGCGCGAGCTCGACGCGCAGACGTGGGACGAGCTGGGCGCGAACCGGGACGATCACCCCGCAGACCAGATCCTGCTCGAGCTGGCAAGCGACAGCGCGAGCGCTTGGTGGGACGATCGGCGCACGCCGTCCGTCGAGCATCGCGACGACCTTGTCTGCAATGCGCTCGAGTCGGCGCTGGCATCGACGACGCAGCGCTTCGGGCAGCCTGGCGATGTGCGCTGGCGGTGGGATCGCGCCGCCTCGGCGAGCGTGATGCACCTGCTGCGCATTCCGGCACTTTCGGTGCGCGGCATTCCGGTCCAGGGCGGCCCGGGCACGCTCAATCCGTCAACCAGTGCGACGTTCGGCGCGAGTTGGCGCATGGTCGTCGAGCTCGGGGCCGAGACGCGCGGGTGGGGTACGTATCCCGGCGGACAGTCGGGCAACCCGCTGAGCAATCGTTATCAGGATCGCCTCGCCAGCTGGGCCGCGGGCACGCTCGACACACTGCGTTTTCCGCACCGAGTGCAGGAGCTTCCGGGGACGCGCGTCACGTCATCGCTCACCGTGCTGCCACAGCGATGAAAGCCCGCGATTGGGTGTTGTTCCTCGTGCGAACCACTGGCTTCGCGCTGGTCACCGCGACTGGCGGCTGGCTGGCCGTGCCGGTGACTGCCGCGGTGTGGTCGACGCTGGCGAGCGCCGAGCAGCGGCGCGAATTGCGGCTTGCGGTCGCTGCGGCGGCGTCGTGGGCGCTGCTGCTCGCCTGGACATCCTCGGCGGGCGGAACTGGCAAGCTGCTCGCGCTGCTCGGCGAGATATTCCGTGTGCCGGGCTGGGTGTTCGTGCTTTTCACACTCGCCGTACCGGCGCTCCTCGCGTGGAGCGCCGCGGTGCTGACCGGTGCGATCAGCCGCGCGATCGCCGACCGGCGGGCCAGTCGCGCCTAACGCTCCGCCAGTTCAGCCCGGGTAGCGTGAGACGTAGTGAACGCAGACGGCGGAACCCTTGCGCTTGCAGAGCAGATTGTCGTGCTGATAATGCGGGGTGACGTGCAGCAGCTTCTGGAAAAAGCCCATGATCACGCCGCGGTCGAACTCGCAGGGATAGGGAGTTCCTGAGACGATTGTCGCGCTCTCCGGGCCGGTGATCTCGTAATCGATCCGGCCGGATCCGGCGTTGCGGTGGTTGAGCGTGAATGCCGGACCGAATCCGGCCGCGACCGCCTCGAACGTGTCGAGCGACGGCGGCAAGTCAATGTGATTGGGAATTTCCTTCCCGATCCGGAAGACCGCGTTCGGCCCGACGCGCCGCTCGAGTTCGTGCATCGACGCGGCATAGCCCGACAGGGAATACCATTCTCCCTGAGTCACGCCAGCGATGCCATGCTCGGCGAGCAGCTGCTCGGCTGTCTTCCGGAACGCACCGGTCGCCGCGAGCATCGAGAGGACGTCGCCGCCACTGACGAGCGCGTCGGGGGGCAATTGCATTCGGGAAGTCTAACCTCGCGCACACCGCGCGCCATGCGCGCGGCGCCGCGCGCAAAATCAGCGGTGGCGTCGCGCTTGCTCGTCGGCGGTCCCAGCGATCTTTTTCACTAGTCTCCGACTCACACGCATTCATGAAAGCTTCAGTTTGCATTTCTGCCGTTCTCGCTGCTACGGCGCTGACCGCCGCCTGTGGAAAAAGTCCCGCCGGCTCGTCACCGACGACGCCGTCGCCTGCAGCAATCAAGTCGGCGCCCGCGCTTGTCCACGCGATGCACGACAAGTATGCCGGGTCATGGTTCAAGACCGCGACGTTCGTGCAGCGAAACACGCGCTACCTGGCATCCGGCGCGGCTGACACATCGACGTGGCTCGAGGCGGTGCGTGTCCCCGGCTCGCTGCGCGTGGATATCGAGCCACTCGCGCAGCGCAACGGGATTCTCTTTGCGCGCGACTCGCAGTTCATCATCGTCGGCGGGCAGCTCACACGTGCCATCCCGAGCGTGAACCCATTGATCGTCCTCGCATTCGACGTCTATGCCGACGCGCCGGAGCGAACAGTCTCGCGCATCCAGTCGCTTGGTTTCGACTTGGCGAAGCTGCATGAGGACGTCTGGCAGGGACGGCCAGTGTACGTCGTCGGTGCGGTCGCCGGCGACTTGCACCATCGCCAGTTCTGGATCGACCGCCAGCGACTCGTCTTCGTGCGGATGCTCCAGCCGGATCGCGACACGACGAAGACGAGCGAGATCCGCTTCAACAATTATCGCGCACTGGGCGGCGGCATGATCGCGCCGGAAGTCGTGTTCCTCGTCGATGGCAAGCCGAACTTCATCGAGCGATACGAGGAAATTCGCGCCGACCCGCCGTTGGCCGACGGCGTCTTCGATCCGCGTGGCTGGAACGCAGTCCCGCACTGGCGCACTGCGCGCTGACAGCGAACAAACGAATCACTCAAGCCTCATCCGACATGACGCACCAACGCCTGCAGCAGCTCCACGACGCCGGCCAGTCGCTCTGGCTCGACTACATCGACCGTACGATGCTCGCCAACGGCGACCTCGCAAGGCGCATTCGCGACGACGCGCTCACCGGGATGACGTCGAACCCGACGATCTTCGAGAAGGCCCTCGGCGAAGGATCGGCGTACGACGAACAGCTCGCGGGCGCCCCGTCGTCGCTGACGCCATGGGAACGGTTCGAGCTCGTCGAGACGACCGACGTCCGGAACGCCTGTGACATCTTCCGCCCGGTCTACGACGCGACCGATGGCGAAGATGGCTACGCCTCGATCGAGGTCTCACCAGGCTCCGCGAACGACGCCACCGCCACCGTGGCCGAGGCGCACCGGCTCTGGAAGACGGTCGACAGGCCTAACGTCATGATCAAGGTCCCGGGGACTGCCGAGGGCGCCGCCGCCTGCCGCCGCCTGATCGCTGACGGGATCAACGTCAACGTGACGTTGCTCTTCGCGGTCGAGGCACATGAGCGGATCATTGACGCCTATATCTCCGGCCTCGAAGAGCGCGCAAAGGCGGGGAAGCCGATCGGCCGCGTGTCATCGGTGGCCAGCTTCTTCGTCAGCCGTGTCGATGCAGAGGTCGACAAGCGGATCGACGCGATGATCGCGAGCGATCCGTCGAAGTCGGCGGCGTTGCAGCCGTTGAAGGGGAAGGCGGCGATCGCCAATGCGAAGCTCGCCTATGCGCTGTTCCAGCAGAAGTTCACCGGACAGCGGTGGGATTCGCTCGCCGCGAAGGGTGCACGTGTCCAGCGCCCGCTCTGGGCGAGCACGAGCACGAAGAACCCGGCTTATCGCGATGTCATGTACGTCGAGCAGCTGATCGGACCGCACACGGTGAACACGCTCCCCCCGGCCACACTCGACGCATTCCGCGATCACGGCGAAGTGACGCGCACCGTCGACCGGGATGTCGACGGTGCGCGCCGGGTGATCGCTGGCCTCGAGGCGGCCGGGATCTCGCTCGCCGACGTCACCGCGAAGCTCCTCAAGGACGGTATCGCGAGCTTCCAGAAGAGCTTCGACGGGTTACTCGCCAGCCTCGAGCGAAAGGTTCCGGCCGGCCGCCGTTAGGCGGTCAGTTGCAGGTGAGCTTGCGGGTCGCCAGGTCCAGCGTGCAGGGCGTGGTGCCGACGAGCACCGTCGCGATCTGCGTGCCGTTGAAGGTCACGACCACATGTCGCGCGACCGACCGCGTCGAGCTGCCGCTCGCGTCGTCGCGAACCGAGGTGATCGCGACGTCGTGGGTGATCGTCCCCGACTTGGGAAAGGGATTCTCGGTGCGCGGCAGCGCATACACCACTGACGCGATGCGGTCGATCGACCGAATCCGGGTGCGGCGCGCGACGCCGTCGCTGGTGACGTGCACGCTGTCGAACCGCGTGCCGACACCGCTCCACGAGCGCTGCGTCTCGGCACCGGCGAGCCCGCTCACTGTCATCGTCCGCGCGGTGTTGAGCCACGCCGTGCGCCCATCGCGCGAAAGAGTGCCGGTGAGCGAAGTCTGGAAGTTCATCGAGTCGGTCGCCGTCGCGCTGTAACTCGATTGGGCGACACCGCCGGCGTACACCGCGAACGACCGCTCGACCGTCAGGCCGTCGAGATTCGTCACCGCTGGGCAGAGGAAACGGCCGACCGACGGCGAATACGTGCAGCCCCCGCGATCGGGCGACGACTGTCCGGAGGTGGTCATCGGCAGGCCGGCCAGCAGCTCGCCGCCGAGCATCTGCGAGAGGTCCTGCGATGTTGCGTCGGCTGCGTCGGCGGCCGCATCGCGGGTCAACAGCGCATCGGACACCGTGCGCGAGGGCGCGGTAGAATCAGCACAGGCGGCAACGCCGGCCACCAGCGCCGCAACCAGCAGTCGAGTCGAGTTCCTGTACATCATGGTCGTCTCTCCAGAGATCGTGGTCTGCCCAACATGTGTGGCCATGGGACGCCAGGCCGGCGCGGGCGTTAAGATCCATCGGGGAGCGGTCCGTCTCCCGTGACGCTGCGCACGTCTTGCCCTGAAAATTCCTTCCGGGTACATATTCCCTTCCCGGCCGTACTGACTGCCAGTCCAACATATTGAACCTGTGTCGAACCGTCATACCCGTCGCACCAAGATCGTCTGCACGCTCGGTCCGGCGTCGAACACCCGCGAGCAGCTCCACGGACTGATCGAAGCAGGGCTGAACGTGGCCCGCCTGAACTTTTCGCACGGGACGCACGAGCAGCATCTCACGGTGATCGAGACGGTGCGCGATGTCGCGAGGGAAATGAACTCGCCGATCGCGATTCTCGGCGATTTGCAGGGGCCGCGGATCCGGGTGGGCGACCTGTCCGCGCCGGTGACACTGCGCGAGGGCGCCGATGTCGTGCTCGTTCACGAGGATCGAGCGCGAGCGGGTGACATTCCGGTCACCTACGAAGGGCTCGCCGGCGACGTCCACGTCGGCGATCGCATTCTGCTCGACGACGGGTTGCTCGAGCTGATGGTCCTCGAAGTCACGGGCGGCCGGGTGAGCAGCCGCGTTGTGCACGGGGGCGTGCTGAAGAGCCACAAGGGGATGAACCTCCCCGGGATCAATGTCAGCGCACCGTCGATCACCGAGAAGGACGAAGCGGACATCCGGTTCGCGGTCGAGCAAGGCCTCGAGTATCTCGCCCTGAGTTTCGTCCGTCGCGCCGAAGACATCGTCGGGCTCCGCAAGCTCGTGCCGCGCGACATGCTGGTGATCGCCAAGATCGAACTGGACGTCGCGCTCCGCAACATCGAGACCCTGGTCGCGGCAACCGATGGCGTGATGGTCGCCCGCGGCGATCTCGGCGTCGAGTTGCCGTTCGAGGAAGTGCCACTCGCGCAGAAGAAGATCATCCAGGTCGCGAACCGCCTCGGCAAGCCGGTCATAACGGCGACGCAGATGCTCGAGTCGATGGTGACGCACCCGCGCCCGACGCGCGCCGAAGCGAGCGACGTCGCCAACGCGATCCTCGACGGCACCGATGCGGTCATGCTCTCGGCGGAGACCGCGGCCGGTTCGTTCCCGCGGCTCGCTGTCGAAGCGATGAACCGGATCATCCACGAGGTCGAGACCCACACGCGCCCGGGGGCCGCGGCGCGACCCGACCACGCAATCGCCGACGAGATCCGCAAGGGCGCACCGGCGAAGACGGAGGACGCGATCGCTGCGGCGACCGCAGCGGCAGCCAGCATGATCGGCGCACCGTGTGTCGTCGTGTTCACCAAGAGCGGATTCACGGCGAACATCGTCAGCTCCTTCCGGCCGATTGTGCCGATCCTCGCGCTCACCGACGTCGAGCGGACGTACCGGCAGCTCGCACTGGTCTGGGGCGTCGTACCCGAGCTGGTGCCGCACTGTGACACCTATGACGAGATGGTGCACTACGCGCTCGACGCGGTTCGGCGGCGCGGGCTTGGCCACAAGGGTGATCGGGTCATCGTCACCGCCGGTGTTCCTTTCGACACGCCGGGCGCGACGAACCTGCTCAAGGTCGAGAAGGTCTGATGCCGGCGCGCGTCAGGCGCGGCAGCTCGTGAGCCCGTCGTGCGGCTGACCTTCCTCGGCACCGGCACGAGCTTCGGTGTACCGCAAATCGGCTGTCATTGCGCAGTGTGCCGCTCGCCCGACCCGCGCGACAAGCGGACGCGGGTCGGCGCCTACCTCGAAACCGGCGGCGGCACCCGCATCCTGATCGACACGCCCCCCGAGCTGCGACTGCAGCTTGTCGCCGCGGGGATCGATCGCATCGACGCGGTGCTCTTCACGCACGATCACGCCGACCACCTGCACGGCATCGACGACCTGCGCGCAATCAACGTGCGGCGCGAGGGCGCGCTGCCGATGTACGGTCCGCCCGACGCGCTGCAGCGGATCACGAAGAAATTTCCCTATATCTTCGACGAGAACATGCGGCCTCTCCCCGGCACCTCGAAGCCCGAGGGGAAGCTTTACCCGATCGAGCCCGGCGTGGTGACGACGATCGGCGACGCGGAGGTGATCGCGGCAGCGCTGCCGCACGGGATGATCACGGTCTACGGCTATCGTATCGGCGGCCTGGCATACATCACCGACGCGAAGACCGTCCCGCCCGAAGCGATCGCGCTGATGCGCGGGGCAAAGGTCCTCGTGTTGAACGCGCTTTTTCGGACCGAGCACCCGACGCACCTGAGCGTGCCCGAAGCGGTCCGCGTGGCGAAGGAAATCGGCGCCGAGCGCACGTACCTGACGCACCTCACGCACAACAACCTGCATGCCGACCTCGAGGCCGAGTTACCACGGGGAATCGCACCGGCGTTCGACGGGCTGACGGTGAAGGTGGAGTGAGGGTGCGGCGTTGGCTGGCTCGGTGCCGCTCGCGACGTTTGCTCGAAGTGAACCACAGAGAAGTGCCGTGGCATTCCGCGTTCGCGATCGTGCGCCGGCGGCCGTTATATGGGCGTTAGGCAAGATGGTCCCGCCCCGCTTGCCCCAGGAGCCGTTCGGTCCCGGCGTCCCGGCCCTCGCCTCCGCGGCCGTGCTCTGTGGTTGATGGGATTCCGGCCCGATGCACAGCGATCCGTTCGGGCGCGACCGGCGCCCTCCACGGGCTCGCCGTTCACGGGCGCGATGCTCGGCCGCGCCGACGCCGAGCGGGCGCGCCAGGAATGGGATAAATTGCCGAAGGCCAAACCGCGGTGGACCGTCTAAGGCTAACTTTCAGTGCTTGCCGCGCTGGCTGTCCGCGGTCAGTTTGCAATAGGACGTTCACAACTCGCGGCCTGGTGCGCGGCTCTCGCCACCAGCCGGAAATTTCCGTTCTGGAGTACGAATGCAGGCAAATCTCGACACGGTGGCCAGCGTCTTCGGCGGCGACGTGCTCGTCGACGGGGGACGCGTCACCGTCAAGCGTGAGGCGGCGCTCGCGTCGGCGACGATGGATGCCCTGGTGCGGACCGCGGTGTTCGGCGATTCGGTCGCGAAGGATGACGCACGCTGGCTGATCTGGGAGCTCGGGCAGGCCGTCGGTGTCCGTCCATCGTCAATCCACGATCTCTACCTCGCCCGCGGCCAGGGGAAGATCAGCGGCTTCACGGTCCCGGCAGTCAACATCCGCGCGATGACGTACGACACCGCGCGAGCGATCTTCCGGACGGCGATCAAGATGGATGCCGGTGCGTTCATCTTCGAGATTGCGCGGTCCGAGATCGCCTACACCGACCAGCGGCCCGCCGAGTATGTCGCGGTGATTCTCGCCGCCGCGCTGCGCGAGGGATTCCGCGGCCCGGTGTTCATCCAGGGCGACCACTTCCAGGTCAACCACAAGAAGTTCGCGGTCGACCCGGTGACCGAGGTCAACGCGGTGAAGGCGCTGGTGACCGAGGCAGTGTCGGCCGGCTTCTACAACGTCGACATCGATACGTCGACACTGGTCGACCTGTCGAAGGCCGGCCATGATGAGCAGCAGCGTCTCAACTACGAAGTCGCGATCGACATCCTGAAGCATGTTCGCGCTGCCGAACCGGCGGGCGTGACCATCTCGCTCGGCGGTGAGATCGGCGAGGTCGGCACCGAGAACTCGACGGTCGAGGAGCTGCGCGCGTTCATGGACGGTTTCGACCGGACGCGGAAGAAGCAGGCGCCTGACGCTGAGGGGCTGAGCAAGATCAGCGTCCAGTCGGGAACGTCGCACGGTGGGGTAGTGCTCGCCGACGGATCGATCGCCGACGTCAAGATCGATCTCAACACGTTAGGCACGCTGTCGAAGGTCGCGCGCGAGGAGTATGGCCTCGCCGGCGCGGTGCAGCATGGCGCCTCGACGCTGCCTGACGGTGCGTTCAACAACTTCCCGCGCATCGAGACCGCCGAGATCCACCTCGCGACGAACTTCCAGACGATGATGTACGACAACATCCCGGGCGCATTGCGCGACGAGATGTACGAGTGGCTGCGCGAGAACGCGAAGGACGAGCGAAAGGCGAGCGACACCGACCAGCAGTTCTTCTACAAGTCGCGGAAGAAGGCGATCGGGCCGTTCAAGAAGAGGCTCTGGGAGTTGCCGGCCGGCGTCAACCAGAAGCTGGCCAAGGTCTACGAGGAAAAGTTCACCTTTCTCTTCACGCAGCTGGCCGTCGGCGGGACGGCGAAATACGTCGCAGCGCACGTGCCGGTGCAGAAGATCCACCGCAAGCCGCCGCACGAGGCGGGACCGGGGGCGATCGCCGCGCCCGATGACGCGGACCTGAGCGACTGAGTGGAGGAGGCGGGTGCCGCCGGCACGCCCGCCGCGGGGAGCGGGCGCCGACACGGCGACGTCGAGCGCGTCTGGCTGGTGGTCCTCCAGCAACTCGCCGACAGTGTCGCCCACGAGCTGCGCAATGCACTCAACGGCGTCGCGGTGAACCTCGAAGTGGTGCGGTCGCGATCGGGGCGCGATGGCGTGGCGGCCAGCGCGTTAGGCAGCTTTGCCAGCTCGGCGTCGGACCAGCTCGAGGCGGTCATCCAGATGACCGACGCGCTGATGACACTGAGCCGGCCGCCGCATGATCCGGCCGTGATCGGGCGGACCGCTGACCTGGTGGCCGCGCTGGTCCGGCCCCCGCTGGCGGCGACCGGCGGCTCGCTGGATGTGATCGTCGAAGGTGAAGGCAACACGCGCATTCCTGCGGAAGCCGCACGACTGTTCGTCGCGGCCGCGCTGCGGGCAGCGGTCGCGGCGACGGTGGACAGTACGGC
>JBKJQR010000175.1:0-17708 GCA_046593895.1 Gemmatimonadaceae bacterium | reverse complement strand
GCAGCGGGCTGTCGGGACGGAACATCCGGCCGACGTTCGTCGCGTGATGAATCGAGGCGTAGAAGTCCGAATAGTCCCCGACACGCGCCGCGAGCAGCATTTCGGCGTCGCGCATCGGGACGAGAAGCGCCCCTCGATCGGATTCCGCCGATGAACCAGCGGCGAGCAGGTTGCCTAACGCAACTCGCAGTGCCCGCCAGGCGGGTCGATCGAGCCCCATCAATTCGTTGAGCGCTGGAGCCGCACAGGCTTGCGCCGGCGCAGCCGCGTCGCCGCTGAGATATCCCATTCGGCGGGCAGCGCTGACGTCGAGGATCATCTCGCCGATTGCGACACCGACCCGCGCGGGCTCGCCAGACCCGTCGCGCCGGAACACCCCATACGGGAGATTCTGGATCGGGAAGTCCGCGTCGCCCGTGTTGGCCGACTCGACCCACGACCGCCGCGCGCGATCGTGCGTCGCGTCGATCGCGGGGATCACAACAGGCCTAACGTCTTGAGGTCAGCCACCGGCTCGCGGAACGAGCACGATCCGAAGCCCGTAATCGACCGGGTGCGCCCGGCGCGGAGAGACGCGACGCGGAATGCCCGCCCGCGCCAGACGACGGCTTCGTCGGTGGCCGCCAACGCGGCTGCGTCGCGCTCCTCGAGCGCCGCGGCGATGTCCTTCTGTCCCCCGCCTTCGCGCGCAATCATCGTCGCGAGGAGGACGTTGAGGAACCCGAACATGGTGCCTGACGGCGCGTCGTCGCGATAACTGAGGCGATACTCGGCGCGGAGGGGGTGGTGCAATCCGGCGGTCGCCTTGAAGATGATGTCACGCTCGACACACCGCCTGATGAAGCGCGCCACCTGTGCCGGAGATGGAAAGGCGTCGGGCGTGGTCCCGCCAGTCCGTACCTTCGCCCGCACCCCGGCGCCCCGAATGGCGTCGAGCAGCGTTGCCGGATCGTCCGCGATCGGGATCTCGACGAAGATTGCCACCCCGGATGTCAGCGATGCGCTCGGCATCTCGCGCGGCGTCGCTGCTCGCGTCTCCACGGTATCGACCATCGCGCGACCCTGCTCGCGCTGATTGAATCGGACGATCAGGTCGCGGAGCGCCGGATCGAACGCGGGCGCGAGCACGGACAGCGGCCACGGATTTCCCTCGATCGCAACCGGCGCTGCGCTCGACCATTCGTCCAGCCGAGCAGCCGGCAGCACGAAACGCCCGAGCATCCACGCGTTAGGCTCGTCGCGATGCGCGGCGTACTCGCCCACTGCCGTCGCCATGTCGAGTCCGGCCGGCGGGAACAGCCCGGCGTAGTCGACGGCCTCGGCAAGCAGCGTGAACAACGCCTCTTTCATCGGGCACCGCCCCGCGGCGTGGCAAGAGGACCCCCGAGCAGAACGAGAGGCATCGGGAGCACGTCAATCGTGAATTGGTGGGAAGGCATTGCAGGCGAAAGCTAACCGGGCGGCGGACCGCGCGAAATCGCGCCACGTGCGGCGGCGGACGACCGACCGCGCGACGGGATCAGCGAAGTCCGCTACCACCCCTCGCGACGCGATAGCTCGGTGATGTGGGCGACGTGATGTCGCGAGTGCCAGGCGTACAGCGCGAGCATCCGATCCAAGGGAAGAACGCCTTGTTCCGGGTGCTCGAGCTGCCGGCCAAAGTCGGCCGCGTGCATCGAGCGCAGGAGCAGTGTCCAGCGCGCATGCAACCCGTCGAGAATTGACAGTGACGGCGCCACCGGTCCGCTCCGCCCATCGGCGAGTTCGGCCCAGAGGGCTTCGTGATACGGCTTGATGCGCGGGACATCCTCGGTCAGCGCGAACTTGAATCGAATGAGCGCGTTGATGTGACTGTCGGGCACATGATGCACGACCTGCCGCACGGTCCAGCCATCCGGGCGGTAGGGCGTGTCGAGCTGGGGGTCCGACATTCCCTCGACCGCGGCGCGCATCTTCTGTGGGAGCGTGGCGATGGTTTCGATTGCCGCCGCGCGGCTGGCGTCGTCCGCTTCGCTGTATGCAAAGCGGCCGATGGGAAAGCGAAGGTCAGCTGTCGTCATGCTCAGGAATCCGTGATGGAAGGGCCGCGCCGAAGATGCAATATGTCGCGGCGTCGTGCCATCCGGATCGCGAACTCCGCACTTGCGCGCTGCGGCGCTCGATACGATCCTAGCGCCCGATGAGCGCACTCGTTCCCCTCTCGCAACACTACGTCGCCCATGGCGGGGCGCCGGTCATAACCGCGGTCGACCCGGATATTTTTACGCGGCGCTACTTCGCGCGCTGCATGGCCTGCGGGTTCTGTGCGGATTCCTGCTGCGCGCATGGCGTCGATGTCGACGGGCGTGTCGAGGCCGCGCTCCGCGCGGACAGCGATGCCATCGCGCAGCACACCGGTGTGCCGGCGAGTCAATGGTTTCGTGCGCCGGCAGTGCGCGACGTCGAGGCGCCCGGGGGCACGCTGCGCCGCACGGCGGTGCGCGACGGATACTGCGTCTTCCATACGCCGGGTGGGCGCGGTTGCATGCTGCACTCGTATGCGCTGACGAGTGGGATCGACTACCACACCGTCAAGCCGATGGTCAGCACGCTCTTCCCGGTGACGTTTGGCAGCGGTGCGCTTGTCGTGTCCGACGAGCTTGACGACGGGTCGCTCGTCTGCAGCGGTGAAGGCCCGACGGCGTACGAAGCGGCGCGCGATGAACTGGCCTACTACTTCGGCGACTCGCTCGTCATCGAACTCGACTCGCTCGCGTCGGGGCCGACCGCATTGCGCCCGGCATCGAGCGACGCGTAACCCCACGCGGTCGCGACAGCAAAGAGCAGCGTCCCCGAGAACCTGACGATCGCGCCAATGCGCGCATCGTCCCGCAGCAGATCGAGTTCGGCGAGGATGAACGCCCAGTCGTGTTCGCCCCCGCCGACGAGTGGAAGTGCTTGCTCCTGCGCGTCAGCGACGTAGACGGCGATGTTCCACAAATTCTCGGCGAACCACCAGAGCGCCACGCTGGCCGCGAACTGGTCGCGCTGCCTCACGAAATAGCCGATGAACAGCGCCGGCACGATCAGCTGGAGGAGCGTGCCGCCAAGGGCCGTGACCAGCTCGCCGAATGGACTGAACACGAGATGTCCCGTCTCGTGGATCGGAAGATTCACGTTATCGATCAGCGCGAAGCCGGGATCGCGGAGAATTGCGATGCCGTAGAGCGCCAAGCCGGTGGTGGTCACGAACCGAGCGAGGCGTTGCGTCGTCCAGCGTGTTAGTACCATTTGCGACTTATTCCGTGTTGGTCCTGGTCGAATGACGTTTGTTCATCCGGCGACGCCCGAAAGCGCCGTGAAGTAACGATTCGCTGCTTACACAAATCGTTCATCTGCGTGTGCAACCGTTCTGAAACAGCAGACTGTCTCACTCGTACAGTCGCGAGTCACCCGTCTCACAAAGGAGTTTCTCATGAAGTCCGCCTGGAACGCTGGCGATATCGTCGCCTGCAACTGCCCGACGTGCCGCCAAGTGGTGCAATCGCGTTTTGAGTTTCGCACGATTCGCATGGAGCGCTCACGACTGCGCGTACCGAACGTGCTCGTCGACGTCTGCAACGTCTGCGACAACATCATTGCGATTCCCAGTCAGTCGATCCCGCAACTCCGTGAAGCGGGATCGGCCAAGTAGTGCACTACGCCGCGACGGACGGAGTGCGCACGTCGCGGCGCAGTTGTATCTTGTGCCAATGAACACACCACGCCCGATTTCGCATCGGCGCCTCACCGGTGTCGCAATCGGCGCGCTCTCGCTCGCGGCGTTGGCTGCGTGTGACTCCTCAGCTGCGCGCGCAGGCGCTGACGCGCCCGCGGCCTCCAGCGCCGGCGCGCGCGGCGCGGTTGCGACCGCGTCCCCGTCGGCCGCGGTTGCCGGCGACCCGACACTCGTCGTCTACAAGACGCCGTCGTGTGGCTGCTGCAAGGGATGGGTAAAAGCGATGGAGAACGCCGGCTTCAAGGTCGAGGTGCATGACCTCGCTGACCTCTCCTCGATCAAGCATGCCGCTGGCGTTCCGTCGGCGCTCGAGGCCTGCCACACGGCGCGCATCGGTGGCTATGTCGTCGAGGGACACGTGCCGGCTGAGGACATTCGCCGACTACTCGCCAACCGACCCGATATCGCTGGTATTGCGACCCCCGGCATGCCGGTCGGGTCGCCGGGAATGGAAGGCCCGTACAAGGACCACTACGACGTCGTGACCTTCGACGGCAGCGGACGCACGACAGTCTTCGCCTCGCACTGAGCGCTGGTCGCCCGCCGGCGACGCTAGTCGATCGTCCCCGGCGCTGCGGCCTCCACATCACAATCCTGCTCTCCGTCCCAGACGGGGCTTCTCGCCCAGGTCTTGCATTCGGGTTTTGTTCGGGATAACGTCACTCCCCGACTCGCCTCGGCCTGCTCCGACCTTTCGCCAGAAAATACCGCGTGGCCTGCTGCCGCCCTGCCCTTCCTGATGTCCGCTCAGCTCCGTGCACTTCGCCAGCTCATTGCCGAGCGCTTTCCCGATGCGGCGCCACTCGCCGAGCGGGACGCGCATCGACTGGCCAGTGCGGTCTCGACGGGGATGCCGGAACTCGATCGGGTTTTCCCGGGACATGGACTGCCGCGCGGCAAGCTGACCGCATGGGCTCCGGAGGGGGGCGCAGCAGCGGTGCTGCGCGCTGCCTGCCGGTCGGTGATCGCATCGGGCGAGCGGGCTGCATGGGTGGATGGCCCTCGCACCGCGATGGCAGGATGGACGGGCACGAGCAACTCGGATGTGCCATGGAGCGAATGGAGCGAGGGACTGCCCCTCGTCGTCCATCCGATCGACCGCGTGAGTGCGCTACGCTGCGCCGAGCTGCTGCTCAAGTCGGGAGCCTTCGCCCTCGTCGTGCTCGACGTCCTCGGCATGACGCCCCGGGCCGAGCCGATGGGCACCGAAACCGTTCGTCTGGCCCGGGCAACGCGCGAAGGAGGTGGGGCCTTCGTCGTGCTGACGCCGAGCGGATCGATGGCCGCACTCCGCGTCGCGGCGAAGCTCGACCCGCACGGTGTGCGCTGGCGTCGCGGACCGTGGGGCGATCCCGCCCTCCCCGCCGAGGCACGGATCGAGGTCCGGGCCCGGGCGTTAGGCTGGAACGCAGTGGCCCGGATCGTCCTCCCGGTCGCGCCCTATGACGTTCGTTGCGCTCTGGCGGCCGGCCCCGACCGGCGAAATCCCGGACGGATCGTCTGACGATGAAGCGTTAGGCTACCGCCTCCTGCGTGTCGCCCCGCACGTCGCGCTGGGAGAGACTGGCGAGGCGGGACGGATCATCTGGGCCGATGCTCGCGGGTTGCCGGCGCGAGCCATCGCGACCGAGGTGCTCCGGGTGGCGCAGGATCTCGGCCACGCCGAGGCCAGGGTCGGCGTCGCCCCGGTGGCGATCGTCGCCGCGGTCGCCGCCCGGCACGGCTCGGCGCGCATCGTTACCGTTAGGCGCGGCGCCGAGCGGGAGTACCTCGCGGCAAAACCCCTCTCGGCGCTGGCGTCGTCCCCGGCCTGGTCGATACGACTGGCCGCCGCGCTCGCTGACGTCGGCGTCGAGAGCTGCGGGGACCTCGCCGCGCTGTCGGCCGATGCAGTCGAAGTGCGCTTCGGCGCGGAAGGCACGGCACTCTGGAAGCTGTCGCGCGGCGAGGACCAGCGCCGTGTCTTCTCACAGCCGCGGCGGGCATTGCCGAGCGCATCACTCGAGTGGCTCGAGTTCGAGACGCGCGATGCCGAGCGACTGCTCTTCGTGGCCAACCGGTTGATCGATCGCATCTGCGACGAACTGCGCGGCTGGGGCGAGACCGCGCGAACGATGACGCTCCGCCTCCCACTCGCCGGTGGTGGCGCGGTGGAGAAGCGCATTCGTGGAGCACGGGCAACCGCTGACCGCGCTGCATGGCTGCGACTTCTCCGCGCCGAGCTGGAACGGTTGCAGCTTCCCGACGGCGTCACCGGAATCGGGCTGCGCGTGGATTCCGTTCACGAGCTCGATGCGCCACAGGGAGATCTCTTCGACCATGGCTTCCAGTCGTCAGCGGCGGCCGAGCAGGCAGTCGCCCGGCTCACCGACGACGAGATGGGCGCAGCGGTGCGGCTCGAGGGATCGCGGCATCCGCTGCCGGAGAAACGGCTGCGCTGGCGGGCAATGGAATTTCACGAGGTTGCGGCGACGGTGCGCGGCGGGGTGGCGACGGTGAGGGAGCCACCGTCAACACCGGATGAGTCGCCGGACGGCAGCGCAGTCATGCCTAACGTTCCGTCGCTCGCCCTCCGGCTGCTCCCCGCGCCGCGCCTGGTCATCGTCACGACGAGGCGCCGCCGCGGCCAGGCAATGCCGGTTCGTTATCGCGAACGCCTGACGGGGAATGCACGGGCGCGGGGTGGGCTCCCCCTGGTGGAGATCATGGCAGCCGCAGGGCCGGATCGCGTGAGCGTTGGTGGAGGGGGCGAAGACGCTCCGGTGTCACGAGCCTACTGGACCTGCCTCACTGCGGATGCCCTCGTCCTGCTCTTCCGCGACGAGAGCACCCCGGCGAAGCCGACCCCCGATGCCTCACCCAGCTCTCCCGAGATCGAGGATGAATGGTTTCTGCACGGTTGGTGGGATTGACTCTGGCGCTTTGGACGAAATGTCTACATGTTAGCGCTGACCACCCGAGCATTCCTGCCACACTGCAAGCAGGGGTGCACCGAATCGGGAGTCAGGAGGATGAAGACGGGTCTCGAGGGTGTTACCAAGCTCGAGAGTAAACCGTCTGAACAGCAGGCCACTTGCCGACGACGGCGGGCCGGATCAACGCCGCTCGGAGTCGTCATATGGCTATCCCGCTAAATGGCAGTTCGTTCGAGGTGCCTGCGTTCAAGGCGCCGATGGTTCGGATCCCGTGGTCGGTTCCGGGATACGCCTTCGCCGCCGCCTCGGCCGCCGCGATGTTCCGCTTGGCGATCCCCCCCCTCGAGATCGTCCTCGCCCCGGGCAACGCCGCCGTGTACGCGTTGACCGGCGTCGGCGCCCTGCCCGATCAACCGGTCGGCGGACTCGCCCTGACCCTGATCATCGCGGTGCTCGTCTCGGGATTTTTCTGGACGATGACCGGCTTGGCGGGGTGGAACCTCGTCCGCCAGTTCCGCCGCACCATAGCCTGACGGGGGTCGGTCCCGGCGGGCCCGCGCTTTTGTCGCGCTCCTTGTTTTCGGTGTTTATTCGGGCTATCGTCTCCGCAGAGACGCATGCCCACCCCTACCCCTTTCGTCGAGCTCCGCGCCCATAGCGCCTTCTCGTTCGGCGCCGCGGCAACCGCCCCGGAGACGCTGGCCGCCCGCGCCGCGGCGTTAGGCTATGCAGCGTTAGGCATCACCGATTGTGCCGATCTCGGGGGCATCGTCCGCTTCACCCTCGAGTGCAGGCGGCGGGACATCCGGCCGGTGATCGGGATCGAACTGGTGGTCGACGACCAG
This sequence comes from Gemmatimonadaceae bacterium, assembly GCA_046593895.1. Taxonomy (GTDB): domain Bacteria; phylum Gemmatimonadota; class Gemmatimonadetes; order Gemmatimonadales; family Gemmatimonadaceae; genus JABFXC01. The sequence continues at coordinate 10,191 of JBKJQR010000175.1, read as the reverse complement.
CCGCTGGCGCTGCTCGCCCGGACGGCCGAGGGCTACCGGAACATCAGCGCCCTGGTGACGCTGTCGCGGTCGGGGCGGCTCGAGCGCTGGACGAAGGACGACGCCCCCGCGCCTAACGGTCGACGGAAGGGGACGGGTGGTGCCGCCGCCCCGCCGCGCGGCCGGCCGGCGGTGCGATCGAGCGACCTGCTCGCCCACGCCGCGGGACTGATCCTCCTCAGTGGACCGCCCTCGGGGCAGCTGGCCACCCTGCTCCGCTCGGGGAAGCGCGCCGACGCGGTCCGCCTCCTCGCCACCTGGCGCGAGGCGTTCGGCAGCGACAACGTCGCGATCGAGGTCCACCACCATGCCGCCGGGCGTGGCGAGGAGGCGCTCGCCGCGGCGCTGATCGACTTCGCCGAGCGGGAGGGGGTGCCGTGGACGGTGGCCGGCGACGCGCGCTATGCCCTGCCCGGCGAGCGGCGCGCCCTCGACGTCCTGACCGCCCTCCGCCACGACTGCACGATCGACGACGCCGCCGCGCGCGGGCTGTTGCTGCCTAACGATGAATGGATGCTGCAACCCCCGGAGCGCGTGGCCGAACGCTGGGCGGGCCGCGAACGCGGGCTCGAGACGAGCGCCGCGATCGCCGCCCGCTGCGACTTCGACCTCTCCTGGGTTCGACCGCCGCTGCCGGCCTTCCCGGTGCCTGACGGCTACACCGCGGACGCCTGGCTGCGGGATTGTGCATTCGCCGGGGCGCACGAACGCTGGGGAGATACCATCTCGGCTGCCCAACGCGCCCAGATCGAGCACGAACTGACGGTGATTGCCAAGCTTGGCTTCGCCGGCTTTTTCCTCGTCATGCACGACGCGGTGCGCGAGGCACGCGTCCGCGGCATCCTCTGCCAGGGGCGCGGCAGCGCGGCGAACAGCGCGATCACTTTTTGCCTCGGCGTCACCGCGGTCGATCCGGTGAAGCATGGACTGTTGTTCGAGCGCTTTCTCTCGGAAGGACGAGTCGACGGGCTGACCGAAGCGCCGGACATCGATGTCGACATCGAGCACGACCGGCGCGAGGAGCTGCTCGACTACATGTACGAACGTTATGGCCGGCCGCACGCGGCGATCGCCTGCATCGTGCAGATGTACAGCGCGCCGACGGCGATCCAGGATGTGATGCGCGCCTACGGGTATCCGACCGAGATCGCCTTCGCACTGTCGAAGCGACTGCACTACTCCGAGGCGAGCAGCGGAGTCGCGAAGCTGCGCGAGGGGATGGCGAAGGAGTACGGGCTCGACATCGAGACCGCGCGCGGCGAGGCAGTGCTCCAGGCGATCGCCGCCTTCGATGGATTGCCACGCATGCGAAGTACGCATCCGGGCGGCTTCGCTCTCTCGGCGGTCCCGATCGGCCAGTATTGCCCGGTAGAGCCGACGACGATGGGGCGGACGATCCTCCAGTACGACAAGGACGATCTCGACGCGGTCGGCATCCCGAAGTTCGACTTCCTCGGCCTTGGCGCACTGGCGATGGTGCGGCGGGCGTTCGACGTCATCGAGGCGCGGACGGGCACCCGCCCGCATCTCTACACGCTGCCCGCGGACGACCCGAAGACGTTCGCGATGATCGCCCGCGGCGACACGTTAGGCACGTTCCAGATCGAGTCGCGGGCGCAGATTGCCAGCCTCGTGCACACGAAGCCGGAGCGGTTGTACGACCTCGTCGTCCAGGTGGCGCTGATCCGCCCGGGGCCCATCCAGGCCCGGTTCGTCAATCCTTACACCGAGCGGCGGCGCGGGCGCGAAGCGGTGACGTATCCGCATCCCGCCCTCGAGCCGATTCTCGGGCGGACGATGGGGATCCCGATCTTCCAGGAGCAGGCGATGCGCATCTCGCAGGCGCTGGCTGGCTACACCGCGGCCGAGGCGGACGAGCTGCGGCGAACGATGGGCAACCAGCGGAAACAGGCGCGGCTTTGCGCCGCGCTCGAGCGGCTGCGTGCCCGGATGGTCGAGCGCGGCGTGGCGACTGATGTCGCGTCGCGGATCGCCGAAGACCTCGCCAGCTTCGCCAACTACGGATTCCCCGAGAGCCACGCCTGGTCGTTCGCGCTGATCGCCTATGCGACGTCATACCTGAAGACCCATCACCCGACCGAGTTCACGGTCGGCATCCTCAACGCGCAGCCGATGGGCTTCTACTCGGTCTCGACGCTGGTGCAGGACGCGCGGCGGCACGGGGTCGAGGTGCGGCTGCCCTGCCTCGCCGCAGGGAGCGCCGACTGCACCGCCGAGGAGACCGCCGACCCGGCGAAGCCGGCGCTGCGACTGGGCTGGCGGTTCATCCGCGGCTTCGGCGACAAGTCGCTCCACGCGTTAGGCACGGCGCGGGCAGCGCGGGCGTTCGACGGCATCGCCGACGTCGTGCGGCGGGCCCGCCTGACGCGGGCCGACGCCACCGCGCTGGCGCGGGCTCACGCCTTCGCGGCGTGGGAACCTGACCGCCGCCGAGCCGCCTGGCAGGCGCTGCGCGCGGTCGGCGATACCCTGCCGCTCGCCCCGTCGCGAAGCGATCGCTTCGACCCGCGGCCAATCGAGCACCACGCCGGTGTGGTCGCCGACTACAACGCGTTAGGCCTGTCGGTCTCCGGGCACCCGATGGAACGGTTCCGCCCCTGGCTGCGGAAGATCGGCGCCCGCGACAGCGCCGAGCTCCAGCAGTGCCGGCATGGCGCGCTGGTCATCATCGCCGGGCTGGTGATCGTCAGGCAGCGGCCGCAGTCGGCGAAGGGCACCGTCTTCATCCTGCTCGAGGACGAACACGGACAGACGCAGGTGATCGTGTCGCGGAAGATGGACGAGGAACACCGCGAGGTCGTGCGCTTCTCGACCTTCCTCGCCGTCTACGGCCGCGTCGAGCGCGACGGGCCAATGGCATCGGTCGTCGCAACGGCGTTCAAGCGCCTCGACGAGCGCGCCGAGGGGAGCGGAGGCGACGAAGCACAAACGCTCGAATACCGCTCGCATGACTTTCGATAAGGTTCCGCGCTCGAACGTCAGGCAGGGTGCGGCGGCGCGGACGTCGAGCAGGAATGTGATGTGTCGCACGACCAGAACTCGTTGCCTCGCAACGAATCGGGCCGTCCGTTTGATAGACGCCCACGGTCACATCATGCATCGATCACGCGGCACGCCGACACGTCCCCGAGGAACCATGCGCCCATTCACGACTCCCCTCGCTGCCGCAACATTCGCGCTGACTGCCGCCTGTGGCTCGAGCACACCTCGGCCATACGTCCCGCCGGTGCCATTCGACGAGCCGATCGTGGCCATGCGTGACGTCCGGCTTGCCGGCGCCGGACTGACCGGCGGATCAATGGACATCGTCGTCAGTGTGTACAACCCGAACGACTATGCGGTGCACACCCCGCGACTGAGCTATCACCTGCTGGTGGACACGACGCGTGTCTCCGACGGGGACTACGACGCGATCGTCGAAGTGCCGGCGCGCGATTCAGCGCAGTTGAAGATCCCGGCCACGTTCAGCTACGTGAGCATGCGTCACGCAGGGCGCGGCGCCGCCGCCGTCGGAACGGTCAGCTATCGGATGGTCGGCCGTATCTCGGTTGGAACGCCATACGGACGCCTGTCTGCGCCCTACGATCGCGTCGGTCGCTTCGCTCCGCTGAGCCTCCCGATGAGCGGGCTCGGAACGCTGCTCGGACGCGAGTAGCCGCTCGCTCGTATCCGCGGCGGCCACTCAGGCCATTGCCGCCGAGCTGATTTCCGGGTGCGCGCGCATGAAGCCGACGAGATTTGCAACGTAGTCGGGAAAGCGCGGACAGGTGATCCCGCTGCCGTTCAGCGCCGCGGCGGCGACCGCGGTGTCGTAGCGCGTCGGATGGACGAAATAATCGACCGCGCTCGAGGGAATGCGGAGCAGGTCGAACACCCCCGGCAGTCGCTCGATCGACCATTTCGCCACGCCTAACGGCAGCGGCAGGCGGACGACCGTCTGCCCCGTACACGCCGCGATCGCCCGCAGCAGCTGGTCGACGGTCAGCGGCTGTCGATCGGCGAGCGCGTAGGTGGCGCCGCGGCTTCGCGGCAGGCCGCTCAGCTGCGTGATTGCCTCGACCACAAAGTCGCGGGGAACCACATTGAATTCCGTAGCGCTCGCATTGCCAACCACCGGCATGACAGCGACCGACCCCTGACGGAGCAGCCAGCGGATCGCGAAGTAGGGACCGTCGTACTTCTGCGTTTCCCCGGTGACGCTGTCGCCGACGACGATCGAGGGCCGATAGATGGTCGCGGGCAATCCCGCTCGCATCATCCGGCGGACGCCGACCTCGGCGAGGTACTTCGTTTCCTCGTAGTGGTTGTTGAAGCGCTGGCCCACATCGAGATCCGATTCGTGAAACACGCCGCGGTATCGGCCACTGACATAACACGTGCTGACGTAGTGCAGGCGCGCGAGGCGCGGGCATTGCGCGGCAAAGTGGAGGACGCGTTCGGTGCCGTGTACGTTGACGCGCATCGCCCGGTCGCGCGCAGCTGACAGGTCATAGAGCGCGGCAAGGTGATAGATCGAGGTCACATGCGCTTTCAGTGCATCAGCACCGGCCACACCGAGGTTGGCGTCGGTGATGTCACCTTCGGCGAGCGTCACGCGGCCACAGAGCAGCCGGTCGCGCGCCTCGAGCGCCGCAAGGCGCTGGCGAGCGAGCGCCATGAACGGCCGCTGAACGACGCAGACCGCCGCTGAATCGGATTCGCGCGCGAGGATTCGCGGGAGCAGTTCGCTGCCAAGAAAACCGGGAAAGCCGGTAAAGACGATCGTACTCATCGCGCTCAATCAGCGAAGCCCGGGGATGCGTCCCATCACGCGAACCACGCGCGCCATCAGGTTGGTGTAGACTGTCTCATCAAGGAATGTCGGGGCGGTGAGCGGCATCAGCCGCTGCACAGCGATGGTCTGTCCCTCCGTGTACTTGAGGATCCCTTCTTCGCCATGACGGCGGCCGACCCCTGATTGCTTCATGCCGCCGATTGGCGATCCGGTCGCGGTCCAGGATGCAGCGTACGCCTCGTTGACGTTGACCGTTCCGCAGCGGAGTCGGCGAGCGACCGTCACCGCGCTCGCCGCGCGGCGCGACCAGACACTCGCGTTGAGACCATAGCGCGTATCGTTGGCGCTCTCGATCGCGTCGTCGATGCTGTCATAACGGTAGACGGCAAGCACGGGGCCGAACGTCTCCTCTGCATACGCAGTCATCCCGGGGCGCACGCCGGCGAGGATGGTAGGCTCGTAGAAGAGCGGGCCGAGATCGGGGCGGCGGCGCCCCCCGTGCAGCACCGTGGCGCCCTTGCCGAGCGCGTCGGCGACGTGCGATTCGACCACGGCGACCTGACGGGCCGACGTCATCGAACCGACATCCGCTGAATAGTCCATGGATGGACTAATTCGCAGGGCGCGCGTTCGCCGGACGAGGCGTCCGACGAACTCGTCGTACATCGCCGACGGCAAATAGAGACGTTCGATCGACACGCAGACCTGGCCGGCACCGACAAATGCGCCGCGGACCGCACCGTCGACCGCAGCGTCGATGTCTGCATCGGGGAGGACGATCATCGGATTCTTTCCACCGAGCTCCAGCGAGTAGCCGGTGAGGTGCTCGGCCGCCTGACGCGCGACGATCTTTCCGGTTTGCGTGCTCCCGGTGAACATCACGAAGTCGACGCGGTCGATGAGTGGTGGTCCCAATTCGTGGCCTTCGCCCGTCACGACGCGGAGAACATCGCGCGGCAACCCAGCCTCATAGAGCAGTGCGGCGGCGGAGAGCGCAGTGAGCGAACTCTGGACATCCGGGCGGAGCACGACCGAATTTCCCGCCATCATCGCCGCGATTGCGTCGGTGATCGAGAGAATGAGCGGAAAATTCCATGGCGCGACAATGCCGACGACGCCGACGGGATGCCGCACCTCGACGGTCCGCGTCAGCAGCGCAAATGCGCCGGCGCGGCGTCGGGTGCGGAGATAGTGACGGGCATGGACCGCGTAATGCTGCGCGACGACGGCGGTATCGAGGATTTCCTCGAAGGCGTGACGGCGAGCCTTCCCCGATTCGAGTTGAATCAGGTCGACCATTGCTTCGCGTCGATCGAGCAGCAATGACTGAAAGCGCGTGAACACCGCGCCGCGTTCGCCGACCGGCGTCGCGGCCCAGCGAGGCTGCGCAGCCCGGGCTGCATCGACGGCCGATGCGATGTCGGCCACGGTCCCGCGGCGGATGCGGCCGAGCAGCTCGCCGGTGAAGGGGGCGTGAACGTCGATCTCGCTACGGTCGCGCGGCGAAACCGCGCTCAGTGCAGCGAGCGCGGCAAACCGCGGATCGATCTCCGCGATGCCGGCACGCGCCGCCTCGGTCGCCAATGTCAAATCGAGTCCCGGATTGAAGTGCGCTGCGCTGCAGTGACGGCTCGGCGCGGAGGATGTTCGCGTTCCTGTCGTAAGCTGTCTGGGTCCCACGTTCGCAGCAAGCCGGGTTTGCGGCACGCTCCCTGCCCCATGGCTTCGCATGGCACTCCGCGAGTTCAGAGACGAATCGGGCCGCGATTGGCGAGCGTGGGACATCACAGCCGAAAAGCTGCACCCCTCCACGCGCGCTGAAAACCATCTGCAGGGTGTTCTCGAAGGTTGGCTAGTCTTCGAGGCGGTTGATGGCGGGGCAAAGTCGCGCCTCTATCCGATTCCCGCTGGGTGGCAGCTCGCCTCCCAGGAGGCGCTGCGCGCGCTGCTGACGCGCGCCGAGCCGACGAGAGATTCTGGAGAGTACGAGCGGTTTGCGGCGCGCGATCTAGCGGCGGAACGCGTCGCCTCGCGAGGCGTTCCCGACGACGTGCCCGCGGTCTCTCGCGGGGAGCGCACGTCGAGCGAAGGCCGTTCGTTCCGCTATCCAGGAGGCCGGTATTGGTCGGTCGCCGAGTATGTCATTCGGCAGCAGTCTGACGGCGAAGGACCTCCGTCGAACTCTGTGCTCCGGTTCACCGCCGGTGCGCGGAGCCTGGACATCACGATATGGCCGGGTGATTGGAGAAGCTATTCCGACTACCAGCTATCGGATCTGCTCTGGCGCAGTTTTCCGCGCGACATGACGGCACCACGTCTAGAAGGCGCGTTTCGGCGGCGGCGGGGCGAGCTCGATGCCCAGCCGTGACGCAGGGCACACCAGTTGCTCACGCGAGTAGTGACGGGCGCCTGAAGGTCGTGCGCAACGAAGTGTGATCCGGCGCGACAACATTCCAACGAACACCATGACCGAGCGGTCATCAGCACAGCATCCCGAACCGGGTTCGACTGCCGAAGAGCTGGAGCGCGCCCGCAAGGAGCTTGCGCGACAACTCGAGTTCGCATGTGCGACGCCGGTGCGCGAGGTCGCCGACGAAACGACGGGTCGGCTGCGCCGCCTCGATGATGCGCTGCTCGCGGCAGCCCGTACCGCGGAAGGAATGATCGCGCTCAAGCAGCGGGAGCGTGCGGAGCGCCAAGCCGTTGACGCGCCGCACCACGACGATCGCGCGGACGAGATACACGTCGAGCGGATCCGCGAATTTTATGACCATAACGGGTGTCAGTGGCGTGCGTGGGCGGTGATTCCCGGACAGGCGTCGACGACCTCGACGCGCAATCTCGGTGAGCTCAGCGGCGGCTGGCTCGCGTTCGAGTCGATGAGTGACTCCGGCAAGCGGCGGCTGGCGAGCTATCCTGCGGGGTGGCTGACGCTGAGCGACGGTGAGCTCGAACTGTTGCTCGAACGAGCCGCGGATGCGCCGCTGCGCAAGCGACCGCCGGCGCAGGACTCGCCCTCTCCGGACTGAACGCATCGACGCGCTCTTTGCGTTGCGCGGTGTCGAGCAGCGGCGTGGCGGACAACGGACGCTCTCGAATCTCGACGTCGACATTCCGCGCGGCGAGGTCGTTGCGCTGGTCGGGCCATCGGGAGCGGGAAAGACATCGCTCTTGCGGTTGCTCAACCGCCTGGACGACCCAACCGCCGGTACCGTCGCATTCGGCGGACGGCCGATCGTCGAGGTTCCGATTCGGCAATTGCGGCGCCGAGTCGGGTTCGTGTTCCAGGCGCCCGTCATGCTCGGGGGGACAGTGGCGGCGAACCTGGCGACGGCGCGAACGTTCGCGGCCTCGTCAGGCCTAACGCGTGGGGGGTCCGCTGGCGACGACGACGCACTGCTTTCCCTCGCCGGTCTCGACCCGTCGTACGCGTCCCGCGACGCGACCGACCTGTCGGGTGGAGAGAAGCAGCGTGTCGGGATCGCCCGCGCCCTCGCCTGCGATCCGGAGGTGTTGCTGCTCGACGAACCGACGTCCGCACTGGACCCCGAGGTGGCGGACCACCTGATGGCCACGGTCCGCGACCTCGTTGCCGGGGGACGTCGATCCATCGTCATGGTCACTCACCGGCTCGCCGAAGCTCGCCGGGCGAGCACGTTCACCGTGGTCCTCGAGAGTGGTCGCGCGCTCGAAAGCGGACCGACCGAACTGCTCTTCGCCGAACCGCGCGAGGCACGGACGCGGGAATATCTGCTCGGACGCGCCTAACGGCGCTCCTTACCTCCCATGCAGGCGCACACGCTGATCGATGTCACCTGGCCTGATCTCGGCCTGGCGGCCGCCCTGGTGCTCGTCGCGATCGCGCTCTCGGCGTGGCAGCGGCTCGGGTTGGCGCGCGGATTCGCGATCGGCGCGGCGCGGGCGACGGTTCAGCTGGTGCTCGTCGGCTATGCGCTGACGTATCTCTTCGCGACCCGGCGATGGTACCTGGTGCTGCTCGCGCTGGTCGTCATGCTCATCGCCGCGACGCGAACCGCCACCGACCGCCAGCGCGCGTCGCGCCGCGCGCTGTTCCCGATCGCCGGGACGGCGATCCTCATCGGCGCCGGGCTGACGCTGGTGTACGTCGACCAGATCGTGCTCCGGGTGCATCCGTGGTACGATCCGCAATACGTCATTCCGTTGTTCGGAATGATCGTCGGCAACGCGATGAATGGTGCGGCGCTGGCCGCGGAGCGACTGGCGAGCGAGATGGAGTCGAGGCGCGGCGAAGTCGAGGCGTTTCTCGCGTTAGGCGCGAGTCCGGCGGTGGCGGCTGCCGAGCCCGTGCGCCGGGCGTTGATCGCAGCGCTGATTCCGGCGGTGAACGGGTTGATGATCGTTGGACTGGTGTCACTCCCGGGAATGATGACGGGCCAGATCCTCGCAGGTTCGTCGCCGCTAACGGCCGTCCGCTATCAGATCGTCGTCGCCTTCATGCTCGCCGGGGCGGTTGCCGCCACGTCGGTCGTCGTGGTGCTCTGGTACCGGCGGACGTTCTTCACCGCGGCGGAGCAGCTTGCGGAGCGGGTTCCGGTGTGAACGGCATACCTTCGACCCGAAGGGAGCCCGACAAGGCACCGGGATTGCTTTCAGTGCAGTCGTGGCCTTTCACCTCGTGCCGATTCTGATCACGATCCGCCACGAACTGCACGTCGCGTTCGTGAGCGGGCGCATAAGCGCGACCCTCGACGCGGCACTCATTGCATACGGGGCCTACTGGAAGGAACACGGTCGCTCGAAGGAGCAGACGCGCCGGCTCTTTACTGACTTCCTTGCGAGCACCGGGCATTATCCGCACGCGGCGCGGCGCGGCCGGGAGCTACCGGCCCAGGACATTACGGTTGAAATCCTGAAGATCGTGGTGAGGCCGTTCGCCGCTGAAGAACGGCGGCGCGAAACCGGGATCGTGCTCGCGCTATAGCGCCGTTGTCACGCTGACGCCCCGGTCAGCGCGCGGGGGGCGGTGTCCTGAAAACAGACGATAGATGGCACGGCGCCTGCCCCGACTTTACGCATGGCACTCCGGGATTTCAACGATACCGCAGGGCGAGCATGGCGCGTCTGGGACGTCACCGCTGACGTCATTCACCCAGCGACGCGCGGCGAAGACTACATGCGCGACTACCTCGACGGGTGGTTGGCGTTCGAATCCGCCGACGGCCTGGCGAAGTGCAGGCTCACACCGATCCCGAAGGATTGGGCGACTGCGTCGCTGCACGATCTCGAAGGTTGGCTGCACGCGGCCAGTACGGTGCGTGGGGAGCGTGGATCGGGCGCATTCGGCCGGTCGTCTGCCGAGTTGGCGTCGCACCCAC
>JBKJQR010000289.1:0-4747 GCA_046593895.1 Gemmatimonadaceae bacterium | reverse complement strand
CTTCGCGACTACCTCGACGGGTGGTTGGCGTTCGAGTCCGCCGACGGCCTCGCGAAGTGCCGGCTCACGCCGATCCCGAAGGACTGGGCGACCGCGTCGCTATACGATCTCGAGGGTTGGCTGCATGCGGCGAGCGCGGTACGTGGCGAGCGTGGATCGGGCGCATTCGGCCGGTCGTCCGCCGAGTTGGCGTCGAACCCGCTGGTTGGCGTGGGTCCTCGGGCGCCGGTAAGGACGTTCCGGTTTCCTGGCGGTCGCTTCTGGACTGTCGCCGAACACAAATCCATCACGTCCGGCCACGATGCGGGCGGAGGGGAAGACGGTGCGCCGGTGCTGCGATTCACCTCCGGTGCGCGATCGCTCGATCTGACCGAGTGGCCAGCCGATTGGGCCGGGAAGTCGGACACGGGGCTGGCGGAATTGCTGACGTACAGCTTCCCGCGCCACAGCGATCCGACTGAGTCGACGGCACAGCGGCGGCGAAGCGGCGACGTCGAGAAGCGTTAGGCGGGTCGCGCGCCAGCTACTCGATCAGTCGGCGGCGGATGCGCGTCGCATTCGTCCCCTGGAGCCAGAACTCGAGCAAGCGCGAGGCTGGCAGCGTGTCCCATCCGGGCGGGATCGGGGCAAGTCGCCTGCTCCCCAGCGTTGAATCGAAGGCGAGCCAGCCGTGCTCGTAGCCTTCGCGAACGGGGATGCGCACCTCTTTGCGCCGGCGGCGGTCGATCCCGGCGCGCAGATCTCGCGCGACGGCTCCCAATCGCGACGGCGCGGAACGCCGCGCGCTTCGCCTGCGCTCGGCGAGCTGTGGATGCACATCCCAGACTTCCCACGTCACGCCGTCGGCATCCACAAAGGTCCGATGTCCCATGCCGTTACGGATTGCGTAGAACGTGCCAGCGCGACCCACCGTTTCACCCGACGGCGCGACCATCGACAAAGCTGCGCACCCCACCATCGCCGTGCATGAGCAGTCGTGCTCCGCGACGGCCGTAGCTTCGCATCAGGTCGAGCATCATTGGTTCTTCGCCGCCCCACGGATAGCCGTAAACGACGGAGAAATCGTCGAGCGGGTGTCCGATCACGGGGTAGGCCGACGGTCCGTCACCGATCGTCCCGAGGCGACCGTCGCCTGTCGGCGGACGCCAGCGATACCCCTGTGGGATGAAGCTTCCCTCAGCAAAGATCGCTGCGGAGTCGAATTTCTCGGCCAGCGTCCGCGCCACGCGGATCAGTGCCGGATCGAGCTCGATGCCGTATGCCTCGAAGCCGAGCATCGACGCCATGATCGTTATGACACCGCTGGCCGATCCCCATTCGACGAACCGTGCGCCGGGCGCAGCCAGTGGTTCGAGAGCGGCGAGAACCCGGTCATAGTCCGCAGCGACGAAGGGATGGAAGGTCTTCTGCCGAACGTCGCTATCGAACCGCTCAAAAATCTCCCAGCCTTCCTCAATCAACGCCTTGAGCCGCGCATCGAGTGCGGCAGGTCGAGCGTGCAGTGCGATGGCGGTGCGGTCGATCATGTCGGCGCCAGTGGTGGGATCCCGCGGTCGCGATGCGACCAACGTGCCTCGGCAAGCTAACCGATGCGAGGGGGGGAGGCGCGGGGCCGCGCGCGTCTAGCGCAATGTCGTGCGCGGGGCTTGTTTCCCGTATGATCAGCTCCGCGCGACGTTCAGTTGCGCCGAGACATTGCTGCATCCGGAACCCCGCGCGCTGATGCTCGAAATCACAACTCCCTGCCCGCTCGCGCCGGCCCTTGCGGCCGCGATGCGCGACGCGCGGGAGGAGCTCACGAAGCGCTGGCTCGATCGCATCGTCGCGCGCGTCGCGCTGGACCCACTCCGCGTCTTCCCGACGGACGAACTGCTCGATCACGTCCCGCTGCTGATCGACGGGATCGCCGCGTACCTCGAAGACCCGCTGATGGTCGTGTCCTCCGACGCGCCGGTGATCGCCAAGGCGATGGAGCTTGGCGCGCTGCGACACAGGCAGGGCTTCGATGAATACGAACTCCTCAAGGAGTTCGAGATTTTCGGCGGGATCATCTTTGCATTCCTCGCGCGAACCGCACAGCTCCTCGAGCAGCCGTGCGAGAAGGATGAGTTGCTCGTCTGCGGCCATCGCGTATTTCGCGCTGTCTCGTTGATCCAGGAAGCTGCGCTGACCCACTACATGCAGCGCGTGCGCGCGAAGCTGGCCGAGCGCGAGGAGAGACTGCGCGGGTTCAATCGCGCGCTGACGCACGAGCTGAAAAACCAGCTCGGAGCGGCGATGGGTGCTGCCGACCTGCTCGACCTGGAAGGGCTTCCGCAAGCGGAACATGACCGCCTGCTCGACGTCGTGCGACGCAACGTGCGCGTGATGCGTGGTGTGCTCGACAACCTGGTCGAGCTGTCGCGGCTCGACACGGACACCCGCCAGACGCGCCGCGTGCTGCTGCCGCAGGCGGTTGGCGAAGCGGCTCGCCAGTTGCGCGACCCAGCGCAGGCAGCGCGAGTGAAGATCATGATTGGCGAGCTACCGCAGGTCGAGGTGAGCGCCGCGGCCGTTGAGCTGGCGGTCGCGAACTTCCTGTCGAACGCGATCAAGTATTCGGATCGCACGCGCGACGACCAGTGGGTGACCGTTCGCGGTGCGACACTGGAGACGGGCGCCGGTCCCGAGACAGTAGTCACCGTCACCGATAACGGGATCGGAGTACCGCCGGAAAAACGCGCGCGGCTGTTCGAGCGTGGATTTCGCGCCCACCTCGACGCCGTCACCGGCGTGGAGGGAGACGGGCTTGGCCTGAGCATCGTCAAGGATGCCCTCGATGCGATCGGCGGTCGCGTGTGGGCCGAGTTCCCCGCGGAAGGCGGCGCGTCGTTTTCGTTCGCACTCCCGGCGCGCCGTGCGGGCGAAGCACCGGGCAGCGAGTAGCCGGCGCAGCCCCGGCCCTCTCGATACGGACGATGGCGTTGCTCGGAATGCAGGACGTCGGCATCGCGTTCGGCGGGCCACCAGTCCTCGCCAGCGCGCGCTTCAGCATCGAGCGCGGCGAGCGCGTCTGCCTGCTCGGGCGGAACGGTGCGGGCAAAAGCACGATCATGAAGCTGCTCGACGGGGCGATCGCGCCGGACGAGGGAGCGATCGTCAGGCAGACGGGGGTGAGCGTCGCCCGGCTCGAGCAGGAAGTGCCTAACGATGTGGACGGCACGATCTTCGATGTCGTCGCGGCGGGCCTTGGCGAGACCGGACGCCTGCTGGCGCGATATCATCGGGCGAGCCATCGCGTGACCACCGATCACGGCGACAGCGCGCTGCGTGAGCTCGACCGGCTGCATCACGCGCTCGACGCCGCCGGCGCCTGGGAAGTCCAGAGTCGCGTCGACACCGTCCTGTTGCATCTCGGCCTCGAACCGGACGTCCAATTCTCGGCGGCGTCTGGTGGCCGCAAGCGCCAGGTGCTCCTCGCCCGCGCACTGGTCGGCGAACCTGACGTGCTGCTGCTCGACGAGCCGACGAACCACCTCGACGTGACGGCCGTCGAGTGGATGGAAGAATTCCTGATCGATCGCGCTGCGACACTCGTCTTCGTCACGCACGATCGAGCCTTTCTCCGACGCGTGGCGACGCGCATCGTCGAGCTGGATCGCGGAAAGCTCGTCGATTGGGGGACGGATTACGACACGTATCTCGAGCGAAAGGATGCAGCACTGGCTGCCGAGGCACGCGAGTGGTCCGAGTTCGACAAGAAGCTGGCAAAGGAAGAAGTGTGGATCCGCACCGGCATCCAGGCGCGGCGCACACGGAACGAAGGGCGTGTGCGGTCGCTCGAGGCGCTCCGTGTCGAGCGCAGCGCGCGGCGTGAACGACTCGGGACCGCGAGATTCCAGGCGCAGGAGGGCGAACGATCGGGGCGCCTGGTGGCGGAGGCGCGAGGGGTGAACTTCGCGCACGGAGATCGCGTGATCGTGCGCGATTTCACGACGACGATCACCCGCGGTGACCGGGTCGGATTGATCGGGCCTAACGGTGTGGGCAAGACGACGCTGCTCCGGCTGCTGCTCGGCGAACTCGCGCCGGACGAGGGAACGATCCGGACGGGCACCGGACTGGAGGTGGCTTACTTCGACCAGCTCCGCGAGCAGCTCGACCCGGAGAAGAGCGTCTTCGACAGCATCGCCGACGGTGCCGATTTCGTCGACGTCGACGGTGGGCGGAAGCACGTGACGGGCTACCTGCAGGACTTCCTCTTTCCGCCGGACCGGGCGCGGACACCGGTTCGCGCGCTGTCGGGCGGTGAGCGCAACCGGTTGCTGCTGGCCCGCCTGTTCACGCGAACGTTCAACCTGCTCGTGCTCGATGAGCCGACGAACGATCTCGACATCGAGACGCTCGACCTGCTCGAGGAGCTGCTACTCGCATTCTCCGGGACGCTCCTGCTCGTCAGCCATGATCGCGCGTTTCTCGACAACGTCGTCACGAGCACGCTGGTGTTCGAGGGCGATGGCAGGATCGGCGAATACGCCGGCGGCTACACGGACTGGGTGCGGCAGCGTGGATCGTCAGGCCTAACGTCAGTCAGTCCCCGTGCGACGCCAGCGGCGATCGCGACAGCGAAGGCGCCGGCGCCGCCCAGGAAGCGGCGACTCTCATTCAGTGAGCGAGGGGAGCTCGCGGCGCTCCCCGAGCGGATCGATGCGCTCGAGCGAGCGCGGGACGATGTCTATGCGACGCTGGTCGATCCAGCCGCTCTACG
>JBKJQR010000287.1:0-20901 GCA_046593895.1 Gemmatimonadaceae bacterium | reverse complement strand
GGCTTGGCGTGCCGGCCAAGCTTCGATTTCTCAAAGACCGGGACACCATCCCGCAACACTTCGAACCGACCCTTCGATGAAGGAATCATCGTCAGCTCGGCGTCAGGCAGGGCTTTGCGAAGCTCGGCGGCCAGACTGGTCGCCCGCGGCTCGTAATTTCAAACCGTGCAGTATTCGATCGAGACTTTCATTCGACGGGTTCGATGGACGCTTGAATCTAGCACTGGACTGCCAGAGGAGTGACTGTCAATCGTCGCCGATCATTTCCTGATCGCGTCGAGCGAGGCGTCGATGGCATTGATGACCCGACTCTCCGCTTCGATCTTGCGCCGCGCCTCGAGTGCCGCGATGCTCGTCTGTTGCTTAAGCTCGCCGAGCGCGTTCGCCGCCGCGAGGCGGACGAAGATGTCATCGTCGACTCCGAGCAGCGGTTCGATGGCGGCCGCCACCGCCGCTTCGTGCCCCGCGGCACGGGCCGCCAGTGCATCGATGGCAGCAACGCGCGTGTTGCGGCTGGTTGTCGAGCCGAGGTAGCGCATCAGGATCGGCATCGACTCGGGCGAATCGATCGCGCCGAGTGCCTTGACGGCCTGCGTCCGGGAGAGGTCGAGCCAACTCCCGACCGAAAGCGATGACTTGGCTACTCCAAGTGCCGCGGTCCCGTCGAGCGCAGCGAGGGTTTGCAGCGCGACGCCGCGATTGATCAGCGACGAATCCGTGGTTGCCGCCTCGCGAGCGCGAGATGCCGCCGCCGAGCTGTGGACGGCAACGAGGGCCTTCAGTGCGGACTGCCGGACACGGGCGTCACTGTCGCGCGTGGCGGCGATGATGGCGTCGGCGACCATCGGTGCCCCCGCCTGCGAGGCCAGCGCCGCGACAATGCGCGAACGCACGCTGTGGGCCGAGTCGTGGGCTGCGGCGATGAGCGCCCGCCGCGCGATTACTTCGTCAGTGCGCTTCGCAAGGAGATCAATCGCTTCGATCCGGCCGGTGACGTCATCATCATGCGCAAGCTGCCACGCGAGCATCACCGTCGAACGTGGGAAATCGGTGAGGTCGAGCAGCCAATTGCCCTTGTCCCAACGAATGGAGCGCGGCTCGGATGGGACGTCGAACGATGCGTGGCCAACACCGCCGCGGACCGGGACGACGCCGCGAACAGCGCCGGCGTCAGTGAGGATCTCGATGTCGACGTCCGGATCGAAGAAGCCGGTGAGCGAATCGCGCGCCTGAACCTCGTGGGCGTCGATCGTCACGCTGTGCGCGTCGGCGCGATACGAATAGCTGACCTGATAGACGGGGAATCCCGCGCCGTAGACCCACTTCGCGAAGAACGACTTGAAGTCCCTGCCGCTTACCTGCTCGAACGCTGCGCGGAGGTCGTCGCTGACGACGTTGCCTTTCGCGTGCTGCACGGTGTAGCGATTCATGCCGCGCCAGAAGAGCGAGTCACCGAGCTGGTGGCGAATCATCTGCAGGACGGTCGCACCCTTCGGATAGATATGGCCGCTGAAGAACAGCTCGAGGGGATCGGTGACCCACCGGTTGTAGACGAGCGGGCGCCGCGCGGCACGATCGGCGGCGATCGCCTGCCGGTGTGCGCCGAGTCGGTCGATTGCGCCCTCGTCGGCGCCCATTCCGAACTCGGTCCACGTCTGCTCCATGAACGTCGCAAATCCCTCGTTGAGCCAGACGTGCGACCAGTCACGGGTGGTGAGATAGTCACCGTACCACTGGTGTCCGAGCTCGTGTGACACGAGGCCTTCCGCATTGGCCTGCTGCTCGGCCCACGCCGGGTGAAGGATGTCGTCGTCTGCCTGCGTGGTCGCGGTGACGTTCTCCATGCCGCCGAAGATGTAATCCGGGGCGTTGATCTGGTCGTACTTGGCAAAGGGGTAATCGACGCCGGTCTTGTTCGAGAAGAGCTCGATCATCCGCGGTGTCTTGCCCATGCCGCGCCAGGTCGCGTCGACCGAGTCGGCGTAGGTCCAGTAGCCGACGGGGACCTTCCGCCATTTGTCCTGCAGCACGACGTAATCGCCGGTGGCTGCGGTCATGAGGTAGGTCGAGTTGGGCTGGTCGAGGACCCAGTGCCACTCGAGCTGGTCGCCGACCGCCCGTGGTTCGCCGTGGAGCGCGCCGTTGGAGAGCGCTTTTTCGTTTTTCGCGGTGAGGATGTAGAACTCCCACGTGGTCTTGTCGTTCGGGTAGTCCCAGGTCGGCACCCAGTAGCGATTGTCCTCGGTCTCGCCCTGCGTCCAGACGACGTGGCGGCGGTCGATGAAGTAGGCGCCCTTCTTCGGGCGCACCGTTTCATAGTCGACGACAAAGCTGGTGACCGAGCGTGGACGGAGCGTGCCCGGCAGCCTGACGGTCAGGGTGGCCCCGTCATAGTCGTACTTCAGACGCGCACCGTTAGGCGCGGAGACCTTCTGGATCGTCATGCCGACCGCATCGATCGGGATGGCGGTCAGTGCCTTGTCGAGTGCGGCGACGCGGAGTGTGGTGCTCCCGACGACTGCGTGGCGTGGCCAGTCGAAACGGACGTGAACCACCTGGTGCTGGAGGTCGTAGATCCGCGCGCGCTCCGGGTGCGCGGTGCCCGGCGGGAGCGGTCCCCACGCGATCATCGGGTCGGTGCGGAAAGCCGGCACCGCATACGAGCGCATCGTATCGGGCCTCATTGGCGCCGGCATCGTCGCTGCGGGCAGCGAGGTCGGCGCGGGCGCGGCGGCCACGGGAACGGGCGCCGGAACCGGCTGCACATTGCCGCCACAGGCGACGGCAGCGCTGATCGCGACAAGCGCGAATGAGACGTATCGACGATTCATCGGGCGACGGAAGAATGAGAACGTGGCGCGCAACGATCGCAGTTGCTGCCCGCGACAGGCGCTGACAGCCAGAATCTACAGTCGCGCGGCTCGCTGCGCCTCGGCGATTGCAGCAGCACGCGAACGGTGACGAGCCGCACTACGAGCGTCGCGAGTTTGCGCCATGCGGCAACCCTCGGTGCTTCGGCAGGCTGGTGCGCGCGCGTCAGGCATGACGTTGGCCGAAGTCGTCGTCGTCGTCACGCTCGTCGCGCTGGTGTCGGGGCTGGTACTGCCCGCGTTCAAGCGCGGCTTCGACCGTATCCACACCCGTGGCGCTGCACAGGAAGTGCTGATGGCATTCTTCACTGCGCGGGCGAGTGCGATCGCGCTCGGCCAGCAATCCGCGGTCGTGCTCGATGCGCGGAATGCGCGTGTCTTCGTGGTGAGCCGCGGCGACACGCTGCTGATGCGACCGATAGGCGAAGAGCACGGGGTGGTGATGACGTCGACGCGTGATTCGATGTCGTTCTACCCCGACGGGCTTGGGCTGGGCGGCGCCAACCTGCGTGTCGTCGTCACGCGGGGAAGAGCGACCGACACGGTGATCGTGTCGCGCGAAGGGCGAGCCAAGCTGGGCACGCGGGCGCGGTGATGCTGCGGGTGGTTCGCGGCGGCCAGGCGCGCGGGGCGATGCCTAACGCGCGAGTCTCGCCAGGTCAGGCCGACGCCGTTCTTGACGAGCGCGACCTGGTGGTCGAGAACGTTACGGATGATCCAGCGGCGCGACGACGCGAGCTCGCTGTCGTGCTCGAGCTGTGTGCCGCTCGGTCGCGTGGCGCATTCGATCTCCCGCGCACACACGACGCCGAGGGGCGACGCCTTCGCGGGCGGCGATTTGACCTGACGATCGGGCACGAGACGTCAGAAGGGCCTACAGCCTGACTTGCTGTCAGGCAGATCACCAATCGTGATGAAAGCGCCCAAAGATCGACATTGACTGACGCGAGCCGTGGGCTCATTTTGTCGGCGCGTGATACTATTAAGTTTTTCTAATGATTCGCCCGGAGCGAATTCAGTCGGCACGCCGCCCCGCGGGGCGGCGCCGATAGCCGTCGATTCTCCGATTGCGCGATCCGTGGCGTCCGCCGTGGGCTTGCTTCTAGTCGGCGCGATTCTCGGGTGTGGCGAGGGTGATGCTGGTGGTTCCCTGAGTCCGACGCGTACCGCCATCAAAAGCAGTGCTTCTGCGCGCGACGATGGAAGTCGGGCTTATCAGATTGGACAGGCGACGCCGTGACTCACGCCGAGCGCCGGGACGCTGGCAGGCGACGCCTGGCGCGCGGTCGGAAACCTATCGAAGCTCACGCCGCGTTCTGCGTTCGACACGGTATTTCCCAACAATTGCGACGCTTTCGCCGTATTGGAGCGATGGTGGTTCGACCGCCGACCACCACCGCCGTTCAGTGTTCATCCGCCGGTTACCACCGGGGGGCTAAAATCGTCTTAATCCGCTGGCGCAACTGTTCGGCGCGCGTCTACTCGGACGCGCGCCGCTGTGGTATTGTTGTGCAGCTCGATCTACAAGGAACTTATGCCGCACGACGAATCGACGCTTAAGCCGGAAGCGCCGCGCAAGCCGTGGGTCGCACCGACACTGACGTCACACGCGTCACTCACGGCGTTGACGCAGGTTCAGTACCCGCAGGACTTCGGGATCGACTCCGCCAGTGGCGGGCCGCAGCGGGCATCCATTCCATGCAGCCAAGGATTCTGCCCATGATGCGCACCATCAGCACGATCGCGGCACTCAGCGCTGGTTGCCTGGTGATCGCGTGCGGCGACACGGGGTCCTCGAGCGCGGCACTCGTACCGGCGAATCATCCGCTCACCGCATTGGCGCACCTCAGAGGGACGGTGGATGTCGCGGCGGGAACGTTGACGTTCGACCCGCTCACAGGTCCCGTTGGCTCGGCGCCCACGTCTGGCGTCAATGCTGCGGTTTATGGAAACCAGGGAACGACGGTCCGCATCTACAACTCGGCGGTTGTGATCAGCGCGCCGAACCTCGGGAAGAAGACTTACAGCGCCAATGTCGGCGTGCGGAACCTCCTTTCGTACGCGATCGGTGACGAGCAAGCATTTTTGTCCCCGCCCGACACAATGGGGATTTTCGTCTTCGTCAGCACCGCCCCTGTGGTTGGCGGCACATCGAGTGCGTGCAGTCCGGCGTGCTCAGTCACGGTGAAGAACGCCCACGGACAGTTGCCGTTCGCGGGGCCATCACAATCATATTGGTACTGGTCCGACCGCCTCGACGCGGTCAACGGGATCCGCGACACGACGCTTGTCCGCAAGAGTTGGGTGTTCGAGGCGGATACGCAGGTCACGAGATTCACCTTCGACGTGCTGGTGAGTGCCCCGTGGGTCGCGCCTAACGAGACGCGCTGGAAGGTGGACTACGAGGGGGATTCGCTGCCCGACACGCAGAGCGAGCCGAAATGGAGGCTGCGGAAGACCGGTAATGGCACGTCTGCCGCTGCCGCTGGCGTGATTACCGTAAACCCAGGACCCGGCGCGGAAATCAGCTACTACCGCCGCGACTCCTTGGCTGCAACGACGAGCGCGTACATGGAAGGGGGCATCAAGTACACAGGCCAGATGAATAAGGTCGCCACTGCAAGGCTGGTGATCGATGACAACGCCAAGTTCGTCGCCTTGGGCGTAAACGGTGCCCAAGTCGGGTTTGTCGACCCTAGCAACGCCTTTCTCGGCACGCCCGTGACGACTAATACAACGACTGCTTCGCGCACGTATCAGTTGCGCAAGTACGCCGCCGACAGCGCCGTATTCTTCATCGACAATTCGCGTGGCGGGAAGCTGGCGTACACGGGGTTCGCCGCAACACCTTATTCGGGCGTCGCGCCGCTGCTACAGTTCGGGGTGGCCGGACCTGATAATGGCGTTGCTGTCTTCGACTACGTCGTGTACGAGATCGGCGCTCCGTTGCCCTAGCAGGAGTGCGCCCGCTCACGCTCGCCTTCGAGCTGTCGAATCTCTGCAACCTGCACTGCACGCATTGCATCCGTGGGTCGCACCAGGCGGACGTCGAGCATCTCGACATCGCGCTGTTCCGGAGCATCCTCGACCAGGCGATCACCGAATTCGATCCGGTCGCTGTCGTCTTCACCGGTGGCGAGCCGCTGTCCGCGGAGATGTTCGCCACGTCAGTGGAGGAACTGCGGGTACGCGGAATCGCCTATCGGTTCGTCACCAACGGCTGGCTGATTCCGCGGCATGTTCCGCTGCTCCTCCGCCACCCGCCGACCTTCGTTCGCATCAGCCTGAGCGGGGCGACCGAGGCAACACATGACCGCCAGCGAGGGCGCGGGAGTTTCCGTCGGGCGCTGCTCGCCGCGGCAACGCTGCTCAGCCGAGGGATCCGCACCGAGATGTCGATGGTGGTCACGCGCGACAGCCGAAGCGAGCTGGCCGAGGCGGTCGCCCTCGCCAACGCGTTAGGCACGGCCGAGTTCCATTTCATTCTGCCGCAGCCGACTCCGGAAAGCGCGCTCGACGAAAGCGACCTCGCTCCGTGGGAATGGGATGTCGTCGCCGACGAGGTCCGTGCACTGGCGGCGCGGAGCGCCGCGGTGATCGGATTGGACTACGGAACCGCAGAAGCACAGCCTCGGCGCGCATGCGATACGATGGCGCAACGGCATCTCTACATCGATGCCAAGGGCCGCGCACCCTTCTGCTGCCAGCTCTCGCGCTACGGCAGCGGCGAGGAGGCCATCGTCGGCGACCTGACTGCCGAGCCGCTGCGCGCGGTGTTCGCACGGGGCACCGCCACCTACACCGCGTTCGCCGCCGAGACTGTCCGGCTGCACCAGATCGGCCAGCAGGACGCGCTGGACGCATACCCCTGCCTGAGCTGCGCGCGTCGGAACGGGCAGACCGAATTTCTCGCCGACTTCCCGGACCATCCGTGGACGCAACTCGCGATGCAGCCCGCGTGACTACCGCCCAAATCATTTGGCAGTGGGGCGACGTCGATGCGAGCGACCATGAAGCGCGTACCTGCCTGACGCATCGGCACGCCGACGCGAGCCTGTGGGTCGAAGGCGGGCGACTAGTCCGCGGTGAGGGCTACGAGAGTGCATCGTTGCACGTTAGGCAGGAATTGGCGCGCGTCGGCGCGATCGTCCGCTTGCGACAGCGCGGCCGGTATCTGGTGCACGCGGCTGGCGTCGTCGATCCAGCGGGCCGGGCGTGGCTGCTGGCTGGCGACAGCGGAAGCGGCAAATCGACACTCGCCTACGCACTCGCCCGCAGAGGGTGGACGGTACTGGGCGACGACGGCGTGCTGATCGAGCGCGACGGCGAGGGGATCAAGGCTCATTCCTGGCGCGAACCACTGCGCGTCAGCCGGCAGCTGGAGAGCAGCTTTCCCGAGCTCGCCGGCAACGCGCAACATCCGATCGCCGGCGACCCGCGCCGGCGGATCTCGTTGCCGATGCGCGCCGCGCACTCGGCGGGCGTGATCGCGCTTGTGCTGGTCGAGCGGGGCGCAACTTTCTCCATGGCGTCGGCCGGACCGGTATCGGCGCTCGCCGCGCTCGTACGCCAGTCGCCGTGGGTCATTCTCGATGACGCGTACGCGCGCCCGCACCTCGACCTGCTCCGCCACGCCGCTACGCTGCCGGTGTTCCGGCTCCGGCACACGGCCGCCGAACTGCATTCAGTGGCCGCCGTGCTGCTCGGGGCATTGTCGTGACGCGCTTCGTCATCCCGGCGGAAGTCGCCTGCGCCAATGTCGATGATGGCGCAGTGGTCCTCCACATGGGGACGAAGCGCTATTACTCGCTGAACGAGACGGGAGCGGCGATCTGGCGATTGATCGAGGAAAGCACCACGATCGAGGAGATTCCGGCGCTACTGAGCGCCAGCTACGACGTGACCGTCGATGAGGCGCGACGCGAGGTGGACGCGCTGGTCGAGGCCCTCGAAGCGAAGACCCTCATAACGGTCGACGGGGCGTGAGTCGCTGGATCGACCGCGCGGCCGCGCTGGTCGCCATCGTACTGGTCCCGTTACTGCTCGCGGTCCTGCCACTGCCGGCGGTGCTCGCCGCCTGTGATCGCTGGCCGGTCGTTGGCACGGGACGCGCCACGCCTAACGGTCTCGCAGCCCGCGTTCGCCGGTGGCTGCGCCATGGCCGCGGTCCGTGGGCGAGCACCTGCCTGACGCGGTCGCTCGTCCTCTACGTGTTGCTGCGACAGCATGGCTACGATCCGCACCTCTCGGTCGGAGTTGCCGGCGACGCGACCAGTTTCGTGGCGCACGCCTGGATCACGCTCAGCGGGATTCCGCTCGCTGAGCCCGTTGACCGGGTAGCGCGCTACCTGCCGCTGCTGGTGCATGGCGAATAGCCGCGACGTGCTGGCCCTGGTTGTCGCGATGCTCCGCGACCAGGCAACGACCGATGCGCAGCGAGCCCGCGCGTTCGCCGTTCCGGTGGCACGGTGGGAGCGGATCCTCGGCCTCGACGGCTGCGCCGTGCAATTCAATCACGCGCTGCAGAGGAGCGGACATCAAGCCGACGCTCCCGCCGCACTCCGTCGCCTGCTTGCCGACGCGACCAGCACGGCACTGCAGCGCGCGCTGCTCGTTCACGCACAACTGCCCGCCGTCGCGAGTCTTGCTGCGGCATCCGGAGTGCGCGTGATGGCGCTCAAGGGTGCCGCGCGCCTGCTCGGCGGCGAACTTCCGGCAATGCGCTCGATCAGCGACATCGACCTGCTCGTCGCCCCGACCGACGCGCTCGCGCTGCACAATGCGCTCCAGCGAGAGCTCGGCTACGCGAGCGATGACCGCCCTTATCCGCACCACCTGGCCGGGCTCACCCGCAGCCGATCGTTAGGCATCGAGCTCCATACTCGGCTGACGCCGACACCGTTGCCGCTCGACAGCGCCATCTGGGCCACGGCGCGACGCATTGACGTGGCCGGACATCCGATCGAGCTGCCGTCGGCGACGAATATCGTGCTGCATACGCTCGAGCACGCGGTGCGAGTGAACTGGACAGGGCGCTTTCGTCTGCGCGATGTCCTCGATGTCGCCGCGCTGCTCGGGCGGGAGGTCGACACGGACGCGGTTACTCACTACATAGCGGCCAGCGATTGCCACAGGGCGATGGCGACCCTGCTCGGAGCCGCGCGGGGGCTCACGTCGCCGACCGGCGACGCCGACGAAGCCGCCTGGCGCACCGTCAGGCGCGTCGGCCGGACCCGGTCGATGCTCGGCGCAATCCCGCGGTCGCCACTGATCGCCGAGCGTTGGTTCCGCTACGCGGGCGCGATCGCCGAGGGTTCGCCGCGCACACTGGCGCGACTCGGACTCGACTTGGCGCGCCGTTTCGCCGGCAGGATGGCGGCGGTCGCGGTGGCCGCGCTGGCGACGACCGGTATTGCGTCGTGCGGCTCAACGACGGCGCCATTGCCGTTCAAGCTTGGGCAGTTCGTTTTCGCGGTGAACACGCCGGGGCAATCGGCACTGTATCGATGGCGTGACGGCGCAGTCACCCTGCTGTCCGCGCCGGGCTCGAACGATCGCGACCCACAGAGCGCCGGGAACAAGTTGGTGTTCACATCGCTGCGCGACGGCTACGCAGAGATCTATGCCGCTCCGTTGAACGCCGACCTGACGCTCGGCGCGCAGACCAAGCTCACGGCGGACTCCTCGACAGACGCGGATCCGGCGCTCAACCCCGCGGGCACGATGATCGCTTTCGGAAGTAGGCGAAGCGGGACGCCACGCCTCTGGGTGATGGACGCCAATGGGGCGAATCAGCGCGCGCTCGACACCGGATCACCCGACTACGTCCCGGAGGGATCGCCGCGCTGGAGCCCGACCGGTGATCGGATCGCCTTCACGTCGACGCGGACTGGGGGGTCACAGGTCTACGTCGTCGCAACGGCGGGCGGTGTCGCGACGCAGCTCAGCCACGAGACGCGCGGCGCATACACGCCGGCGTGGCTGCCTAACGGCGCGGCGGTGATCTACATGGCGCTCGGTGGACCGCCGCTGTTGCGGTCCGTTCCGGTGTCCGGCGGCGACGCCACACTCTTCGCGTCGGACAGTCTCGGCATCGGCGAACCGGCCTGCGGACGGACCGCCTGCCTCGCCGTCCTCGACCCGTTAGGCGGAATGGGGCGCATCGTCGTCCTGACCACCAGCGGGAAGCGCGCGAGCATCGCGATTCCTCGGGTGGCCGATGACCACCACCCGGCGCTGCTGAATCCATGAAATGGAAAGCGCGGCACCCCTGAACAGGGCGCCGCGCTCGTTACGACGGGATATTCAGTCCGCCGCGACCGTCCCGAAATCGTAGCCTGGCACCGAGATGCGCGGTATCGGCGAGCCGATCGTGTGCTCTATCGACCGCACCATCCCGATCTCGTCAGGCGACATGAAGGTGAACGCGTCGCCCGTCGCCGCGGCGCGGCCAGTGCGCCCGATCCGATGGATGTAGTCCTCGGGCTGCTGCGGTACGTCGTAGTTGATGACGTGCGTAATGCCGGAGATGTCGAGCCCGCGCTGGGCGATGTCGGTGGCGACGAGGACGTTCATCTCGCCGCTGCGGAACTGCTCGAGCGCCTTGATCCGTTGCGCCTGTGTCTTGTCGGCGTGCATCGCCGTCGCCTTCACTCCGGCCTTCTCCAGCGCGTGGACAACCTTGTCCGCGCCATGCTTGGTGCGGGTGAAGACGAGCACCGTCTCGGTCTTCGTGTCCTTGAGCAGCTCGACGAGTAATTCGCTCTTCTTCTCGCGGGGGACAGGATAGACGGCGTGCGTCACCGTGTTCGCCGCGCTCGAGCGCCGACCGATCTGCACGACCTTCGGACGGCGCAGGTATTTGCGCGCCAACGCCTCGACCTCGGGCGGCATGGTCGCGCTGAAGAGCAGCGTCTGTCGATAGACCGGAATCTGCTCGACGATCCGGTTGATCTGCGGCGCGAAGCCCATGTCGAGCATGCGGTCGGCTTCGTCAAGGACGAGGATCTCGAGGTCGTCGAGCACCACGTTCTGCCGGTCGAGGTGGTCGATCAGCCGGCCCGGTGTCGCGACGACGATGTCGACGCCGTCGCGCAGCTTCTTCTGCTGTGGCTCGAGTGGGACGCCGCCGAACACCGCGATGACATCGAGTCCGGAATCGTTGGCGTACTTTCGTACGCTCTCTTCGACCTGAATCGCCAGCTCGCGCGTCGGCGTGAGCACCAGCGCGCGCGTGCGATGCGGACCGTGAATCAACCGGTTGATGATCGGCAGCGTGAACGCCGCAGTCTTGCCCGTCCCCGTCTGGGCGAGGCCCATCATGTCGCGCCCCTTGAGGACGACAGGGATGGCTTCGACCTGAATCGGTGTCGGCGTTTCGTATCCGGCGCGGCGGACCGCGTCGAGCACTTCGGGGAGGAGGCCGAGGGCCTCGAAGGTGGTGGCCTGCTCGAGGCGTGGCTCGTCCACGCCGGTCTCGGGCGATTGCCCGATGGTGCTCTGCTCCATGTCTCTCCAACTGGTCTGGCTTTGCGCCGCGCCTGCCGATCGCCGCGCCCGCTTTGCAATCCTCAAATCTACCCGGTCGCCGAGACGGTCGCTACCGGCGATGAGCCATTAGTCGCGAGATGCGACCAATCTGAGCAGGGCGAGCAGCTCGGCATTCACCTGCGGCGTCGCTTCATCGGTGACGATATGGCCGGCGCCCTCGATCATCACCACCCGCTGCGGCGCGACGCGCTGGGCAAGGGTGTCTCGCTGCTCGATGCACACCAGCGGATCGAGCTCGCCGAGCACGATGACCGTCGGGACGGGGAGCGAGGCAATGACCGTCGCGCCTAACGCGCGCCAGTCGAAATCGCGGAGCAGGGCGTGGGTCGCCCGGCAGTACTTCCCCCACTGCGTCGCTGACCAGTATTCGTCGATGTCGCGCGGCGGCGGCCGCCGCAGCCGTCCGGTCGCGGCGCTGATGACCAGCGCAATCATCCAGCGCCTGACGGCGAGCGGTCCGAGCCAGGCGCCGAGCGCGAGCAGTGGGAGTCCGAGGTGCTTGACGCTCGGCCGCACCGACCCGACGCCGATCGGCGCGAGCAACGCCAGTCCGCGCACTTTCCCGGGGCGGTCGAGCGCATGCTGAAGCGCAAGGCGACCGCTCATCGAGTGCCCGACGATCACCGGCCGGTCGATGCCTAACGTGTCGATGATGGCGGCCAGCTGCGCCGTCATCGCCGGCGTGGTGTAGGCGGAAGCGGGATCTCCGCCATCGCTGCGTCCGTGACCGCGGAGGTCGACGGCGATCGCGCGGTAGCCGGCGCCGGCGAGCACGGGCAACGTCCCCGCCCAGCCATACACGCACGCGCCCCAGCCATGACAGAGCAGCACCGGCACGCCGTCACGCGGGCCGCTCTCGGCGACGTGGATCCGTTCGCCGTCGGGGAGGGAGATATGGCGGGAGCTGACTTCCGCTTCGCCCGCCGGGTACATCCGCGCCGGCGGGAGCCGACCGGGGCTCAGACGGGCTCGATCGGCCGGCCGGACAGGCGTGCGATCAGCCCGAGGCGGAATGTCGCGTCGGCCCAGCGGTCCTCGCCGGCGCTCCCCGACTCGAGTGGATACGATGCCCAGACGAAGGGATTGGTGCTGCGCACGGCTGCCATTCCCTTGTGGGGATGCCACACGCCTCCGTTGTCGCGATCGTCGAGGAAGCGCTCGAACAGCTTGTTCCAGTTGTCGTTCCGGCGGAGATATCCAAGTCGCGCCATCAGCTCGAGCCAGACGAGTGCGAATGGGACGTCGGCGTCGGCAGCGTTGCGATGCGGCAGCATGTCGCCGAGCACGAGGTGCGGAGTGGGAACGATCTTCTTGCCAACGACCTGAACGAGTTCGCTTCGCGGCAGCGGCTGGGTGAGGTAATCGTAGAGCAGTTCGAGCAGCGCGTAGTTCTCGCTCCGGAAGAGCGGCATGTACGCCAGCATCTGGAGCGTGTAGTACGACGGTGGCGTCGCCTCGGCCGCGAGCGCGTGCTGATTCGCGACGCGGATGAACGGTTTCTCGGCGAGCGGCGAGCGGAGGAAATTGCCGACGCGTTCCATGATCCGGCGGGCGGCGCCGCGGAGTCGCGGGTCGCTCTCGTATCCAGCCTGGGCGAGTACGGACGCCGCCGCTTCGCGGAGCAGGATCCTTCCGCGAACGATGGTGTCGTGGTCGGGTGTCCCCTTCCCCGCGAGCTCGTAGAGATACGCCGGGTCTTCGTCTTCAGCCAGCAACCGGAAGAGCACGCGGCGCGCGTGCGCGAGCGGTGGCGACTCGCGATCCCAGCCGTACTCAAGGAGTCGGCGGAAGGCGTGAATCGCTCCGACACCCTCGAAATTCTCGGACCGCGCCGAGGGAATGCCGAGCATGCAGCGATTCCATGTTCCGTCCACGCTCTGCGCGAGCGCGAGCAGGAGCGCCGGTGGGTAGGTATAGGGAAGCTGCGAGACCGCGTCGTGCGCCGGTCCCGCGAGCTTGACAACGTCGGTGACTGCTCGACACTTGATCGGAGCGGCCGCGTTCTCGAGTAGCCAGGTCACCGGGAAAATCACCGGCTCGGGCGGGGTCAATGAGGGCGCGGGCCCAGCGCTCGAAATCGGGTTGAGGGACGCCTGACTGAGCGGCTGCGTGGGAACGGTCACTATCGGGCGCTCGCTTTAACCTGTTGTAGGACAACGTGATGCGGACGTCGATCCAACTTCTTCGGCACCTCGGGCAACAGCCTCGTAACGATACATAATATTCCGGCGAACGCCAGAGGGAGAATGTCACAGGATCGCCGGGAAACGCGCCTAACGGGGCTTCTCTAACCCGGTACTGGCGAGCATCTTGGCGCCATATGCGCGGCGAATTCATCGATCTTGGCGGGGCACGGGTCTACTGCTACGCGGCTGGAACGCCGGGAAGCGGCGAGCCGGTTGTGTTCCTCCATGGATTTCCGACCTCGTCGCACCTGTGGGCCGGGGTGGTTCCTCTCCTGGCCGGTGGGCGACGGCTCATCGTTGTCGACCTGCTCGGCTATGGCCGGAGCGACCGGCCGACGGGACACGACGTATCGATTCCGGGTCATGGAGGGCGAACAATCGCGCTCCTCGATGCGCTTGGCATCAACTACGCGTGCATCGTCGGGCATGACGTTGGAGGCGGAGTCGCCCAATGGCTCGCCGTACATGCGCCGACGCGGGTGTCGAGGCTATGTCTCGTGAACAGCGTCGGATTCGATTGCTGGCCGGCCCGCGACGTGAAGCTGGCGCGGGCGACGCTCCCATTGACCCGTTACCTGCCACCGCTCTGGATGCTGACGGTGCTGCGAACCGACTTGCTGCGTGGCTACACCGATCGCGCGCGCGGGCTGCATTCAGTCGAACAGTATGTCCGGCCTTTTGCGAGCGTTGACGGGCGCGATGCGTTCGTGGCGAACATGGAAGCACTGGACTCGCGCGACACGATGGCGCTGGCTCCTCGCCTGGCCAACGTGGTCGCGCGGACGTCGATTCTCTGCGGGGCACATGATCCATTCCTGTCGACGGTCATCGGCGAGCGACTGCGCGCTGCCATTCCCGGCGCAACGCTCGACATTGTACCGGACGCCAGGCATTTTCTCCCTGAGGAATCGCCCGAGCGCGTTGCGGCGGCGATCACTACCCTGCTCGTCCGTTAACGGATGCCTAATTCATCAACCCCGAACGTCAAGCTCGACACGTTTCGCGCAATGGTCGCGAAGAATCCGGACAATGTGCTTGCCCGGTTCGGCCTGGCCAACGAAGCGATGAAGGCAGGGCTGCACGAAGAAGCGGCTGAGCAGCTCAGCGCGTACCTCGCCCGCTACGACGACGAGGGCAACGGGTGGCAGCGGCTCGCCGAATGCCGCCTCGCCCTCGGCCAACCGGCGGAGGCGCGGTCGGCGCTGGAGAATGGCATCGCTGCGGCGCGGCGCCATGGACATGGAGGGCTCGCGGGCGAACTGGAGGGGAGGCTCGAGGAACTGGAATAAGCGGCGCCCGCCGAACCGCAGCGCGGTTTCGGTGGACATCGGAGCCGAGTCGCATAGTTTGACCGGGAGGTGGCGGGTGGTCCGGTGGAACGGACCCGCCGAAGTGGCGTTCCGGGCCTTCAAGTCGGTTGGCCCGACGCGTGCATAGCAAGCCCGACAACGGCGCGTGCCGCCGGGCGTTTTGGAGACAAACGATGAGAATGTTCAAAGTCACGGCCCTGATTGCGCTCGCGGTTCTCGGCGGATGCGCAAAGATCCGCGGAACGTCACATGGCGACGCAGTCACGACGACGGTGAGTACGGACCGAGCCCAGACGCTCCAAGTCGCGCGCACCCAGCTGGTGCATCACGGCTTCACCGTCACCGGTGCGGGCAGCGACGTGCTGGTGACGTCGCCGAAAGCCGTGCCCGAGTACCTGCGCGAGGCGTCGACCGCGAAGCCGAATCCGCAGCGGTGGTTCCTCGTGGTACAGGCGACGGACGTGCGGTTCTTCAAGGGAACGCACCTCCGGGTGAACGGCTACGTGCTGCCGCCCGGTGCTGGTCAGGTCAGCTCGGTAGTGAACGGCAACCGGCTCGAGCAGTCGGCCATTCCGATCACCCAGCAGAACGTCCGGCTGTTCCGCGAAGTCCAGATGGCGACCGACTGGATCGTCGCGGAATCGAATCGGAAGAAGCGGTAGCGCTTTACCGCGATCCGCCGGTCGCCGCGCTGTCGTGCGCGGCGGGCCGGACGGAATCGCGTGGTGATGAGTCCCCGTCGCGCTTGAGCGCCGCGATCGTGTAGCGCGATCCCGGGTTCCATAACAGCCATTCGTCATACCCGGCGTCGTAGCCGGCGCGGATCTGTGCGCGCACCTGCTCGACACCGTACCGCGGGGCGCCGAGGGTGAAGTCCTGATACCAGGGGACGATCCGCGCCGCGCCCGCGATGCCGGCACTGCGGCGGCGGGCATCGCGCAGGGCGTGCGAGAGAACGTCGTACGGTCGCGCGTTAGGCACGGCGATGCCATAACTTCCGGGCGCATAGTGCGACGGGTAGGTCATCGGGAGTACGGCGTCGGCCTGGTCGATGAACATCTCCCAGCGCTGGCCGATCCCCATGTCGGTCGTGTCCGACGTCGTCAGTCCGAAGACGTCGATCGTCATCGGCACCCCGGCAGCAGCGACCCGTTTACGCAGCGCGCCGAGCTGGTCGTGGATGACCTGGGCACGGACTCTGCCGCGGGCGAGCGGGAAAATCGCCTCGGCGACCAGGGTTTTCTCGTCGGGGAAGCGGACATAGTCGAACTGGACTTCGCTGAAGCCGAGCGCGACCGCTTCGTCCGCGAGATCGGCGGCGTAGCTCCAGACACCGGGCTGCCCAGCGTCGAGCCAGGGATGGCCGTTCTTGTCGAGCCACGAGCTGGCAGTATCCGCGCGCCGCTTGATCGACCACTCGAGCTTCCTCGAGGCGAGCAGCGGATCCTTGACGACGACGATTCGGGCGATCGGGTAGATGCCGTGCGCACGCATCGTGTCGAGGATTGCGCGAATGCGCGTTGCCCGCATGGGCATCACGGTATCGGCGCCGATTTCGTGGGCGAGTGGAACCCGCGACCGATAGAGCACGAGGCCACGGTCATCCTTCACGTCGATGACGAGCGCGTTCACCTCCGTGGTCTTCGCGACGTCGATCAATTGCCACATCCGGTCGCCGAGCGCAGCCCAGCGATTGACGTAGAGTCCGCGCACCACCTTCGGGCGCGGAACGAGGGGCACCGGCGCAGGCGGTGCGGCGTGGCTGGCGACGGATCGAGCGGCGTCGCGTGCGCTGTCGCCGCTTGGCGACCGTGAGTCGCGGGTCGCGCAAGCGCCGACGGCGACGAGCAGGGCCGCGAGGGTAACGCGGTGGGGCGGGTGGGGCCGGAGCATCGACGAAGTTTAGTCGCCGGACCCGGGGCCCGCCGCTCAGCGACGCGGTCGCGGCGCCGGGTGGAAGCGCCTAACGGTCGAAGCGGCCGAGCAGCGCGTTCCAGAGGAGCGGAAACGTCGCCATGCTCTGTCCGCGGTATTGCGGGCGGAAGCCGAACAGAACGACATGCCCGCGCCCGCGGCGAGCATCGACCAGCGCCGCGGCGCCGGCGAGTCGCTCGCTGCCGAGGAGCCACCCGGAGAGGAGCGGGTTGCCGCTGGCGTACGTCGCGATCGCAGTGGCGCGGGAGCTGTCGCTGATGCTGAAGGCTGGTCCCTCCTCGAACCAGAGTGCGGCGGGTGACGGCACCCCGGCTGACAGCGCGCTCCCCGGCTGCAGCGTGGCGGCGAGAATCGAACCCGGGGCGTAGAAGTCCCGGTCGGCGACATTGGCGAGCACATTGCGGACGGGGAGCTCGAGCGCGCTGATCGCGTAGTCGCTCGCCTGGTTGAGGGCGACAACGGTGCCGCCGGCGTCGACGAATGCGGCGAGCGCACGGGCACCGGCGTCGCCGAGTCCGCCCTTGAGCGAGTCGGGGTAGCTGCCGGTCAATCCGCGCGACAGCTCGCGGGCCGATTGATCGGGGAGGAGAATCGCGTCGAAGCGCGCCTGCAGGTCACCGGCGCGGACGTCGCGGTCAGTGATGGTGGTGAATGGAATGCGATATCGATCGAAGACCCAGCGAGTCCAGCCCTCATCCATCGTCGGCGACCAGCTCTGGTAGATCGCGATGCGGCGCGTGGTGTGGTCGCTCAGTCCGGCGGCAGTCATCGCCGGCGCGGCGATCGGCGCGAGCACGGGGCCGAGGGCGATCGGCGCGTCCTCCCTAACGGCGCTCACGGTCACGCCGAGCAGGAGGGGAAGCGTGTGTGCGGTGACATCGTACGGGCGCTTTGGCGGGCCACCGGGATACTCGCGGAGATCGGGGTAGTGCTGCGGCTCGAGCAGCGCCTTGGCGAACGAGCCATATGGCTGTGCGAGCGGGATCACGTAGCTACCGGCCGGCACGTCGGGATCGCTGCCTGACGCGGGCGCTGTCGCGCGATGGATCTCGACCTGCCCGCGCTGCATGGTGCGGAGGAGCACCGCGAGTGCGACGGTGTCTCGCTGCGCGGCGGGGATGACGAACGCGGTCGGCCAGTCGGTCCGACCGGGTGCCTTGCGACCGGCGACGGCGCGGTCGCCGAGCGTCGCGAAGCTGGAGAGCCATGACGCGCGGTCACTGGCGACCGATTCGAGCATCGCCCACGTCGCCGCCGTCTGGTAGCGCACGATGTCGCCGATTCCCCAATGCCCGCCGCGCCATGGGGCGACAAAGCTCCAGCTCGCAGTGCGCGAGTCATAGCCGCGTCCCGGGCGGAGCGAGTCGAAGGGAATGTCGATCGGCGTGGCCAGGCGTGCGCTGGCGGTCTCGGTGAGGATGCGAACGCCGCCGTGGTAGTGCTGGGAGGCGCGCGCCGGGGTCCACGCGTCGTAGGTCGAGTTGATCGAGACGCCGGTGAAACCGTCGGCCGTCATCCGCCAGGCCATCGCCGTGCCTAACGCGTTGACTCCGGCCGTGATGATCGGGTCGACGTTCGGCTCGACGGGATCCATGTAGGGCGGGATGAAGATCCGCGCCGCGTTCGAGCCCTGCTGATGGATGTCGTTGACGACTGCGGGGTGCCACACGTTGTGAAGCGAGTCCACGGTCAAACGCGTCTCGACCTGCGAGAAGAAGTACCAATCGCGATTGTTGTCGTGGCCGGTGTACTTGTGGTAGAGCCAGGGGGGCGTGGTGCCTTCGGCGGGGGTGCCTGACGTTGCGCGATACCAGTCAGCGACGATGTCGACGCCGTCGGGATTGAGCGACGGAACGAGAATGACCAGTGCCGCGCCGCGGATCCGCTTCGACTCGGCGTCTTCGCCGCTGGCGAGCCGCTCGGCGAGGACGAGTGGCGTGAGAATGCCACCGACCTCGGTCGAGTGGATGCTCGAGGTGATCAGGACAACGACTTTGCCCCCGACGACCAGCCGCTGGCTCTCGCCGGGCGAGCGGAGTCGCGCGTCGGCGAGCCGGCGCTGGATCTCGCGGTAACGCGGGAGGTTGGCGATGACCGCGGAATCACCGATGAAGGCGGCGATGAAGGGACGGCCGAGCGTCGTCAGGCCTAACGTTCGGACGGAGACCCGCGGGCTGGCGGCGTCGAGCGCGGTAAACCAGGCGACGACATCGCGCCAAGCGGGGAGCCGGCGGTCGGCCCCGGGCGCAAAGCCGATCACCGACGCGGGCGACGGGAGGGGCCTGGCGTGCTGGGCGAGGGCCGGTGGCGACGCGGCGGCGAGGAGCAGTGCGACCAGCGGCGAGTGGCGAACGGCCGAGCGATGCAGTGCGAACATGAATCCGGGGGAGGGGTCAGCGTCCGCGCAGCCGCTTGGCTTCGTAGCGGAGGCGGGCGAGGGCGAGGAGGGCGTTTTCCATCTTGCGGGCGAGCTGGTCGCGCCGCGTTTCGATCTCACGGAGCGTCGCGCGCTGGTGCTCGAGCATCGCCAGACTGCGGGCGCTCGCTTCATTGGCGGCATCGCCGGTGGCGCGGGCAATCCGCTCGTCGAGGAGTTGCAGCGCTGCCGGCGTCAGCGCGGCGTCGAGCGCGTGCAGGGTCGGCGCGAGGGAGACCACCCCGTCGACCAGTTCCTCGGCGGTCGGAAGGAGGTCCGGAACGTCGAGGGTGGTGCGCGGGTCGCGCTGGCCGCGGGCGGCGGCGATCGCGTCGCGATCGGCCTGCGCCTGCCTAACGGCGTCGCCCCAGCGGCCGGCCAGTGTCTCGGCACCGACGAGCGACGCGAGGTCGCGCGCCCCGGCGGCGGCCACCTCAGCCCCCGGCGGTCGGTCGAGCCGTGTCGGTGAGCCGGGCGACGTCGTCGCCCGCGGCGACGGCGTAGTCCACCTCGCGAGCGAGGTTGAGCGCTTCGAGGGCAAGCGAGGTGACCTGGGCGTGCGACTGCGCGCCGGCGCGGAGGCGCAGCACGTCGAAGCGCATGCTCTGCAGCGCGAGCGCGCAGCTCTCGATGCGCGAAGCCATCTGGTCGCGGCGCGCGGCGAGATCGCTCAGGGCGCGCCGCTGCCGGCGGAGCGCGGCCAGCCGGCGCACGCGCTCTTCGCTGCGCACGCGATCGAGGGGATTTGCCTCGCCCTCGAGCCGCGAGATCTCGCTGACGACGGATTCGAGCTGTCCCTTCGGCATGTTGCGCTCGACGTCCGCGAGCGACATGGAGAGCGTCCGCACCCGCTCGAACAGCGCATCGGCCGAGGGAATCACGTTGCCGACGAGCTGCCGATCGTTGCCGGACATCGATTCGATCAGGCGCTTGATCTCGTCGCGGTCGATCTGTGCCTGCGCGAAGACCGCCTCGCGTGACCCGGGGAGCGGAGGTGGCTGGTCGGCGTGGCCGTTAGGCAGTGGGCTGAACGGATTGCCGCGCGGCAACGGCGACGGCGGCGGGAGGGCGGGGCGTCCGCGGGGGAGGTTCCGCCGCGCGGTGCGCGCATCGTTCCGGGCGAGCCGCCGTGCCATGCGCTTCTCGCCGTCGAAGATCGACTGCGTCGATTCGACCCAGTCGCCGAGCAGGTCGACGAATTCGCGATCGTTAGGCTGATGCAGCACGTCGCGCCAACTGTGGCCGCGTCCCATCAGCGAGGTGAAGTTCCAGGCGAGCCCCATCCCCCAGAAGCCGGAGATCGTCAGCCAGGGAAATCGACTGATGAACAACGACATCACGAAGAAGCCAGCCGAGGTGTAGGCCCACTTCCGGACCTTGCCACGGAAGCGCACGATCTCGGGGGCGTACCAGCGGGCGAGCGTCTCCTGACTCGGTTCGTTGACCGGACCGCTGAGTGGAACCGGGAGCGGTGGTGGTGGCGGGAGCTGTGACGCCGAGCCGAGCGCGCTACCGGGCACCGATTCGGTGCGAGGCGGTGCGGCGACAGGCGCTCCATCGAGCGCGGCAACCAGCGCGCCTGCGCTGGACAGGCGATTCGCCGGGTCCTTCTCGAGCAGGACCATCACGATCCG
>JBKJQR010000226.1:0-17814 GCA_046593895.1 Gemmatimonadaceae bacterium | reverse complement strand
CGCGAACGGGCGCCGCATCCGCGCCGGCCCACTTGAGCGGGGCCGCTGCCAGCTCGTACCGGCCATCCGCCACTCCCCGCAGGTCGAGATTCTCGAGGACGAATCCGCCGCCATCGAACAGCGCGTGATGCACTGCGAGATTCTTGCTCTCCCGGCGATCGACGCTCGGCGCATCGACGCCGACGAGCCGCACGCCACGTCGAGTCAATGCAACCGCGGTCTCCGTCGCCAGCGCTGGCCAGTCGGCGGGGAACGTTCCGCCGGTGATGCTTACCCCGGTACGGAGCAGCAGTCGTACGGTGCCATTTGGCACGCGATCGAGCAGGTCGAGACCGAGGTCGCTTGGGCCCGGGTCAACGGCGATCACGAGCACGCGGCCGATGAACGCGTCGAGTGGCAGCGCATCAGCGGCCGCGCCACCATCGCGGACGTGGAGCGGCGCGTCGGCATGCGTCCCGACGTGCGGGCTGCACGTTACTGCCGTCAGGTTGACGTTCGATCCATCGCCGATCCGCGCCGTCCAGCCGCAGCTGTATGGCGTGTCGCCTGGCCATTCCGGCGTTTTCATCCCAGTAACGACGCTGATGTCGTACAGCTTCACGGGGTTGCTGCAGCGCCGTAGAATTGCGCGCGCACCGCCCAGAGGCTCGGGAAGAAGCGCTGCGACACGGTCCGCGCCAGGTACTTCGCGCCGAGCGTGCCGCCCGTGCCCCCGGTCGCCGGTCCGATCACGCGCTCCACCAGCTGCACGTGTAGGAACCTCCACATCGCGAATCCCTGCTCGTATTCGATCAGTGCTTCCGCAACCATGAACAGCGCCGTCTGCGAAGGGTTGCGGTAGATGTCCTCGAGTGTGGTCCCGGCCCGCGCGACCATCCGCTCGAAAGTGTCCTGCAGCGTCGGCTTCTCGAGCGCAGCGCGCACCGGTTCCGGCGGCTGGCCGTGTTCGGCGACCGCCTGCATGAAGTGCGCGTCGCGCAGCCCGGACTTCGCCTCGATGGCGCGGAACTGCTCGCTCTGCGAGCCGCTCGACGTGCCGAGGTAGCCGCGAAACTCGGCGAACCGCTGCGGCGGCAACGTCTCCAGCGACGACAGTTGATTGGTGATGATCTGCACCAGCGCGTTCACTCGCTTGGTCGCGCCGAGCGCGCCTAACGTGTCATCGCCCTCCATCCGCGCGATGAGGATGTCGAGCTCGTGGAGGAGGACCTTGAACCAGAGCTCACTCGCCTGGTGGACGACGATGAACAGCAGCTCATCGGGATGCTCCGGCGCCGATCGCGGACGCTGCAGTCCGAGCAGGCCTGTGAGCTTCAGGTAGGTCGAGTAGTTGACCGGGCTCTCCCCGTGATTCTGCTCCATCAGAAAGTCGAAACGTCGAGCGACGCGATATCCTCGACGCGCATCGTTTCGTAGGTGAAGAACGGTTCGCCATACTGCGTCCGAATCAGCGATCCGTAGTGCGAAGCATGGTATCGGATCACGTCGTAGAGCGGCTCGCCGGTAGGATACACCTCGCCTGCCTGGACCGCGCCGTCGAACTGCGATGCGTAGCAGCGCACCGCCTGCATTTTCCGCTCGAACTCGGCGCTGATGTCGACGACGAATGTCGGCTTCTCGAAATCCTGGCGATACGTCAGGCAGTGAATGACTTTCTTCGGCCGATGCGGCGGCGTGCCCGGATCGATCTTCGCAAGGCCGGCGAGGAAGCACGCGTCACGTATCAACTCGGCGGCGACGCGATGGTCGGGGTGCCGGCCGCGTGGTGCCGGCGCGATGACGACCCGCGGGCGAAACTTGCGGATGATCGTCGCGATCTGCGTGCGCGTCGCCGGCGTGTTCTCGAGCATCGCGTCAGGCAGCCCGACGTTCTCGCGCGCGGCCACTCCGAGAATCTCCGCGGCGAGACTCGCCTCCTTGGCACGGAGCGCGGCGCTCCCCCGCGTTCCCATCTCGCCCTGCGTCAGGTCGACGATCGCGGTGCGCTGACCCTTCGCTGCCGCCTTGATCAGCGTACCACCGCAGGTGAGCTCGATGTCGTCGCGGTGCGCACCGATCGCCAGAATGTCCAGGGATTCCATGGCCTCAAACTACTCGTACCGCAGCGCCTCGATAGGATCGAGCCGCGCCGCGCGCATCGCCGGCAGCAGGCCGAACACAACACCGATGCCCACCGAGACCGCGACCGCGATCAGCGTCAACCCGAGTGGCGGCGTCGCCTCGATGCTCATTGCAAGTGTCGCGATCTTGCCGAACGCGAGCCCGACGAGGATCCCGATGATTCCGCCCAACCCCGTCAGCGTCGACGCCTCGACGAGAAATTGCAGCAGGATATCCTGGTTCGTCGCTCCGAGTGCCTTACGCACTCCGATCTCGCGCGTGCGGCTCGTGACTGACACCATCATGATCGCCATGACGCCGATGCCCCCGACCATCAAGCCGACGCCGGACAGCACGATCATCACGAGAAAGAACACGCCAGTGAACTTGTTGAACACCTCGAGGATCTGGTCCTGCGTGATCATGTCGAAGCTGTTTTTCTGGCCGGGGCGGAGCGAGCGCAGTTCGCGCAGCGCGACCGTCACCGCATCCTGCGCCTCGCCGACCGTGATCCCCGACCGCGGTTTCACAGCGATGAACAACCCGTTGACCTTGTCGATCCGGAATGCATGATCGGCGAACAGGTAGGGGACGATCGCGCCGATCTGCTGTCCCTGTGGAGCGAAGATGTTATCAGGCGCGACGTACACGCCGATGACCCGGGCGGGACGCCCCGCGAGCCTGACGGTCCGGTCGAGCGGATCGACGCGGCCGAAGAGCCGCGCCACCACCTGTTGGTCGATCACCGCGACCGGCGTCCCACTCTTGAGCTCCGCCTTGGTAAACCAGCGGCCGGTAGCGAGCTCGCCTCCCTGGATCTCGGTGAACCGGTCGTCGGCGGCCATGAAAGTCATCTGCTGCGTCCGCGATCCGGCGTATTCGACGCGGCCGAAGGTCTGCGCCCAGATTGCCGCATAGCCGATCTCCGGCAGGCGTGCGACGCGCTCGGCTTCCTCTGGCACGAGGTCCGGCCGGATCCGAACGTCGCGCGGCAGGCGGTCCGGATTGATCGGCGTGTTCGAAAAATATCGAACAACATAGAACGTCGTCGGCCCGGCGATTTCCAGGGTATGCACGATCTGCTCGCGAATGCCGGAGACGATCGCCGCCATCGCCATCACGGTTGCAACCCCGATCACCACGCCGAGGATCGTCAGCGCCGAGCGGACTTTCCCCGCCCGGAGCGTGTCGAGCGCGATGTTGAGGTTCTGTTCAACGCGGTCGAAGAGGCGCATCGTCAGGCAGCGCTGGTCATTCGGCGCGAAGCGCGGCGATCGGGTCGAGCTTCGCCGCGCGCGATGCCGGGTACACCCCGAACAGCACGCCAACCCCGGCGCCGAGCCCGATCGCGAGGAAGATCGACCACGCCGTGACGCGGGCCGGCAGCGGCGATACGGCGGCAATGCCTAACGCGAAGATCCAGCCGGCGAGCACGCCGATGAATCCGCCGGTCGCGGCGAGTGCGATTGACTCGGCGAGGAACTGCTGCTTGATGTCGCGCGCGGTGGCGCCGACGGCCTTCCGGATGCCGATCTCGCGCGTACGCTCGGTGACCGCCATCAGCATGATGTTCATGATGACGATTCCCCCAACGACGACACCGATCGCGACGACGGCGGGAATCACTGCGAACAGCACGCTCGTCAGCTTCTTCCAGAAGGCAATCAGGGCGTCGGCTGTCTCGACGGAGAAATTATTGTCCTCGGCCGGACGCAGCCGATGCGCGATGCGCATCGCTTCCTCAGCACGCTGCATCGCCGGCGCGACGTCCACCGCCTGGCGCATCTTCACCGAGATCGTGTTCGTCGCGCGGCGACCGTACATCGCTTCGAACTGCGTGATCGGCAGCATGACAAAACCATCGAACGACTGACCGAGCACGCGTCCTTTCTTCGCGACCACGCCGACAACGGTGAACTGGTTGCCGTTGATCCGGATGTCCTTGCCGACCGGGTCGACTCCTTCAAACAGCTTGTCACCGATATCCGCGCCGACGATCACGACGGCGCGCTTGTCGCGCACATCGAGATCGCTCAGTGGGCGCCCCGCGCTGAAGCGATAGTCCTGAACGACCTGGTAGGCGGCGGTCACCCCGAAGATGAGCACGTCGGCTTGCGTCCGGTCACGCCAGACGACATCCGCCTGTGGCGTCGGCCATCCCGACTGCATGCTGACCGCTTCCGCATCGGGAATCGCGGCGCGCACCGCGTCGGCATCGGCGGGGCTGATCCGCGGCCGGTGCGCGTACCGACGAATCGTCTCGTCATCGACCAGCCCGACCTGAATTGGCGACCGGCGGACCTGAAACGCGTTCGAGCCGATGATCGCGTTCGCCAGGTTCTCGCGCACGTACGCGTTCATCCCCTGGATGATCGCGACGACCGCGACGAGGAACGCCACCGACACGATGATCCCGAGCAGCGTGAAGAACGAGCGCAGTTTGTTGGCCCGGATCTCCCCAACCGCGCTGGTGACGACATCGCTCGTGCGCATCAGGGCACAAACTGCGCGTGCGTGGAATCTCTCACAAGGGCCAGCGCGGTACGAACTGCGCTACTCGTAGCGCAATGCCGCAACCGGATCGAGACGAGCGGCGCGAAACGCCGGAACGATCCCGAACACGACCCCCGTGATCACGCTGCCGATGAATGCGGCGAGGATCGCCGAGCCGGGGATATCCGCCGGGATCGGCGTCGTCGAGCGAATCAGCCACGTGCAGAGCGCGCCGACCACGAACCCCGTCATCGCACCGACTCCGGTGAGCGTGACCGCCTCGACGAGAAACTGCCAGAGGATCGTCCACTGCGTAGCGCCAAGCGCCTTTCGCACGCCGATCTCTCGCGTCCGCTCGGTGACGCTGATCATCATGATCGCGATCACCCCGATGCCGCCGACGAGGACGCCAACCGCCGATATCGCGATCATGATGACGAAGAACGTCCCGAAAAATCCGTTGTACACCTCCATCAGTCGATCCTGCGTCACGACCGCAAAGGTGTTGTCGACGCCAGGCCGCAAGCCGCGTAACGAACGCATCGTCGCCGTCACGTCGTCGATCGCCTCCAGCTGCTTGGTATCAGCCCGCGGCTTCACGGTGAAGTCCACCCAGCGGAGCGACATCTTCAGGTGGCGTCGTCCCGTCTCGAGTGGGATGATCCCCGTCGGTGAGTCGCCGCTCTGCGCGGAGCCAGGCTTTCCGAGAAAGCTGGCGGTGTAATGGTAGACGCCGATGACTTCGAACGGCTGACCGGCGATATCGACATACTTGCCGACTGGCTCGCTCTCACCGAACAGGCTCTTCGTCGCGTTCTCATTGAGAATCACGACGCGCGCGGCCGCCGTCGACTCCTGCAGCGTGAAGCTGCGACCCGGGTAGATGTCGCCACCGTCCACCTCCGTCCAGTTCGCGGTGTAGGCGTCGAGTCCGACGTTGCGCAGCTCCTTGTCCTTGTACTTCACCTTTTCCTGCGTCGACGAGTGCGCGGCCACCGCCTTCAGCGACTCGAGACGGCCGAGCACTTCCGATTCGTGGACGGTGAGCGGGGGGTTGCGGCGCCACGGGCAGGTTTCATCGGTCCCGTCGCAGACGTTGCCTAACGATATGGGCCGCTTGAATACGTAGAACGACGTCGGCCCGGCTGACTCGAGGTCCTTGGCGACGCTGGAGTTGATTCCATGCACCGCCGCCGACATCGCGACGACGACGAACACCCCGACCGCGACGCCCATGATCGTCAGGCCGGCGCGTACCTTGTTCGCCT
Organism: Gemmatimonadaceae bacterium; assembly: GCA_046593895.1. Taxonomy (GTDB): domain Bacteria; phylum Gemmatimonadota; class Gemmatimonadetes; order Gemmatimonadales; family Gemmatimonadaceae; genus JABFXC01. The sequence goes on along the minus strand of JBKJQR010000226.1, from coordinate 11,953 downwards.
TCATCGCATCGAACGCGATCCCGACGCCCTCGCTCAGGTTGGTCACCACCATGCGTGCGCTCATCGTCTATTCCTGCCGCAGCGCGGCGATCGGGTCGAGACGCGACGCTCGGCTCGCCGGATAGACGCCGGCCACCACGCCGACCCCCGTTCCGATGACCGTGGCCATGATCACCGACCAGAGCGCGACGTGAGTCGGCAGCGGTGTCTGGTTCGCGATCACGAACGCGATGATGACGCCGAGCAGGATCCCGATCAGCGCGCCGAAGGTGCTCAGCGTCGCCGCTTCGATCAGGAACTGACTGAGGATGTCGCGGCGCTTCGCGCCTAACGCCTTGCGGATGCCGATCTCCCGCGTTCGCTCGGCGACCGCGACCAGCATGATGTTCATGATGACGAGCCCGCCGACGACGAGTCCGATCGCCGGCAGGGCGGTCGCAGCGACGACGAGCATCTTCTTGATCTTGGCGAAGAAGGCGAGTGCCGAGGCCGACGTCTCCATGGCAAAATTGTCCGGCTGGCCGGGGCGGAGCTTGCGATGACCGCGCATCCCTTCGCGCACCGATTCCATCGCGTCGTCCATTGCCAGCGCGCTCGGCGCCTGGACCATGATCCCGTCGATATCCCCGCGCGGATTCGTCAGGCGGTGCAGGGGAGACTTGTACGGCGCGAAGGCGACCTTGTCGAGCGAGAGGCCGAACAGCGTACCCTGTTTTGCCATCACGCCGACAATCGTGTAGGGAATCCCCCCCACCTTCAGCTCGCGCCCGAGCGGGTCGAGGTTCGGGTAGAAATAGGACGCGACCTCGCTCCCGATCACCATCGACGCGGTACCCGACTCCAGCTCCTGCGTCGTGAAAGTGCGGCCGCTGGTCAGGTCATAACGCTTGATGGTGAAATAGTCACCGTCAACCGCGTGCGCTTCGACCTGCCGTGGGCGCGCGAACCGCGAGCTGGCGCGAACGTTCTCCTGGCTCTCGACGGCGTAACGAGTTCCCTGCGGAAGAACGCTCTTCACGAAGTCGAGGTCCGAGTAGTAGACACGCGGGCGGCGCTGCCATTCGCGCCACATTTCATCAGTCGTGTTGCCCTCGAACCAGGGAAAACGCTTCAGGGTAAAGGTGTTCACGCCGAGCAGCCGCCCGGCGAAATCCTCTTCCATGTACTTGCTCATCCCCTCGACGATCGACACGACGGCGATCAGGAACATCACGCCGATCGTCACGCCGAGCAGGGTGAAGCTGCTTTTCAGCTTCTGCGCCCAGATCGTCGCAAGGGCCAGACGCACGGCTTCGAATAATGGCACTTGGCTCCGCGGTGGTTGATCGGCTGGTAATCGCTTGGCAGACCGTTAGGACTTGCCGCCTTCCATGCCGATCTTCGCGGTGAACGCGTCCCGTCGGTCGTCGCTCGAGATCACGCCGTCGCGCAACACGATCACCCGCCGCGCATTTGCGGCGATATCCGGCTCGTGCGTCACCATGATTACCGTCTGGCCTTCTGACGCGAGCTCTGCGAACACCCGCATGATTTCTTCTGACGTCGTCGAGTCGAGATTTCCCGTCGGCTCGTCAGCGAGCAGGATGGACGGGCGATTGACCAGCGCGCGCGCGATCGCAACGCGTTGCCGCTGACCGCCGGACAGCTCGTTCGGCTTGTGGTGCACCCGCTCGCCGAGCTGCACACGCTCGAGTGCTTCCATCGCGCGCGCCTTCCGTTCGTCGCTCGGGACGCCGGCGTAAACCAGTGGCAACTCGACGTTATGAAGCGCCGTCGCCCGCGGGAGCAAGTTGAACGTCTGGAAGACGAACCCGATTTCCTTGTTGCGGATTCGCGCCAGGGCGTCATCGGTCATCTCGGAAACGAGCTGCCCGTTCAACCAATACTCGCCAGCGTCAGGCGTATCGAGGCACCCGATCAGGTTCATCAACGTCGACTTGCCGGAGCCCGAGGGCCCCATGATCGCGACGTATTCGTTGCGACGGATGGCGAGATCGACCCCGCGGAGTGCACGAACGACTTCACCGCCCATGTCGTACTCGCGCTTCAATCCTCGCGTCACGATGACCCAATCTGACTCCGGCGCTGCGCCTGCGACGGCGACGACTGCCTGACGCTCCGCCGTGGAGCTCACCGGATACTCGCCCGTCGTGCTCATGCGCCCTTCGCTTCGGCCGGAGTCTTTGGCTTCTTGGTCTTTGGCATTTCGCGGACGATCGCGCCGGCGCGCAGGTCGCGAATTGCCTGGTACGTACCAGCGACGATCCGGTCGCCTTCCTTCAGCCCCGACACGACCTCGAAGTATTTGTCCCCTGCGATGCCGACCTTGACCGGCCGGAACGCCACCTTCATGTCCTTGCCGACGACGAAGACGCCTTCGATGTCCCGCTTGCCAACTTCCTTTGCCGGCCGAGCCTTGCCGAGTCCGACGGCAGTGTCGCCGCGCTCGAGCGGCTCATCTTCGCGGACGGTGAGCGCAATGATCGGAATCGACATCACGTTCTTTCGCGTGTCGGTGACGACCTTCGCCGTGGCCGAAAAGTCGGGACGCGTGTCGATCGGCGGATCGAGCAGCTGGATCGTGACTTCGTAATCGACGGCCTGATCGCCCTGCCCAGTCGCTGCGGCTTTCACGGAGCTGTTGGAGATCTCGACCACCCGCCCGGTGAATGTCGTGTCGGGGAACGCGTCGATCTGGATCTGCGCCGAGTCGCCAACGCTGATCCGCGCGACGTCGGTCTCGTCGACCTTGACCTTCGTCTCGAGGACGGTCATGTCGCTGATCGTGAGGAGCGTCGCGGCGTCCTTGTTGAATGTACCGGGGACCGCCGTCTCTCCCTGCTCGACGTTCAGGCGTGTGACGCGTCCGCTCATCGGTGCGACGATGGTCGTCTTCGACAGCGAGCTCCGCGCATCGCGAAGCTGCGCGATCGCCTGGTCAACCTGGTGGCCCGCCGATTCGGCGAGCGCCTGATTCACCTCGGCCTGGGTCTTCAGCTGCTCGAGCTGTTCGTCGGAGATCAGCGCTGCGTTGGTCTTCCGGATCTCCGCCGAGCGTTCGTAGTTGCGCTGTGCCTGCAGCCGGCTCGCCTTCGCCTGCGCTTCGCCGGCGCGTGCCGACGCGAGCGACGCTTCAGCGCGTTGGACGCTCGCTTCGTACTGGTTCGGCTCGATCTGGAGCAGGAACTGTCCCTTGCTCACCATCTGTCCTTCCTTCACCGCGAGCCGGACGATGCGGCCGCTGATGTCGGAGGCGACGTCGACTTTGGTGTGCGGGCGGACCTGGCCACTTGCCGTGACCGACGCGACGAGGTCGCGCCTCGCGACGGACTCGATGCGCACCTCCGCTCCCTTCTTGTTGCTCTTCATCGCGGTCAGCACGACGATGCCGATGACGACGGCAGCGGCGACCGCGATGATCGAGTACCTGACCTTCTTGCTCATGGTTATCGCCTCGGGGGGTTAGCGCAGCGGACGGCCGACGGCGCTCTCGAGCGCGGCGAAGGCCTTGTGGTAGTCATAGACCGCATTGATGCGGTCACTCTCGGCACGCTCGTACGTCGCGCGTGCCTGGGTCACGTCGAGAAATGTCGCGGCGCCGACACGGTAGCGCTCCTCGGTCAGCCGCAGCTCGTCGCGGGCACGGGCGGCGTTCTGTTCCTGCAACGCGATGCTCTTCACCGACGTGTTGAGCGTCAGGTACGCCGCTGTCACCTCGGCGTTGAGCTGCAGTTCGCGGGCGCGAACCTGCGTCCGTGTATTGTTGCGCGAGGCGATTGCTTCCTCGACGCGAAGTTCGCGCTGGAACCCATTGAACAGCGGCAGCCGAATCGCGGCACGCACCGACCACGGGCTCTTTGTGAAGTTGAACGGATACTGACCGTTGGAGCGCCGAATCGCCGCTTCGTCCGCGGTCGTGAACGACGAGCTGCAGGGACGGGTCGTCAATCCAGCGCCGGCGCGGGAAAAGTTGTCGGCGAGGCAGCTCTCGTAGCCGCTCGCGGCGCTGGCGCGGGCCCCGGCGATCAAGGCGTTGTCGTCGGTGTAGCGCTGTGTATAGCCTCCCAACCCGGTGGTGACGTCGAGCGAAGGCGTGTACGCCGCGCGCGACTGCCGGACGGAGAGCATCGATGCCTTCTCGCGAGCCCGCAGCGCGACGACCTGCGGATTCTGCCCGCGCGCGAGCGCGAGGAGCTGGTCGATCGTGAAAGCCGGCGGCGTGATGGTGAACGTGCTGGTCAGCGCTGCGTTAGGCGGCTGATCGACGCCCATCCGCTGGAAGAGCCGCAGCTTCTCGATCTCGATCTGGTTGCGCGCCTGGAGCGCTTGGACCTGCTGAGTCGCGAGGTCCACCTCGGCGCGCTGGACGTCGAGTGAGGTTGCCGATCCGACCGCGGCACGGGCGCGCGCCAGCTCGACCTGCGATTGCGCTGCGGCGACCAGCGTATCGGCGAGATCTGCCTTCGCCGAGGCCTGGAGAACCGTCAGGTATTGCTGCGTGACGATCGAGCGCAGCGACTCGCTCGATCCGGTGATGTCGGCTTCGACCGCATCGCGGGTCGCCGCAGCAACGCGCGGTGCGATCAGCGAGCCGGCGTTCACGCTGTAGTTGAGCGACAATGAATAGTTGGAGCCGATGGTGTTCGGATTCGTGCCGAGGCTGACACCGTTATAGATCTGCCGGCCCCCTTCCTGGTACTGTCCGCCCAGCGAGGCATCGGCGCTCGGGAGAAGTGCACCGTACGCGGCGTATTGATTCGCCCGCGCAGTACGCCGCGTCTCGAGGACCTGCTGCAGGTCGGGATTGTTGCGATGCGCGATGGCGAGCGCGTCATCAAGCGAAAGCGCAGGACCGGCGGCAACCGAGTCGCGCGTCTGCGCCGTTAGGGGAGCGGCCGCCAGCGCGAGAGCGAAGAGCAGATGAAAACGCATTGGGGGGAATCCTGTCGGTGAGTACGAGCGTCGTACGATGAAGCTTGCGGTGTGGTTTCAACCTGCAAAAGCAAAAACGCCCCGCTAGGCGCGGGGCGTCGCACGTTCGACCTCGCGTCAGCTTCCGGCCGGGAGTGCGTCGCGCACCGCGATGAAGGCGAGCTCCGGCGCTTCGACGCGCAACACGCGGCCTTTCGCGTCCGTCCACAGCTGCCGCGCCGCACCGGCGCCGGTGACGACGTAGTGACGAGCCACAACACGCGTACCGGCGATCTCGATCGACTCGTCGGCTTGAGTGACTACGTGAAGCTGCGTCAACTCGTTGCGCCGAGGAAGCACCGCGGTGACTGCATCCCGTCGCTGAAGTGTAAGAAAGAAGTACTGGTGCGCAAACTCGTCATCGAAGACGGTCATCCCGGGCCGGAGGAAGTACTCGCGAGCTGACTCCCCGCGAGCCGACTGCGAGCGCGCGGCGAGCCGGTTACCGGTCGCCTGGATGGTGACGCGCTCGCGCACCTCGTTTGCCTCGCGGCCCTCGAGTTGGAAGTCAACGGGAACGCCAGCCGTGTCGGTGCGGAGCACCGAGACGACGCGCGAGGTCCCGTTGACGGTCGTGCCAGTGCCGACCAGTGAGGTTGTTGCCGCGGAGACGACTCGCACGACGCGGAAATCCTCCCGACCGGTGCGGCCGCTGCGGGTGACCGTGAAGCTTCCCTCGTCGAGCATCGTCGTCTGCGCGGGCGCGGATCGCGGCGCGGCGGCTAGAAGGGCGAACAACGCGCCCACAACGACTCGGATATGCATGTCGAGTGGTACCCGGCTGACAGTCGCGAGGTTCACGACGCCGGCGCCGGCGCCAGAAAGACGCGCTCACTGATTCGGCTGCGGATCCGGTCGTAGAGCGCCTCACCTTTCGCAGCGGTGGCCAGCGTCGGGCGACCGATTGACCCCGGGCTGCCCTTCGGCACCTTCAGCCAGCCGCGCCTGTACCGTCGCAGCTCATCGCGCGACATCATATAATCCTGTGCCAGCTCGAGGTGAACGAGATGCGGGGCGAGGTGCAACATGATCGACGTGTCGACTTCGTCCCCGTGCATCGGTTCTGTCTGCCCCTCCAACAGGTCGGCGAAATCAATGTTGAAGATGTCGACGACCCGGACGCGAGCCTCGGCGGTAGTGACCGTGGCGAGCGCTTCCTGATGTGGGTCGTGCTCGTGCGCCGTGAGGAGGATGAATTCGCGCACGCCGCTGGCCTCCCACGATGCGAGCAGGTCGTTGAGCGCACGGTGCAGCGTCTTCTTGCGCAACGAGCCGTTCCCGGCGAATGCGCGCTCGGTGTCGACATTGACGCCGTACTCGAACGTCGGGGCGAGCAGGACGCCGAACTCGATCGACAGGTCGTCGGCCAGACGTTCGACGACGATTGTGTCGCAGCCGAGGGGCATGTGAGGGCCGTGCTGTTCGCAGGTCCCGACCGGAACGATCAGCCGCGGGTCGTCGGCGAGAATCGCCGCGACCTGCGAGGGAATGAGCTCTTTCAGGCGGCGTGGCGTGCCGGCCGGGAGTGAAGACGCCATTTCAACGGTGACAGGAGAGCAGACGACGAGCCGCGATCCGACTCGCGGCGATGCGATCGTCCAGTGGGCAACAGCGACCGGGATCGCGCTGCTGTCGCTCGCCGGATGGCTCCGCGATGCAGGCGTACAGTATGTCGTCGTCGCGTGGTTCGCCACGCTGGTCGCGAGCGCCTTCGTCCGCCGGCCGGCCGCGCTGCGCGCGCGGATCTGGCGCGGGGTCGCCACGTCGATCGCGCTGGTCCTCTGCGTGGCGACGACTCTCGCCCAACGAGAACTCACACGCGCCGCCGGCGATTGGGGGGCGTACGACGCCGTGCACCGTCAGCGAGCGGCGCGCCGGATGGAGTCCGCACTGCAGTCCGTGGCGGCCGAGTTGACGGCCGCGGCAAACCGGGCGGTCCTCGCGCCGGTCGGTCGTGCCGCAGCGTTCAGCTACGTCAGCGCGCTGAACGCGGGACCGGGTGAACGGGGGATCGTGCTGTATGAGTGCGACGATCCGCTCGCCTGGTCGGGCATCGTCCGCGTCGAGACGGACACGCTGACGCGGCGCCTCGGTCTCGCGGTGACGCCGACATACACCACGCTGTACGCGGTCGCGACGGCTGGCATCCGGCGCGCCGTCGCCACGGCGTTGATTCATGCGAAGCCGCCGGGAAGCGACCTCGCGCTTCCGCTGGACGTCGTCATTGCGAGTGCGACCGGCAGCGAGGAATTCGTCGTCGTTCCGGCGGGTACTGCGACGGACGCCGCGGACGATATGGCGCGCCTGACGCTCGACGGCGGCGTGCCCCCGCTGCGGCTCGTTCCCGCCGCCGCGTCGGCCGAGGGAACGTTCATAACGCTGTTCGAGCGTGAGCGTGTTCGCGCCGCGTTGCTGCTCGCGCTCGGGCTCGCGGCGTTCGTGGCGGCCGTCTGGCGGTCGCGGCGGGCACTGCCCGCCCGGATTGGCTCGCTGCTCCTGCCGCTCGCCTGCGTCGGCATCGTGCCGCTCAACGGGCTATCGAATGTGACGCGCCTGTTCGACCCGGCATTGTTCTATGCACCGTTAGGCGGCCCATGGACGGCCAGTGTCGGTGCACTTCTGCTCAGCGGGGCAATCCTGCTCCTCGGCTTGCTGGCGTTGCTCCGCTCCCCATTCGCGAACTGGTCGCGTACCGCGGGCGCCGGCGCCGTCCTCGTGATCGCGGCAACCGCGCCGTTCCTGCTCCGCGACCTCGCCCGCGGGGTGCAGCCGCCGGGGGAGGGAGTTCCGGCGCTGCTCTGGCTGGCGTGGGAGACCGCGCTTTTCGTCGCCGGCTGCGTCCTCCTCCTCGCCGGTGCATCGGCGGGCCGTGCAGCGTTAGGCGGCCGCCGCGGTGTGCCGCCGTGGCTCGCACCGGTGATCGCGATGGCGGCCGCGATCGCCGGCCCGCTCTTCTGGGAGGCTCCTGGCCGCTGGCCGGGCTGGTATCCGGTCATCTGGGTCGCCGCGATCGCCGCGCTGGCGCTGACGCGGCGGACGTCGCGGTTTGTCGCCGGCGCGGCGATCGTCGCGTCGTTAGGCGCATCGACGCTGGTCTGGGGCGTGACGGCCCGGAAGCGCGTTGAACTCGCCGCCCGAGACGTCGAGGGACTGCGGTCTCCCGATGAGTACGCGCTCGCGTTGATGAATCGTTTCGCCCACACACTCTCCGACGCTCCGCCGCCTCGATCGCGTGCCGAGTTGCTCAGCCTCTACGTCGCATCTGACCTGGCGGCTGCCCAGTACCCCGTCGAGCTCGAGACCTGGAATTCGACTGGCGCGGCCGTTGCGCGACTGGCGAGCGGCGGCCTGGAAGCGGTGGAACAATCGACGTCGCTGGTCGTGGCCGAGGCGCGGGCGACCGGATCCCCCGTCCTCCGGCCGACGCTCGGCCCGCTCGGTGTATCGCTCGTGCTGGCCGTGCCTAACGACGATGGGTCGGCCACCTCGGCGCTCGTCCTCCCGCGCACGCGGCTGGTCCCGGCCGACCCGTTCGCACCGCTGATTGGCGGCACGAGCGGGGTTGCCGGCGATCCCCCGTACACGCTCTCACTCACCGGGGCGGACTCGGTGGCGGTGAGCGAAGCGGCCCGACGCGTCTGGAAGCGAGAAGGCAACGAGCTCCACGGAGATTGGCTCCTCCAGACCTCGCGTGGGCTATCGCGCGCGCATGCGGAAGTCGAGCTGCGATCGCTGCCCTCGCTGGCGCAGCGTGGACTGCTCATCGTCCTCGCCAACCTCGCGCTGGTCGCAATGCTCTGGGCACTGAGCGCGCTCGCCGATGGTGGCTACATCCGCTGGATTCAGGTGCGTCGGCGGCGCTGGTCGCGCAGCTATCGATCGCGCCTGACGCTCGTCCTCTTCGCGTTCTTCGTGTTGCCCGCCGTCGCATTCGCCGGCTGGTCATACCGGCAGCTGCAACGCGATGATCGACAGTCGCAGGAGCTGTTGCTCCGCGAGACGTTGCGGACGGTCGCCGGCTCGACGGAAGGCGCTGAAGTCACCGGGCCTAACGATCGAACTCCGGGGCCGCTGCTCCGTTATGACCGCGGTGAGCTGGTCGCGGCAAGCGACACGCTCTACGATGCCCTCGCGCCGTTCGGGAGGTTTCTCCCGGCGGACGTCTACCTCAGCCTCGCGGTCTCGGACGAAGTCACCACGACGACGACGGTTCCCGTCGGGCGGAGCGCCACGGTCGTCGGCTACCGGGCGATGACCGACGATCGCGGGCAACGCGTCGTGCTGGGGGCACCGGCACCGGTTGGCGAGGAGCTGCTCGATCGCCGGCGGCGGGATCTTGGCGTGCTCGTCCTCTTCCTCACGGCGATCGGCGGGCTTGCCGCATTAGGGCTGAGCGGAGTCGCGGCGCGGGAGTTCGCGCGCCCGATCGGCGAGCTGCGCGGCGCGGCCCTGGCGATCGCGGCGGGCGAGCGTGAACCGGCGTTGGCGGCGCAGCCGCCGATCGAGTTTCGCCCGGTGTACTCGGCATTCCGGCGAATGGCGAGTGAGTTGGGTGAATCGCGCGGGGCGCTGGTCGAGGCGCAGCGGCGCACCGAGGCCGTGCTCCGCACCGTTGCATCGGGGGTCGTCGCAGTCGATCCGCGGGGCGACGTGACACTGGCCAACCCGCGCGCCGAGGAGCTGTTCGGCCGATCGCTGTCCGGTCTCCCGATCGCAGCGTTAGGCGACACGGCGCTGAGTGGGCGCGTCGCTGGCTTCCTCGCGTCGGCGGACGAGCAGGTTACGTTCGCGATCGAGATCGGCCACCGTGAGCTGCGCGGCAGCCTGACACGCCTCACGCGCGGCGGGGGCGCCGTGCTCACGCTTGACGACGTCACCGATCTCGCGCGCGCGCAACGTGTCCTCGCCTGGGGCGAGATGGCGCGCCAGGTCGCGCACGAGATCAAGAACCCGCTCACCCCGATCCGGCTCGGCGTCCAGCACCTGCGACGCGCGTACGGTGCAGGACGGGCGGACTTCCCGCAGATTCTCGATCAGAACGCGGCGAGAATTCTCGCCGAGATCGACCGGCTCGACGAGATCGCCCGATCGTTCAGCCGGTACGGAACGCCGCCCGCCGAGCAACCAGCACCCGAACCGACCGACGTCTCGCCGATTCTCCGTGGCGTCGCGGAGCTCGAGGGGCTGGGCGACGACGGCTCGCGGTTCACCGTCCACGGCGCCGACGGGGCGGTGCTGGCGATGGCGCACGGCGGGGAATTGCGCGATGTGCTCGTCAACGTCGCCGAGAACGCCCGGCTCGCCGGCGCGCGCTCGGTCGAGCTCTCGGTGGTTGCCGGCGACAGCGTGCGAATCGTGGTCCATGATGACGGCGAGGGAATCCCGGCGGACGTGCTGCCGCGCGTCTTCGAACCGCACTTCTCGACGCGGACGAGTGGCAGCGGACTGGGATTGGCGATCAGCCGCCGGCTGATCGACGGGTGGGGCGGCTCGATCAGTGTCGAAAGCGCCGCTGGCCGTGGCACGACTGTGACGATCATCCTGCGCCGCGCCGGTTAGACGCGTTATCTTGAATCGTGCCTGTCTTTACCCCCCGATCGATTCCTGCGATCTCGAGTGGCGGCCCCCCTCCGCCCTCGATCTACCGACCGTCTACCGGGCTCCCGGCGCATCTCGCCGAATGGGAGCTTCCGCCCGAGTGGCGATGGGGCGGTGAAGGGATCTGGGCCGAGCATCGCCACTTCCAGGAAGTCGTCGACGCGTTAGGCAGGTCGCTCTCGCTGGTCACCGCACCCGATCCGGCGCACGCGCCCTGGCTCGCCGCCGAAGCGCGCGGTCTCGCGCACCGTGGCCACCCGTCGATACCGACGACGTACCATTACTGGTCGAATTTTCATCCGAACCGGCGCGGTCCCGGCTACCTGCGCCGCTGGATCGGCGGTGAGACGGTGGGTGGACGCATCCGGCGGCTCGGCGGCGAGGACGTGCCTTACGTGCTGCAGGTGGCGCGCGGCGTCGGATCGACGCTGGCGTATCTCCACGACGCGGGTGGCGCGCACGGTAACGTTTCGCTCGAGGCAGCGTGGATCACGCCGACGGGGCGACTGTTCATGCTCGGTTGGCAGTGGGCGCTCTTTCGCGGCGACATCCCTTCGGGGCTCGTTCCCGATCGCGCCTTCATGCCCATACCACCAGAGTGGCGCGCCGATCTCTGGGAGCCCACACCGGCGAGCGACCAGTGGCAGCTCGCCGCGATCTGCTTCGCGATGCTGACTGGTGAATACCCGATCGCCGGCGCGACGCCGCCGCTGCGCCTCATCCGACCGGAGCTGCCGGCGGGGATCGCGGCCAATCTCGATCGTGCGTTGAGCGCACGACCGGGCGACCGCTTCGCGTCGATTCCCGCGATGCTGCGATCGCTCGACCGTGGTGTCTCGGCGCGGACGCTGATCCTCGGCGACGACGAGTCGATCACTGGCCGCGCGCCAGAGACAGAGGAGGCGCGGTTGCGCTGGGCGACGGGGGACGACTACGAGGTGCTCTCAGCGTTAGGCTCGGGGACGTTCGGCTCGGTGTGGCGCGTGCGGGACCTGACGCTCGAACGCGAGGTCGCGCTGAAGATGCTGCATCCGTGGGTCGCGCGCGATGATCAATCTGTCGCCCGCTTCCGCCGTGAGGCACGGCTCGCCGCGCAGCTCGCGCATCCGGCGATCGTGCCGATCTATGATTGGGACGGACGCGGCGACGTGGTCTGGTACACGATGGAACTCGCCGAGGGCGGGTCGGTCTCCGAGCTGATCTCCCGCGACGGCCCGCGGGCGATCGGTGAGACGATTCCGCACATCACCTCGATCCTCGACGGGCTTGCCTCGGCGCACGCGACGGGCATCGTCCATCGCGACCTCAAGCCGGAAAACATCCTGCTCGACCGCTATCGGCGGTGGCGCATCACCGACTTCGGGATCGCGAACGTGACCGGTCA
>JBKJQR010000073.1:0-7864 GCA_046593895.1 Gemmatimonadaceae bacterium | reverse complement strand
GCCGTTGATGCTCGGGGCAATGATCGCGTCAATCCCTGCCTGCTCCGGCTCTGCTCGAACCATCGCCATCGGTGCCGCCGGCCCGTGGAAAGAGGGGTATGGCGCAATGAACCGGATGGGCGTCGAACTGGCCATCGAGGAGATCAACGACCGCGGAGGGATTCGGCATCACCCGTTGCGCGTGGTCGAACAGGACGACGAAGGACAGGGCACCAAGGCGGCGCAGGTGGCCGCCGATTTTGTGGCCAACAAGGACATCATCGCGGTCGTTGGTCACGTGACCTCCGGCGCGATGGTCGCCGCTGCGCATGTGTACGACGGCGAGCTGCCGGCCATCGCGACGACGGCGACCGCTCCCGAGCTGACCGGGATCTCGCCATGGGCATTCCGCGTCATCTCCAGCGACTCGGCCAACGGGATCGCGCTCGCCCGGTTCGCCGACAAGCTCGGACGCCGCCGCGCCGCGATCATGTACGAGAACAACAGTTACGGCCGAGGGCTCGCCGACTCCTTCCAGAAGGCGTTTGCTGGCGAGATCGTGAGCGTCGATCCGATCCCGGAAGGCAAGAGTGATCTCGAGCCGTTCGTGAGCTACTACGCCCGCGAGAAGGCCGACATCGTGTTCTGTGCCGGCACCGAGGAGTCGGGACTATCAATGCTTCGTGAAGCGCGTCGTCAGGGATTCCGCGCCGACTTCCTCGGGGGCGATGGATGGACCGGCCTCGTGCTCGATACCGCCGCGTCGAACGGCGTGTACGTCGGTGCGCCGTTCACCCCGGAAGACCAGCGCCCCGAAGCGCAGCGATTCGTACGCGCCTTTCGGCAAAAATTTCAGCAGGTGCCTGACGCGAACGCAGCGCTCGCCTATGACGCCACGCGATTGATCGCGGCGGCAATCGAAGCCGTCGGTCCCAATCGCTCGCGAGTGCGCGACTGGCTGGCCGGCCTCGACGAAGGGACTGCCTTCCGCGGTGTCACTGGCGACATTCGCTTCCAGCCGGACGGCGATCCAGTCGGAAAGAGCTTCGTCATGACCCGCGTCGCCAAGGGTCTGCTCAACGTTGCTGCACAATGAGCAATGAGTCGAAGGTCACTCCGATCTCGAGCGCCGCCTGGGCCGACGCACCGAACGCGGCGCCGCACCGCATGCTGACGCCGGTGGCGCGGCTCTCGCTCGCCTTCCACTCGATCCGCAGCATCCTCCATCTCGGGTTCGGAAGCCTCGTCGTGCTCCTCGTCATCGCCGGGGCGATCGGCTTCCATGCGCTGCGCTCGATGTCGCGCGAGGTGACGGGCAGCTTTGCCCAGGTCCAGGAGCAGTCGCAGCTCTCGTCGCGACTGTCGGCGGACATCGCGCAGCAGCTCCAGGCCGCCACCGTCTATCTCGACACCCGCGATGCGGCGGTGCTCGCCGAGTTCCGCGCGTTAGGCTGGGATGCGCACGCGACGCAGCGCCGGATGAATTCGCGTCGCGGACAGTCGGCGCAGGAAGTCGCGCTGACGGCGTCGATCGACGAGAAGTTGTCGACCGTCGAGACGCACTTTGCGCGCTCGCACCGCCTCGCCGATCTCGGGCGCGCCGCCGATGCCCGCAGCGAAGCCGCGCTCGCCCGTCCGATCGCGACACAGATACTTGCCGACATGGATCGCCTCGGTGATGTGAAGGCACGCAAGGTCGCCGACGCATCGCGTTCGCTCGCCAACTACGCACAGCGGCGAAGCCTCTGGCTCGTCACGCTGATCGGCGTCGCGCTGCTCTGCGCCTTCGCCGTCGTCACGCGCACTGTGCGGTCGGTGTCCGAGCCGTTGACGGGGTTGGTCAGCCACGCCATGGCGTTCAGCGACGGCGACCTGACGGTCCGCACGTTAGGCGCGATGCCGCGCGAATTCGAGATCCTCGCGCAGGCGCTGAACCATACCGGCGAGTCGCTCTCGAAGATCGTCGCCGTCGTCGCCGCAACTGCCGACAGCGTCGCCCGCTCGGCGCACGACCTGTCATCGGTGTCGAACGAGCTGTCCCATTCCGCCGGACAGACCTCGTCATCGATGGGAGAGGTGTCGAGTGGTGCCGAAGCACAGGTGCACGAGCTCCGTCAGATCAGCGATGCGCTCGGCGAGATCCGCAGCCAGGCGAATGGCGTCCTCGCCGGAGCGGCCGAGGTGAACGGTCTCGCCGCGTCGATCGAGCAGACATCCAATACGCGGCGCCGCGAACTCGAGCGCACGCTCGGCATTCTCACCGACGTCAAGCACTCGGTCGATCAGGCAACGCGGGAAGTCGCTGTCCTCAACGATACCGCGGTCGACATCAACCGCTTCGTCGAGACGGTCAGCCGCATCGCGGAACAGACGAACCTGCTCGCGCTGAACGCAGCGATCGAAGCGGCGCGCGCCGGACGCGCCGGAAAGGGATTCGCCGTCGTCGCCGACGAAGTACGCAAGCTCGCCGAGCAGGCGCAGTCTGCGGCCGATGATATCGTGGTGCTGACGAGCAAGGTTACGGAGCGCGTCACGACGACGACGCGCGCGATGGTCGAGAGCTCGACGCGTGTCGGGGAAATCGAGCGTATCTCGAAGGACGTCGAGGACGCCCTGACGACGATCGCTGCCGCAGCGGAAAAAACGCGACATGCAGCCGCTGGCGTCGCCACGTCGGCTGATGCGAACGTCAAGATCGTCTCCGTGGCGGCCGAGAGTATCTCATCGATCGCTCGCGCAGCCGAGGGACATGCGTCGGCCGCCGAGCAAGTGAGCGCCGCAACGCAGGAGCAGAGCGCGGCGTGCGAGCAGATGAGCGCGGCATCCGCCGAACTCCTCGAGGGATCCTCGCTGCTTCGCGAGTTGGTGCAGGGACTGCGCGTCGACGAGATCATGGCGTCGAGAGTCTCGGTCGAGCAGCAGCAGGCGGCGCTGAACTTCACGGCGCGGCGCTCGAAGGCGAGCTAGGAACGGTCGGCGGGGTTATCTTTCGGTGCGACCCCCCGCGCCCATGCATCGATCCACACGCCCCAACGCCGTCCTGCTGCTCAGTGGCGGTCTCGATTCGACAACCCTGCTCGCCCTGGCGACGCGGGATGGCTACGCCGTGAACGCGATGAGCTTTCGCTACGGGCAGCGCCATCAGCACGAGTTGACTGCGGCGCGCGCGGTCGCTGCCCGCTACAGTGTGGCACGCCACGTCATCGCCGAGATTGACCTGCGAGTGTTCGGCGGATCGGCGCTGACGGCAGATATAGCCGTGCCGAAGGATCGCGATGCGTCGCAGATGGCGAGTGGCGTTCCGGTGACCTACGTCCCCGCCCGCAACACGATTTTTCTTTCGTATGCGCTTGCCTGGGCCGAGGTGCTCGGCGCGCGCGAAATTTTCATCGGCGTGAACGCGCTCGACTATTCCGGTTATCCTGATTGTCGTCCAGAGTACATCGCGGCGTTCGAGCGGCTCGCGAACCTCGCGACGCGCGCCGGTGTCGAAGGCGACGCGGTGAAGATCCGCGCACCGTTGATTGATTTGACCAAGCGCGAGATCATCGACCTCGGTGCGAGCCTCGGTGTCGACTACTCGTTGACGACGAGCTGCTATGATCCCGGCGCGGATGGCGCGGCCTGCGGCCATTGCGACGCGTGCCAATTGCGGCTCAAGGGATTTGCCGAGAGCGGCCGTCGCGATCCTGCGCGGTACGCGAGTGAGGTGCTCCGATGAGCCGCTCGTACACGGTGAAGGAGATTTTCTACACGCTGCAGGGTGAGGGCGCGAACGCCGGACGTGCCGCGGTGTTCCTCCGCTTCTCCGGATGCAACCTGTGGACGGGCCGCGAAGAAGATCGTGCGGACGCGGCGTGTCCGTTCTGCGACACCGACTTCGTTGGCACGGGTCCCGATGGTGGAAAGTTCGAGACAGCGGATGCCCTTGCGCACGCGGTGGTGTCGCGCTGGCCGTGGACGAGCATGCGCGGCGCGCGGCCGCTTGTCGTCTGCACTGGCGGCGAGCCACTCTTGCAGCTCGACGCGCCGCTCGTCGCTGCGTTGCATGACGCCGGCTTCGAGGTCGCAATCGAGACTAACGGCACGAAGCAGCCGCCCGCCGGAATCGACTGGATCTGCGTCAGTCCCAAGGCCGGCGCGCTTCCGCTCGAGTTGACACGCGGCAACGAAATCAAATTGGTCTTTCCGCAGGTCGATGCGATGCCGGAAGAATTTGCCGCGCTCGACTTTCGTTACTTTTTCCTGCAGCCGATGGACGGTCCGTCGCGTGCGGAGAATACGCAGCGCGCGGTCGAGTATTGCATGGCCAACCCTCGGTGGCGTTTGAGTTTGCAGACGCACAAGATGTTGAACATCCGGTGAACGGCGCGCGGGGAATCGCGGCGTCGAGCAGGGTGCCGGTTGAGCACGGCAAGCGTCTTGCTTTTGTCATGGCCATGAGACGCTCACTCACTTCCGCATTGGTGATCTGCGGCACGTTTGGCGCCCTCAGTGTTGTTGCGGAGCGCGCTCAAGCCGCACCGCAGCCGCAGCAGATCGTCGCCGCCGGGACCGCGCTCGATACGGTGAACGCTGCCGCCGCACCGCGCGCTGACACGTTAGGCAGCGGCCTCCTCCACCCCGCGCACGCGACCGGCGCCATCGCGGCGCTGCGCGATCGCAGCCGCGCGAAGCTCGATTCGATCGTGACGATCGCCCGTGCGCAGCTCGGCACGCGCTATCGCCTTGGCGGCCAGTCGCCGCGCGCCTTCGACTGCAGCGGCCTCGTTCAGTACGTGATGCGGGCGCTCGACTACTCCCTCCCCCGCACTGCCCGCGAACAGGCGCGTATCGGCGCCGCCGTCGCGACTGATACCGCGCAGTTGCGTGCCGGCGACCTGTTGCTGTTCGGCAAGCGAGGGAAGGTCTCGCACATCGGCATCTACGTCGGCGACGGCCACTTCGTGCACGCCAGCATCAAGGCAAAGCGCGTCGTCGAGCGGCCGCTCCTCCGCAAGCCGGCGCCGGGAATCCTTCCCTGGATCGGCACGCGTCGCCTCTTCGCGGCGCCTGACGACTCGACCATCGCCGCTGTCGCGCCGGCGCTCAAGCGTTAGGCTCGCAGTCGTTCCATCGGTCGAGCGTGAGGCAACTTGACGAACCGTCGCCCGAGGCTACGGTCGCGTCACCCGCCCGTCACGGCTGACGTGGGCACCGCTGCGCGGGAAGTCGAGCCGCGAGAGCGAGTCGATCAGCGCGAGTGAACGGCGCGAGCGGTCGGTTGACACGCGCCCCGGCGCACGCTGTGCCGTCGCGTGCAGGCGGACGTCGTGCACCGCGCCGCGGCCATCCACCGCCGCACAGGCGACGACGCCGCGACGCATCGGCTCCCGATGCGAGAACGGCCCGTACGTGACGAGGTTTCCCAGCGAGTAGAGCACCAGCGCCTGCCCGCGCCACTCGGCGGCGCGCACCACATGCGGACCGTGGCCGATCACGAGATCCGCGCCCGCTGCAGTCGCGGCGTCGGCGAAGGCGACGGGGTTGCCGCGCGAGGCCGCGAAGTAGTGCTCCGTGCTGTCGAGGGTGCGCTGTGCCCCCGCGCCTTCTGCTCCGAGGTGCATCGTCACGACCACTCGGCGATTGCCGACGGCAGCGCGGCTGACGTGCCGCCTGACGGCGTCGAGATCGCGCAGGTCGTTGCCGCCTCCCGAGGTCGAGAACCCGAGGAAGGCGACGGTGTCCCCGAACGACGTCCGCGCCAGCGTCGCGAGTGTGTCGACACCGGTCACCACGACGCCCGCGTCCTCGAGCACGCGCTGCGTCGCACGCACTCCGTCCGCGCCCGCATCACGCGCATGATTGTTCGCGAGGTTGGCGACGACGGTTCGGCTCGAGAGCCGCCGTATCGCGTTCGCCGCCGTCGGTGGCATCCGCAGTGCGAAGCAGCCCGTGGCGCTCGGCGCGCACTTGTCGAACGCCGGATCACCATCGCCGATCGCACCCTCGACATTCACGAGCACGAACTCGGCGCCGCTGAACAGCGGACGAAGCGGCGCAACCAGTGAATCCGGTGACGGGAGCGCGGCGACCGGCCGCTTGATTCGGCGTGATACGACGCTCGTCCACGTTGTATCGAGGTTCGTCCCGAGCGTCACATCGCCACCGGCGCAGAAGCGTACCGCAGCGGTGTCGCGAACCGCATAGACGCGCGCCTCCGAGTCGGCGACGAACGCGGCGCGGACGCGGGCGATCGAATCGCGACGCACCGCCTCACGGTCCGGACCTGCGGGTGCGGGCGCAGGTCGAGGAAGCTGGGGGCGACTGCACGATACGGCGACCGCTGCGACGACGAGCATCC
The DNA here is from genome assembly GCA_046593895.1 of Gemmatimonadaceae bacterium. Classification (GTDB taxonomy): domain Bacteria; phylum Gemmatimonadota; class Gemmatimonadetes; order Gemmatimonadales; family Gemmatimonadaceae; genus JABFXC01. The sequence goes on along the minus strand of JBKJQR010000073.1, from coordinate 1,542 downwards.
GCCACGCACCCCGCCGGCAGGTGCTGGCAGCGGGCGACGACTCGAATTGCCGGCGCATCCTAGTCACTCACTCAGCCGCATCGGCTCCATGAGCCGGGACCTGCCTGCTGCCGCAGGCGCTGCCCCTCGACAAGTCGTCCCAGCCGGAGCAGGGAGCAGCCGAGGTAGCCGCGAGCCAGTGCATCGTTAGGCGCGCGTTGCAGCGCGCGGCGGTAGAAACGCTCGGCGATGTCGAAGCGACCAGTGGCGTACATGAGCGATCCCATTTCGCGCAGCGCGATCGGATTTCCGGGAGCCAGCTGAATTGCTGCTTCGAGCTCGCGCTTCGCGTCGGCGTACTGCTGCGACTCGCGGGCGATTCGCCCGAGATAGATCCGCGGTAGCGGAAGCCGCGGGTAATCGCCGGCAAGGCGTGAGAATGCAAGGCGTGCGGCATCCGCCTGCCCCGCGTCGTAAAGGCGAACCGCCCGCCGTGTCGCGCCGTCAGGCCCGAAGTAGGAGCGCGCGGCAACGGCGCCCGCGCCGAGCACGATGACGAGGATTGCGCCAAGGACGCCGCCGACGAGCCATCCGCGACGCCCACTGCGCCCGCGCGCCATGCGGAGAAGTCCGCTGAGACGCAGGTCGCCGGCCGCAGCCGTGGCGGTGAGCGTTGGCGCCGACTCGGTCTGTACGTGCGGCAGCCTCGCACCATGAGCCAATGAGCGGAGCATCTCCTCACCCTGGCGTCGCTCGTCCGCGGTCTGCGGAATGGCATCGATCGCGTCGACCATGTCGCGGGTCGTCGCATATCGATTCTCCGGCTTCTTCTCGAGCGCGCGACGGACCACCGTCGCAAGCGCGCGCGGAATCCCGCCGCGCATCGCGTTCATGTCCGGCGCCGGGGTGAAGAAGTGATGCTGCATCACCCCGGGCAGGGATTCGGCGTCAAAGGGCACGGCGCCGGTCAGCATCTGGAAGCTGACCGCGGCCAGCGAGTATTGATCGCTCTGCGGGCCTAACGGCCGGCCGGCGCACTGCTCGGGGCTCATGTAGTGCGGCGTGCCGACGATCATTCCGCTCGCGGTCAGCGACGCATCCTCCATCGCCCGGGCGATCCCGAAATCGGTGACCAGCACGCGGCCGTCAGCATCGACGAGGATGTTTCCTCCCTTCACGTCGCGGTGAATGATCCCCCGCTCGTGCGCGGCGGCGAGGCCGGCCGCCGCTCCGCGGAGGATCGCGATCACCGCCGGCACCGGGAGCGCGCCCTGATCGCGAATGATCTCGTCGACGGCGCGTCCGTCGACGAGCTTCATCGCGATGTAGAGGAGCCCGTCAGCGTCGCCGACGCGGTAGATCGGAATGACGTTAGGATGATCGAGCGAGGCCGTCATTCGCGCCTCACGCTTGAAGCGCTCGGCGCTCTGCGGCGTGAGGGCGAGTTGCGGCGGCATGACCTTCAGCGCAACCGGCCGCTGGAGCTCCCGCTCGACGGCGCGCAGCACCACCGCCATGCCGCCGCGGCCCAATTCGCGCTCGACGTCATAGTCGGCGGCGAGC
>JBKJQR010000292.1:0-3456 GCA_046593895.1 Gemmatimonadaceae bacterium | reverse complement strand
GATCGAAGTCGGTCATTCAACGCGATCAGTTCTGAGAGGTCTTCCTCGTAACCGTGCTCTCCGCGCATTGCAGAGGCGAATACCCCGACGGCGAGTTGGCCGCAGCGGCCGTGTAGGCTGAGGTTGCCGCGACCGACCAGAGCGATTTGTGCAAGCGCGAGCGAATTGTCCCCGATCATGAGCGCGACAGACGCAACGCTCAGGCGCATCTGTGGGGCTGCCGCAGGCGGACGCCGCTTAAGCAATTCTAAGAGGCGATGCGCCGTCTCCGCGGCCTCCGAGTAACTCGCTTGATCCGCCTCGTCAAGCATGATTTGGTGCAGCGCCTGGGCTTCGTCGGACGGGTGTAGACTATTCTGCGCAAGTCTGAGCGCTTCCTGCATTCCCTCATACACAATGCCAAAATTGCCCGCCAACCTGTGAGGGTGCGTGGAGATGCGGATCGCTTGCGAGAGGCGATTCAGCGACGTTCGACGAAACAACGCCAAGTATTCGTCACCTATCTCGATTGCCTTCGAGGGATCACCAAACTCGTACTCGTAGACAAGTCGGGTCCGAAGTGCAGGAAGTCGTTCTGTTTCTATCTGCGGCACAACGCGTAACGCTGCCGCAATGACATTACGTGCGGCATCTGCATCCGACTCCGCATAGGCTGCGTTCATCGCAACCGAAGCTGCAGCCAAACGGTGCGCTAGAGGAGCTGCTTCAGTTTCAATACACGACAACGCGTGTTCAATCACACCATCGACGCGTCGGCGATCCAGACAGGCTTGCAAAAACCCAATCTCGTTTGCCGAATGTACCCGCGCTCCGCTACCCGCCCCCTTCGCTTCGATCTCCATCGCCCAGGCGCAATTCTCTCGCAGCTCTTCGCCCAATCCTCCCGTCTCCAAATACCCCCGCCGCTCGTTCAGCACGCGCAACCGATCCTCATCCGTCGTGCAGAACGCCAGCGATTGTTTCAACAGCGCTTCAGCCTCGTAGACCGCGCCGACGCTCGCCATGTGGCGCGCGGTTGAAATCACCAGCTCCAACGCCGTCCCGGTCGCACCGGCCGCGTTCCAGTGACTGGCTGCGCGCCACGTTATGTGTGGGTCAGTCGCGCCGCGCTCGACCTCCGTCGTAAGGTGCGACGCGATCGCGCGATGCAGCATCACCGCGGCACCCGCGCCCAGCTTCTGGAGAGCGGCATCGCCCAGTAGGCTGTGACGAGCGCTGACTCGCTCGGCGGTGCAGGCGACGAGGCCGCCCTTCTCCAGTTCCTCGATGTATTCGATGACCTCCCACCGTTGCATGCCGAGTACTTCCTCGAGCACGCCGCACGTCGCCTCGCCGCCGAGCAGCGCGACCGCCTGCAAGGTGAACAGCGCCGGCTTGCCGAGTGCGCCAACACGTTCGTCGATCAGTGCGTCGAGCGACGCAGGCACCCGGCGGCGATCCTTGGTCTCGCGCCAGTGCGCGAGCAGTTCGGTCATGTAGAGCGGAATTCCGTCAGCCCGCTCGCTGCACCACTCGACAATGCCGTCGTCGTCCTCGATCCCGAGCGCGCGGCACAACGATGCGGCGAGCAGGCGAGCCTTCTCGATTGGAAGCCGCGCCAGATCGTGGACCACCAGCTGTCGTCCGTCGATACCGTTAAGCAGCGTGCCGTCGCCAAGCGTCCGTGTCGTCATGAGCACGAGCAACTGCCGGCCGCGGTTCGACCCGACAAGCTCCTTCAGCACTTCGAGCGACACGCGATCGATCCAGTGCACGTCTTCGATCAGCAGGTAGAGCGGCCGCTCACCGGCGATAGCGTCGACGAGGTCGCGCAGTGACGAGCGAACCGCTGCGTGCAGAAAAGGCGCACCACCGTACTCGTCCGGGTCGAGGCGCTCGTGCGGGTCATAGGACCCGAGCCGCTTCACCAGGCGCAGCGCGTCGGGCGCACAGCCTAACGCTCCAGGCATTCGCAGGAGTTGCGGCGCGAGTTCCATGAACACAGCGAGGGGCCGCTCCATGGCGTCGGGACGGCACTCCACGCGGACGATTCGCGCGCCGCGCATTGCGGAGATGTTGGCGAACTCGGTGATCAGTCGCGTCTTCCCGATCCCGGGCGGGCCGTGGATCACGAATGTCTGGCCCGCACCAGCGGCAACCTCGGTGGACGCCGCCGCCAGCACGCGCAAGCTGTCCTCGCGCCCGACAAGCGCGATCTTCCCCGCCGCGGACGCGGGCGGATATGCCACCCGCTCCGAGATTCGATTCCGCAGGAGCGACGCCGGGAGACGGAGGTCCGCGTACGTCCCACCCATCTCCTCGATGTAGCCATCGATCATGCGCAGCGCTTCGCGCTTGTCGCCGCGGAGGGCCGTGAACTCGGCGAGTGTCAGCGTTGCCTCCTCGTTGAGCGGGTCGAGCACGAGGCATTGCCGGGCGAGCTTGGCCGCGTCGTCCCAGCCATTGCGGCGGCGCGCCTCGCCTAACGCTCTGACCAGCACCCCACGCACCGAACGCCCGGCCTTCTCGCGCGTCCGCTCGAGCCACGTGAGGAACGGCGCCGATGCGTCGGGCGCGTAGCCGGGAAAGATCGCGACCGCTTCCTCAGGGCCGAGTGGCGAGAGGGCAAGCGTCCGCTCGTCGGCGCAGTCGAAGTCGGCGATCGCAGCGCGCTCGCCGAGGAGATAGTGCTCGCGCGTCGTCTCGATCGGCGCGCCGAGCCGGCGCAGCTTGTAGACCACCTGCCGGAGACAGTGGCTCGCGTCGCGCTTGTCGCTATTCAGCCAGAAATACTCGGCCAACGTCGCGCGCGGGACCGATCGGCCGCGCTCGACAATCAGGTGCGCGAGGATGCCAAAGAGGACCTCCGATCCCGAGTCGAGCGTCGCCTTGTCGAGCTGGATGGTGCAGTTGGCGATTGCCTTCAGCTTTATCATCGCGGCTTCGCCCGTGACAGGGGACGGTGCATTGGACCGACGAGTGCACGACGTCGGCGCCGTGCGCTTGCTGCTCCTAAACGCTAGATAACACGCTCGGCCGAAGCGTCAGCTATCGGTCATCCTGCTGTCAGATACTGACTTGCAGACCGGAAATCGGGAAGATCCAGGTCGTCCGAGCTGACGGGAGGTTACCGCTTCGACGGTGCGGAGATCAGCTGCTCGACGTTCACGCCGTCGGCCTCGCCCTGAAAGTTCAGCACGATCCGGTGCCTGAGCACCGGCAGCGCGACTGCGTTCACGTCCTCGAGGTCGGGATAGGGCCGACCATCCATCGCCGCGCGCGCCTTCGCGCCGAGCACCAGGTACTGGGAGGCGCGCGGCCCAGCGCCCCAGCTGACGTAACGCTTCACCTCGGCCGACGCGTCGGCATCGTCGGGCCGCGTTCGACGTGCCAGCGAGACCGCATGTGAAACCACCACCGGCGCCGCCGGCAGACGCCGAACGAGATGCTGCAGCGCCACCAGCTGCCGCGCGTCGA
>JBKJQR010000268.1:0-8546 GCA_046593895.1 Gemmatimonadaceae bacterium | reverse complement strand
GTTCGCACTCCGTCTGCAGCTGCACTTCCTCGCCACTCGCTTTGCCTCGATGCGCCGGATGCGCGGCATCGGCGGTGGCTGGGTCCTCGATCGCACCTGGTACGAGGACGCCGAGGTGTTCGCCCACGGTGCCTTCGAGCAGGGGCTGATGACCCCCGAGGAGTACGACCTCTATACCCGCCTCTACGCCGAGCTGCTCCACGCGCCGGCCGCTCGTCCGCCCAAGCTGCTCGTCTACCTCCACGCGCCGCTCGATGTCATCGTCGAGCGCATCGCGCTGCGCGGACGCCCCGCCGAGCGCGACACCGCCGTCGAATACTGGGCCGGATTGCACGACCGCTACGAGCAGTGGATCGCCGCGTTTCGTCACTGTCCGGTCCTCACCATCGACGTCCGCGATTACGACCTGCTCACTGATCCCGGCGCGATCGAGGACGTCGCCGCTCGCGTTAGGCAGCGCGTCGAGCAGCAGCTCCCGCAGACCGAGCTTTGGCCAGCGTCGACCCGGGTCAGCGGCTCGCGACCTGGAGGACAACCGGACCTGTCGGTTGCGTGACGCCGCCCTCCGGTTCGTCGGTCACCGCCAGCGTGCGCAGTGAATCCGACGGGAGCTTGAACGTCGCCTGCATCACCACCGTCCCCTCGTGCGTCGGTGCGAAGGTACCAGCGCTGATCTTTGCCCCGTCGTTCATCACGAACCAGAGTTGATACGTGCGCCCCGACGCGAGCTGCGGAATGTCGTGCGCGAACATCGTCCAGCGATTGTGCTTGACGTCCCAGAACATCCGCGCGCCCGGCGCGCGTTTTCCGCCAGACGTCAATTCCATGATCTTCACCACCGGACCACTCAGCCCCGCGAGCAGGCTGTCGCGCTGCGCGAGGTCGCGCTCCACCGCCTCGCTGCGTGATGCGAGTGCGACCCTCTCACGCGACATCGCCGCCAGTCGTGCCGCGTCTCCGTCGTGTTCGCGCGAGGCGCTGTACCATCCGGCGCCGGCCACTGCCGCGATCAGCAACGACGCGGCCGCGAGCCACCATGCGCCCCGTGCCTGACCGGCGACGCGGCGGGGAACGGTTGCCCGCGCGTCTCCCGCCGCGGCACCGGCGCGCGCCATCAACCGCGACCGCATCCGCCGACGCGTCACATCATCGAGCATCGATGATGGAACCGCCTTTGCCAGAAGTGCGGCAGTGTCGCCGAGCGACTGAAGTTCGGACGTGCACTCGTCGCATCCGCGTACGTGATCCAGTACCGTCTCCCGTTCCTCGGGCGACAACGCGCCGAGCGCGAGCGCTTCCAGCTGCTCCGACGCTTCGGCGTGCGAGACGCTCTGCAGGCGATCGCTCATCGCGTCACTCCTCGCGGCTGTGCCGCGCCGTCGACGAGGTCGCCCAGCAGGTCGCGAAGCTTGCGCAGTGCGAGGCGCGTACGCGTCTTCACCGTACCGAGCGCATCACCGGTGCGCGCCGCGATCTCCGATTGGCTCAGGCCACCATAGTAGGCCAGCAGGATCGACTCACGCTGCTCGGCAGGAAGCTGGGCGAGCGCCGAGCGTACCAGGCGCTCCGCGTCGGCCGACTCCGCCTGTTCGAGTGGCGAGGCCCCGCTGGTGCTCAGCATCGACGCGTCGGCCCCGCTCGGCGACGCGACCATGTCGTTGAGCGAATCCTCTCGGCGCCGGCCGCGTGCACGCACGCGGTCGAGCGCACGGCTCCGCGCGATGGTCGTCAACCATCCGCCGACCGACCCGCGGGAGCGATCGTAGCTCCCCGCTTGCCGCCACGCCTGCCAAAAGGTCTCTTCCACAACGTCCTCCGCGTCGTCGGCGTCACGAACGAGATGAAGGACGAAGGCGTGAATGCCGTCGATGCGCCGGTCATACAACTCGGCCAATGCGCGATCGTCGCCGGCTGCCATTCGTTCGAGCAGTGGCAGGTCTTCGTCGATGCGCCCTCCCGGCCGTCGTGCGCCGTTGGCGCCAACCCGACCTGTCGGGGTGGGCCTGCTAGAGTACGCTGGCCGGGGCTCTTTCGGATCCATGTTGGAGGGGAATCTATCATGGAATCGCCCCGGGCGCCGCTTGCCGGGTCCGCCCGGGAAACACCAGTGCTTAAAATGCAGAATTTGGTCGAAAAAGGTCGATAAATTGAGTAGAATTATGCGAAATGTTGGTTTACAATTGCTGGTGGTGCACGGCGCACTGCCAATAGTTGCCATTTTTTGCCTGGAGCTTCCTTCCGCATGCCTCAATCCACTACTCACGCGCGGCATGGTGTGCTGCGCGACGTAGCCGCGCGCGCCCTGAAGACCGAGACCGCACCTAACGGCGCGCACGGCGCGTCCGCAGCGAAGGGCGCCGGCGCAGTGACCGGCCAGACGTCGCAGTACTTCGGCGTCAACACCTTCGGCGCGCGTCAGATGAAGGAGCGCCTCCCGCGTGACGTCTACGCGAAGCTCGTTGCGTCCATTCGCATGGGGAAGAAGCTCGACATCGACATCGCGCCCACTGTCGCCCAGGTCATCAAGGAATGGGCGATCAGCCGCGGCGTGACGCACTTCACGCACTGGTTCCAGCCGCAGACCGGCCTCACCGCCGAGAAGCACGACGCCTTCCTCGCCTTCGAGGACGGCCAGCCAGTCGAGAGCTTCAGCGCCTCGCAGCTGATCCAGAGCGAGCCGGACGCGTCGAGCTTTCCGTCGGGCGGATTGCGCGCAACCTGGGAAGCGCGCGGCTACACCGCGTGGAATCCGGCGAGCCCGGTGTTCATCGTCGAGTCGGGGAACACCCGCACGCTCTGCGTGCCGTCAGTGTTCATCGGCTACAACGGCGAAGCGCTCGACGAGATGACGCCGCTGCTCCGCAGCACCGACGTCCTCTCCGAGCGATCGATTGTCCTCCTCGAGCTCCTCGGCGACAAGGGCGTCAACCGCGTCATCACGACGTTAGGCATCGAGCAGGAATACTTCCTGATCGACCGCGCGATGTTCGCGATGCGCCCCGACCTCATCATGGCCGGCCGGACGCTCGTCGGCGCACCGCCGCCGCGCGGCCAGCAGCTCGAGGACCACTACTTCGGCGGCATTCCCGAGCGCGTCCAGGCGCTGATCAGCGAGGCGGAACAGGAGCTCTACAAGCTCGGCGTCCCGATCACCACGCGACACAACGAAGTCGCGCCGAGCCAGTTCGAGATGGCGCCGTACTTCGAGGACTCCGACATCGCCGTCGACCACAACCAGCTGGTGATGGCGACGCTGCGGCGCGTGGCGCTCCGCCATGGCATGCAGGCCGTCCTCCACGAGAAACCGTTCGCCGGGATCAACGGGTCGGGCAAGCACTGCAACTGGTCGATGTCGATCCGGTCGGAGAAGGATGAACTCGACGGCTTCAACCTGCTCAAGCCGGGTGAGACGCCGCATCAGAACGTGCGCTTTCTGGTATTCCTCGCTGCGGTCCTGAAGGCGGTCTACAAGCACCAGGGGCTGCTCCGCGCCGGCGTCGCATCGTCAGGCAACGAGCACCGCCTCGGCGCGAATGAAGCGCCACCGGCGATCATCTCGGTGTTCATGGGCGAGATGCTGACGAAGCTCATCGAGGACATCATCGCCGGAAAGACCATCACCGATCTTCCCGGCGGGCAGCACCTCAAGCTCGGCGTCGACAAGCTGCCCGAGATCTCGCAGGACAACACCGATCGTAACCGGACTTCGCCGTTCGCATTCACCGGCGCGAAATTCGAATTCCGCGCGGTCGGTTCCGCGGCGTCGCCGGCATTCCCGGTGATGCTGCTCAACGCGACCGTCGCCGAGGCGATCGGAGAGATCACGGACAAGCTTCGCGAAGAGTTGAAGAAGACGAAGAAGATCGAGGACGCGGTGCTCAAGGTCGTTCGCGCCGAGTTCAAGGAATCGTCGCCGATCCGCTTCGAGGGGAACGGTTATTCGCAGGAGTGGGTCGCCGACGCCGAGAAGCGTGGGCTGCTCAACCTGAAGCGGACGCCTGAGTCGCTGGCGCAGCTCGTCACCAAGCAGACGCGCGCGCTGTTCTCGACGCTCGGCATCCTCAGCAAGCAGGAACTGGAGAGCCGCTATCACGTCCGGCTCGAGCGCTACGCGAAGGACATCCTGATCGAGGCGCATACCCAGGCGCAGCTGCTCGACACGATGGTCCTCCCCGCCGCGTTGTACTACGCGAGCGACCTGACCAAGGGCGTCGCCCGGGCAAAGGCGGCCGGCGTCAAGTCCGGCCCGCAGTCCGCGGCCGCGAACAAGACGGTCGACCTGCTCGAGGCACTGCAGGGCGCCCGCGAAACGTTAGGCAAGCTGATCGACAAGGCCGACACCCTGCACGAGGAGCCGGAGAAGCTCGCCAAGCTGCTCACCAGGGAAGTCTCCGACGCGATGCAGACCGCCCGCGATTGCTCCGACGCGCTCGAGCTCGTGATCGCCGACGAACGCTGGCCGCTGCCGAAGTACCGGGAGATGCTGTTCCCGGTTTAACTGCAGCCGTTAGCCATTAGCGTCGAGCGACTGCGTTGACCGCGGTTCCTCACTGCTGATGGCTAACGGCTGGTTGTCAGTATTTCACGAGGTAGCGCTCCAGCTCCCACGTCGTCACCTGGGTGATGTAGTCCCGCCACTCCTGGCGCTTGGCCGCGATGAAGTTGGTCGCGATGTGCTCGCCTAACGCTGCGATGATCGTCTCGTCCTTCTCCAGCTCGTCGCACGCTTCATTCAGGTCGTGCGGCAGGTCGTCGATCCGCAGCCTTCGCTTCTCGCGGTGGCTCATCTCCCAGATGTTGGCGTCGACCGGCTCGCGCCAGTCCGCCTTGATCTCGATGCCGTCCAGCCCCGCGGCGAGCATCACCGCAAGCGCGAGATACGGATTGGCCGCTGGATCGGGCACGCGGTGTTCGACGCGCGTGCCGGGGCCGCGGCGGTCGGGAATGCGCAGCATCGGCGATCGGTTGCGCAGCGACCAGGCAACGTTCACCGGCGCTTCGTATCCCGGAACGAGACGCTTGTACGAGTTGACCAGCGGGTTGGTGATCGCGCACGACCCGCGCGCGTGGCGGAGCAGCCCGCCGATGTAATGCAGCGCTGTCTTCGACAGCTGCCAGTCCGCCTTCGCGTCCCAGAAGGCGTTGTCCTTGCCGCGAAACAGCGACTGGTGCGTGTGCATCCCGCTCCCGTTCTGCCCGAAGATCGGCTTCGGCATGAACGACGCGACCAGCCCGAACTGCCGCGCGATCTGCTTCACGATGAAGCGGAAGGTCGCGATGTTGTCGGCCGTCGTCAGCGCGTCGGCGTAGCGGAAGTCGATCTCGTGCTGCCCGTGCGCGACCTCGTGATGCGCTGCCTCGACCTCGAAGCCCATCTGCTCGAGCGTGTCGACCATCTGCCGGCGCGCGTCCTCGCCGAGGTCGACCGGCGCGAGGTCGAAGTATCCGCCGACGTCGTGCGTCTCGGTCGTCGGCTCGCCGTTGACACCCGGCTTGAAGAGGAAGAACTCCGCTTCCATTCCGGCGTTCATCGTGAAGCCTAACGCTGCCGCGCGTGCCAGCTGCCGCTTCAGGCAGCCCCGCGGGTCGCCGGCGAACGGCGTCCCGTCGGGCATCGTGATGTCGCAGATCACCCGCCCGACACGCGCCGAGTCGTCCCCCCACGGCAGCACGCGGAAGGTCCCGAGATCGGGTGCCAGCAGCATGTCCGACTCTTCGATCCGCACGAAGCCCTCGATCGACGAGCCGTCGAACATGATGTCGCCGGCGAGCGCCTTCGCGAACTGCGAGGCGGGAATCTCGACGTGCTTGTTGACGCCGAGGATGTCGGTGAACTGCAGCCGGAGGAATCGCACATTGAGCGAACGCGCGAGCTCGAGGACGTCGGCTGCCGAGGCGCCACCCATGTCCGGGGTGATCGACCGGTCGTGCCGGGTCCTGCTCGGCGGCGAAGATTTCTTTTGCATCAGCCGTTGATCGTTAGCGTGAGCGAGTGCGACGACGGATGTAACGGCGCGTCCGCCGTCACCGCTAGACATCGGGTGAGAAAGCTCGTTGCACGCTAACCGGTCGAGGCTCGACACCCAAGACCCCGTCCATCCGTGCGACTACTCGTTCCCCCGCCGCCAACTATCTTCTCCGCATGCCATCAGTGACTACCTGCCCCGCCTGCGGCGCTGCCGCGACGGGGCGCTTCTGTGCCGAGTGCGGTACCCCGGTCGGTGACGCGAGCTGCGCCGCCTGTCATGCCGCATTGTCGCCTGGCGCCAAGTTCTGCCATCGCTGCGGCACTGCAGTCGGTGATCTCGCTCCCCGCCCCGTTGGCGAACGTGGATTCGCCAGCGCGATGCCGTGGGCCGTCGCCGCCATCGCGCTGCTGGCCCTCGTCGCCCTCATTGCCGGACAGCACTTCGGCCGCTCGCGACCGGTGGCCGCCGCGAGTACCGCGTCCGCGGATCCCGGCGTCGCTGCTGGCATGCCCGCCGTCGGCGACGTCCCGACGAGCGACCGGTCGCCGAGTCGCGCGCCGGATATTTCGCAGCTGACGCCCGAGGAACAGGCGGAACGACTGTTCAATCGGGTGATGACCCTCTTCGAGCAGAGCGATACCGCCCGCGTGCAGTTCCTCGCGCCGATGGCGGTCGAGGCATTCCAGCGGCTGCCGAAGCTCACGCTCGACCAGCGCTATCATCTCGGTCGGATCGGCGCTGTCACTGGCGTCGAGAAGCTGGCCAGCGCGCAGGCTGATACGATCCTGCAGCAACGGCCGACCCACTTGCTCGGCCTTATCCTCGCGGCGCAGGGGGCGCGAATGCGAGGCGATGAGACGAGCGCACACGCGTTCGATCGGCGGCTGCTCGCCGCCCTGTTCGCTGAACAGAAACGGGCGCTGCCCGAATATCAGCAGCACAGCAACGATATCACCCGCGCCGTCGAGTCGACGCGTTCGCGCGGCGGTGCCTGACGGCATACGATCGTCGGTTCGCAGCACCGCTGAGCGATCAAGTATCGGTCGCGTCGGCCTTGTACTGAACGACCGGGCCGGAACCGTCCGCTGCCGCGCTCCTAACGCGCCGCAGCGTGACAGCGCTGGACATGGGGCGTCTATTGAAAGCATAGGATCAGCGCGGCCCGGCTCGCGGTTGCCGGTATCGCGTCGTGCGTGCAGTTACACGCCGATCCTCATCTTCAGCACGCATCATGAGCGACACCCACCCAACTTCGTCTACCAGGCCGACGCGCTCCTCTCGCGCGATTGGTGAAGCTGGTGCGAAGCGCATCCTGATCGTCGACGACGAAGAAACAATTCGCCTGGCGCTCGGGAAGTTTCTCCGGTCGCGCGGCTATGAAGTCCTTACCGCCGACTGCGGGCCCGCTGCGCTCGAGATCCTCGAGCGGCAGCGCTTCATGCTGATGCTCTGCGACGTGCGGATGCCGGGCATGTCTGGGGTCGAAGTCGTGACGCTGGCCGCGAAGGTCGACGGCGACATGGCAATCATGATGCTGACCGCCGTGAACGACGCGCCGACCGCGACCGAAGCGCTGTCGCACGGCGCGATGGACTACCTCATGAAGCCGATCGAGCTCGAGGACCTGAATCAGGCCGTCGAGCGTGCGCTGCACAAGCGCGAGTTGACGATGGAGCAGCGCAATGTCGAGCGGATGATCCGCGAAGAAGTCGCGATCCGCACCGAAGAGCTGGAAAAGGAAAAGGCCGCGCTCCGCGCCCTGACCATCAACATCGCCGACTCGCTGATCAACGCGATGGAAGCGAAGGATCTCTACCTTCGCGGCCACTCACAGCGGGTCGCCGAGCTGGGCGCGTCGATGGCCGAGTCGCTCGGACTCGATGCGGACACCGTGGAAAACGTGCGGCTCGCGGGCCGCCTGCACGACGTCGGAAAGATCGGCATCCGCGAGGAAGTACTCAACAAGCCCGGTAAGCTCACCGCCGAGGAGTTCGAGCACATCAAGGGGCACGTCAAGATCGGCATGGAGATCCTCAAGCCCCTGAAGCACATCGATGTCGCTCTGCGCTTCGTGCAGGATCACCACGAGCACTGGGACGGGAGCGGCTATCCGCAGGCGATCTCCGGCGAGCAGATCTCGATCGGTGGCCGGCTACTCGCCGCGGCCGATGCGTTCGACGCGCTGACGTCACGCCGCGCCTATCGCGATCCGCTCACCCCTGAAGACACACTCGAGTTGTTGCGCGGTCAGATCGCGCGGCTGCTCGACCCGACGATCTTCGACGCGCTCGAGACGGTGGTGCTGCGCCGGAAGACGCTCGTCTTCATCGACGACCTGCACAGCTGAGCGACAGCGGCAGGCGGTAAGGGCGAAGCGAGGTCCGGACACCGTGCGGCCTCTCTGGTCGCCTCTCGCTGACGGCTTATGGCTTGAAGCCGGTAGTTCCCGTCAGTGCTTGTGCGCCTCGTGTGACTTCGCGTGCCGCACCCACTCGGCGACCTTCGCGACGCGCGCGCCCTGGTTGCGGGCGCTGGCCACCGTGTCCGCACCTGACGCATGGTCCGCGGGAACGATGA
>JBKJQR010000222.1:0-18986 GCA_046593895.1 Gemmatimonadaceae bacterium | reverse complement strand
CGGAAGGAGCCGATGAGAGACGAGGGACGAGAGAATGACGAGGCAGCCTTCCGCGTTCCGGGTCGCAGTGTTGCCCGTGGACCAGGCGCGACGAAAGCCTAGGCGGCGCCAACCTCTTCGGAAATGAGCACATCCCACTCGTTCCCGCACTTCAGGCACTTCCGGAATTCGCCACGCGTCTTGTTCGACTTCATTTCTGCCCCGTGATAGCCACATTCTGGACAGACCTCGGGCACAGGCTTGTTCCAGGCGACGAAGTCGCAATCCTCGTTGGCGCACGCGTAGAAGTTTGTCCCCCGCTTCTTCGATTTGCGCTCGACCAGTTCGCCTCCGTCCTTCGGGCACATGACCCCCGTCGGCATCGAGCGAGTTCCGCGACACTTGGGGAAGGTGCTGCAGCCGAGGAACGCCCCGGAGCGACCTTCACGCTTCACCATCGGCTCACCGCAGACCTGGCACTTGTAGTCGGTGAGCTCGGCTTTTTTCTTCTCTCCGCTGATCGGGCGCGTGTACTTGCAGGTCTTCGGGTGATTCTCGCAGGCGAGGAAGGGACCGAAAAATCCACCGCGCGGCTCGAGCTTGCCGCCGTCGTCCGGGCAACGGAGCTCGCCGATCTTGCTCAGGTCGTACGCTTCGCCAATCAGCTGTTCGACCTGGACGCTCTTCAGCGACTTGTCGAACGGCTTGTAGAAGTCCTTGAGCACCTTCTGCCAGCCTAACGATCCACCCTCGACCTTGTCGAGCTCCCCTTCCATTTCCGAGGTGAACGCGACGTTGAAGATGTCGGGGAACTGCTTGACCATCACCTTCTCGACCGACTCGCCGAGTGAGGTCGGGAAGAAGCGCCGCTGCTCGAGCAGCACGTAGCGGCGATCGGCCAGCACCGAGATGATCGAGGCGTAGGTCGACGGCCGGCCGATGCCTAACCGTTCGAGTTCCTTGACGAGGCTGGCCTCGGAGAAGCGCGGTGGTGGCTCGGTGAAGTGTTGCGACGGCGTGATCGACACGACCGGCACGCGTTCGCCCAGGTCGACCACCGGCAACGCCTGCTCGTCCTCGAGCGCCTTGCTGTCCCCTTCCTCGCGCGCCTCCTTGTAGAGCGCGAGAAAGCCCTGGAACTTGATGACGCTGCCCGTGGATCGAAAGAGGTAGACCGACGTGATCTTCGCTGCCCCCTGGCCGCCGTTAGGCGCGTTTTCCGGGGTCAGTTCATAATCGAGCGTTGTCGTGTCGAACACCGCCGGCGTCATCTGCGACGCCATGAACCGTTTCCAGATCAGCTCGTACAGTTTGAACTGGTCGTCTTTCAGGTATCGCTTGACCGAATCGGGACGACGGGTCGGGTCAGTTGGCCGAACACCTTCGTGCGCGTCCTGCGCGTTCGCCGCGTTCGACTTCCCATAGAGCTGCAGCCCGGGCGCGACGAACTCCTTGCCGAACAGCGTGCGCAGGTAATCCTGCGCCTGCGTCGCCGACGTTTCCGAGACACGCGTGGAGTCGGTGCGCATGTAGGTGATCAGGCCGACGGCGCCCTCGGGACCGATCTCGATGCCTTCGTAGAGATCCTGCGCGACACGCATCGTGCGCTGGGAGCCAAAGCTGAGCTTCTTGGCCGCTTCCTGCTGCAGGGTGCTCGTCGTGAACGGCGCTGCTGGATTCTTCCGGCGCTCGCGACGCTTGACGTCGGTGACGGGAAATTCCTTGCGGGCCGAGACGTCGGCGAGAATGCGGGTGGCCTCCGCTTCGCTGCCGATCTCCGCCTTCTTTCCGTCGACGTGATGCAGCTTCGCAGTGAAGCGCTGTCCCTTTTTCTCGAGGAGTGCTTCGATCGTCCAGTACTCGACTGCATTGAACGCACGGATCTCCCGTTCGCGCTCGACGATGAGGCGCAGTGCGACAGTCTGTACGCGGCCTGCGCTCAACCCCTTCTTCACGGTCTTCCAGAGGATCGGACTGGCCTTGTAGCCGACGAGCCGGTCGAGCACGCGACGCGCCTGCTGGGCGGCGACCTTTTTCACGTCGATGACGCCGGCGTTCGCGATCGCCAACTGCACCGCTTCCTTGGTGATCTCATGGAAGAGGACGCGCCTGACGGGCGCACCATTCTTCCGGGTGACCTGGCTGGCGACGTGCTGGGCGATCGCCTCACCCTCTCGATCCGGATCGGTTGCGATGAAGATCTCGCGGCTATCCTTGGCCGCGGCCTTCAGCTCGGCGATCGTCTTCTCCTTGCCCGGAATCGGCACGAGGTCGGGCTCGAAGCCATTCTCGACGTCGATCCCGAGTTTCTTCTCCGGCAGGTCCATGATGTGGCCCACCGTCGCCTTCACCCGGTAGCCGCGGCCGAGGTACTTGCCGATTGTCTTCGCCTTGGCGGGCGACTCGACGATGACGAGGGAGGTGGACCCGGACGGCGCGCCGGTGTCGCCATACTCCGTCACGGCTGTCTTCCGGCCGCGTTTGGCCACGACCGCCAGAGTACCATCTGCACGGACGGCCGAAATCGCACCGCGTTTCGCGGCCGCTTTTGCAGCGGGCGATGCGCGACGGGTTGCTGGCGTCTTCGTGGCGCCCTTGGCGCGGCTGGTCTTCTTGATGGCCATCTAGTGTACCGTTCTCCGTGAGCCGGGGGTGCCCGGCTCGTCGATCCCCGACGCCTCGAGGAGCGCCTTCAGGTCGTCCAGCGCGATGCTGCCATCGAGTTGCGTCAGGGCGCGCTCGATCACGTGTTCCAGCTCCGCCGGATTGAGCGTGTCGCCCGAGAGGCGTAGCAGGTGACCCCACGCGTCGCGGGTGAACCGCCCGCGCTCGTGCGGCCCGGGAATCCGGAAGGTTCGACCGTCTTGTTCGCTCAACTGCGGCGGTGGCGTCGGCGGGGCATCCCCGCCGTTGCCGATCCTATCGTCCATTCAACACCTATGCGGCGCCTTCGCGCCGAACGAGTTCCGTGATGCTATCGATAACCTGCTGCACGCTCAAACGATCAGTATCGACCGCGTCGTCAGCGGTCTCGTATGCTGAGCGGCGTGCCTCGAACAAACGTCTCAGCTCACCCAAAGGGTCCGGGCGGACGAGCAACGGCCGCGTCGACCGCTCAGGCCCAAGTCGCTTGATGGCCGTCTCCAACCGGACCCGAAGGTAGATGAAGTGGGCGGGTGGACGCAAAAGTACAACATTCTCTGGAGAAGCAATCCATCCCCCGCCCGGCGAGACGATCATACCCCCCGTTTCCCGCAATTCTTCGGTGATCTGCCGTTCCATCTGCCGGAACGCGTATTCGCCCCGCTCGCCGAAGATCTGGGAGACCGTCATCCCCTCCCGGCGTTCGATCTCCCGATCGATGTCGAGGAAGGGGCGACCGAGCGCTGCCGCGACGCCCTGACCCACCGTCGTTTTCCCCGAGCCAGGGAGCCCGACGAACACGACATGTGGCCGGTTGGCGTCAGTCAGCGATGCGGGCTGCGACGTGCGAAACGTAGCCATCGTAGTTCCGCCTCGCTTCACCAAGGGAATCGCCGCCGAACTTTTCGATGAATGCATCGGCGAGCACGATCGCCAGCATCGCTTCGGCGATCACCCCCATCGCCGGGGCGGCGGTGACGTCGCTGCGTTCGGCGGTCGCCGCAGCAGCGTCGCCGGTGGCGACGTCGACCGTCTGCAGCGGCCGCATGAGAGTGCTGATCGGCTTCATCGCCACGCGGACGACGAGCGGCTCGCCGGTCGTCATCCCGCCTTCGAGCCCGCCCGCGCGGTTGGTGCGCCGCCTGACGTTTCCGGCGAGCGGCCGGCCGGCCTCGCGGATGATCTCGTCGTGGACCTCGGACCCGCGCAGCCGCGCCGCCTCGAAGCCGATGCCGATCTCGACGCCCTTCACTGCCGGAATCGACATCATCGCCGCACCGATCCGCCCATCGAGCTTCCGATCCCATGAGATGTGCGATCCGAGGCCGACCGGCAGGCCGTCGGCGACGACCTCGCAGATGCCGCCTAACGTGTTCCCGTCACGCTTTGCCGCGTCGATCCGCTCGATCATCAGGCGCTCGGCCAGAGGATCGAGGGTGCGCAGCGAGGAATCGTCGGCGGCGGCGTTGATGTCGGCCGGCATCGGCTGCGGACGTGCGGCGTCGACGCCGCCGAGCTGTGACAAGTGGCTCCCGATGCGCACGCCGAATTCGGCGAGGAAGCGACGGCACACCGCGCCAGCCGCGACCCGTGCCGTCGTCTCGCGGGCCGAGGCACGCTCGAGAATGTCGCGCGCGTCGCTGCGGTCGTACTTGAGCATTCCGGTGAGGTCGGCATGACCTGGCCGCACTCGCGTCACGGCACGCCGCCGTGGCTCGGGGTCGGCCGGCCGCGGCGCCGGGTCCATGATCTCCGTCCAGTTCTTCCAGTCGCGATTGCGAACCAGCATCGCGATCGGGCTGCCTAACGTTTCGCCGGCGCGGATGCCGGCAAGCAACTCGACCTGATCGCGCTCGATCTGCATGCGCCGTCCGCGGCCGTAGCCCTGCTGGCGACGGGCCAGCTGTTCGTCGACGTCGCTGGCAAGCAGCGGAACACCAGCCGGCATCCCCTCGAGGACGCAGACGAGCGCCTGGCCGTGTGACTCTCCAGCGGTGGTGAAGCGGATCATGTGTCGGTCAAAGACGCGAGCCCGACACTAAGGTCGGGCTCGCGGGACGTACTCGGTTCTGAGCAGCGTCGCTATTTCTGTAGCAGATCTTCCGGACGAATATCAATGACCACCAGGCCCTCTGATGTCAACCCGTAGATCTTGAGCGGCACTCCCGTCGTCGGGTTGAAGCTGTACCAGACTCGCAGTGCGCCGTAGAGGTTCGTCCGCAGCGGAAGCTTCTGCCGCAGGCGGAAGTAGTAGGAGTCGATGACTTCGACCGTCATGTCGGACGACGCGACGAACGCCTGGCTGACCGCGTCAGCGGCATTCTTCGAATCGTTGCCCGGGTTGAAGGCGACGCCAGCGCCTGTTGCGGCGGTGGTCACCTTGCCCTGGAGGCGGAGCGCCGTGTCAGCGAAGAACGTCTCGCTGCCATGGATCGCCAGGTAGTTGCTCTTCTTGTTGAAGGCGATGCCGAAGATCTGGTCCGATGCATTGTTGACCAGGTCGCGGGTCTGTAACGGTCGCGAGTACAGCGCCTGGTTATACGCCATGCCGAGCGTGTCGAGCACCGTTACCACTCGTCCCGGCCGGCCACTGGTCGCGCCCTCACCGAAGGCGATCCGGCGGCCATCCGTTCCCGCTGTGACAAAGTTCGTGTCGGTCAGGGCGAGCGAGTTGACGTCGATGTTGTTCACCAGCTCGACGTCAACGGCGTGGGTAGAGAGCGCCGGATCGGCCATCGCTTCTTCCGCCGTCCGGTAGGCGCCGCTGCAGTAGGCGACGAGGGTGTTGACGTCGCTGTCGCAGATCCGGATTGCATCGCTCGCGTTAGGCACCGACGTCACGTAGATGAAGACGCTGTCGGCGTTGAAGATCGTGTACTTGTTGGTCATCGCGTTCGCGTACTGCCAGATCTGGCGCAGCCGCGGGCGGCCGAGCGGATCGTCGATGCGGCGGAGCGTGCCCGCGGGCGCCGCAGACGTCGGCCGCGTCGAGAAGTAGAGGTTGCCGTTCGCCGACTGCGCGATGTACTGCGGGCGATCGGAGTAATTGATGATCTGGAAGCCGCTGTACTTCAGCTGGCCACTCGTCGGGTTCACCGACCAGGCAACGTCGTAGACCGAGGAGCTCGGGGTCTGGACGCGCTGGCCACGAAGATCGGTCAGCGTATTCAGGTCGACCACGTCGATGTTGGTGCCGCCCGAGTTGGCGACGAACAACTTGTTGCCGCTCGTGTCCAGCGCCATGCCCCACGGGAAGGCGCCGACGGAGATCTTGCTTGGACGAAGGCCAGGTGCGGAACGAGTCGCTGAGGAATCCTCCCAGACGAACACTCCGCCCTGCGTCACGTCGCTGATGAAGACGCGCTTCCGCGTCGAGTTCGTATCGACCGCGATGTCGGCCCCGAGGCTCCCGGCTGGCAGCGCGTAGGTCACGCCGTAGACGAGAAGCACGGTGTCGCGCTTGGCCAGCCGCGGGTCTGATTGCGGCGACGTGATACCAGCCGACAGCGACTGGCCCCGGTTGCCAAGGCTGTCTTCCGCCCAGCTGACCAGGTACGCGTTCTTGCCGCGGTATTGACGGTCGTAGTTGAGGGCGAAGCTCGCCGTGTCGTTCGTGCGCCGAGTGCCGACGGCGCGGGCGACGCTTCCACTGCCGATCAACGTGCTGTCGGGCAGCGTGCGCACTTCGTAACCGATTGCGCGGATCTGACTCGGATCGTGCGCGTCGACGAGCAGTGTCGCGCCCTGCTCGAAGCGAAGTGGAATGCGCTGGTAGACGAGCGGCGGGAGGTTGTCCCGCGGCTCGGCGATGATCGGGATGATGACCGTGTTGCCGGAGCCGATGTTACCGGCGGCGTCGGTCGCACGCGGGACGATCTTGATGCTTCCACCGATCGGCGCGTTGGCCGGAACGATGAACGTCGTCTGCGACGTGAGCGACTGGACGCCCGACACATAGATCGTCGTGTCCTTGATGACGACGCCGTTGCTCATCGTGGCCGTGTAGCCGTAGCGGGAGATCGACGGCGAGGAATCGACCACCGACATCGTCACCGTGATTTCCTTGTTCGGCCAGGCGGTGCTGTCGGCGGTGACGATCACCTTCGGTCCGGAGACGAGCACCTGGGTGAGGACCGCCGTGTCGGCGTTGAGCGAATTGTCCGTGACGATGCCGCGGAAGTAGACCACCGTGTCCTGTGCGTTGGTCGGCACCTTGTTGTAGCGGAGACGGCGGGTCAGCGTGCTGTCGGTCGTCAGGCTGGTGAAGTTGAACAGCACCGAGTCGTAGAAGACGACGGTGTCGGTCGGGCCGAGTCGCGGATCACCGCGCACGGAGAAGCCCTTCAGCGTGAACTTCTTCAGCGCGACGTTGTCGGTCACGCGGATTGTGACGTCGATGCTGTCGCCGATGAGCAGCGGATTGCGCTGCGCCGGGCTGACGAAGGTCAGCACTGGCGGGATCGCATCGGCAATGTTGAATCGGACGGTGTCCGTCACCGACGAAATGCCCGTTGCATCGGTCGCGCGGGCGCGGATCAGATACGATCCTGGCGCCAGCGTGTCGAAGTTGGCGAGTAATGCCTGCGACACCTGCGTTTTCCGGTTGTCGATCACCTGCGACACGGTGAACCGCGTCGCCAGTGCACCACCGACGATCGACAGCACATCGTAGCCGACGGTCGTCAGGCCTGACGAATCCGACGCCGTCAGGCGGACCGAATCGGTCAGCGCGCCGGACTTCATCGTTGCGCCGCGGAGCGGCGCGACCAGCTTGACGATCGGCGGAACCGAGTCGAACAGGATGAAGCTCAGGTTCTTGCTGATCGTCTGGCCGTTTCCGTCGGTGACCGATCCGAAGACCTTGATCGTGTCGCCGGAACGCGCGCCATCGAGCGGTACATTGAACGTCGTCGTGAACGTCGGTGTATTCGACGTGAAGGTCTTGTTGACGCCGGAGACCATCAGCTGCGCTTTCGGGATCGTCGATCCCGTATCGCGCGTCGCATACACGTCCATCTTCAGCAGCGACAGGTCGTCGGTGCCGGTGGCGGTGATCGTGACGGGCGAGCCGAAGAGCACGCGGCCGCGGATAGTGTCCAACCCGGGAATGTCGATCGTCAGGCGCGGTGCTGCAGAGGTGCCACCACCGCTCCCGCTGGTCGGCGACCCGTTGTCGCACGCCGCGAGGAAACCCGCGAATCCGAGCGCCCCTGCTGCAAGGCGCAGAGCTCGATACGTCATGTGATAACTCCGAGAAAAAGTCGGGTCAGCGCGGCGCGCTGGCCTGGCTCAGCTTGTCCCCGTCATCGACGATGTGCGGGGTGACGAGGATGAGTAGATCGCGCTTGTCTTCCTGGTGCGCCGTGTGGCCGAACAGTCGGCCGATGAACGGCAGGTCAACGAGGAGCGGAATGCCGCTCTTCGAGACGGACACTGAAGTCACCGTGAGTCCACCGATGACCGCGGTCTCACCATCGTTGACGAGGAGCTGGTTCTCGGCGAGCTGCTTCTCGAACGTGTAGCCGAGGTCAGATGCGGCGAGCGCGATGTTCGAGCGCTCGCTGTGCAACGTCATCAGGATCTGGCGGTTCGAGGTGATATGCGGAACCACCTCGAGAATGATGCCTGTCTCCTTGAACTGCACCGTGGCGCGCGCCGCGGTTCCGGCACCCGTCCCGGCATCGACGACACGAATCGGCGTTTCCTGCCCGACGACGATGCGCGCTTTCTTGTTGTCCAGCGTCACGATGCTCGGTTCCGCCTGGATGTCGGCGAGCCGGACTTCCTGCAGCGCGTCGATGAACGACGTCAGCGAGAACTTGCCTAACGTGGTCGAGAAGAGCAGCGAAAGTGCCGGATTGAACACGCGCTGGCTGGCGTTGCCGATGGCGGCGAGCTGATTGCCACCGAGCTTGAACGCGGCCGGCGTGGTGATCGGATCGTAGAACGCGGTCGGGACGATCGCGTCATTGATGCCGTCGCCGTTGGTGTCGGTCGCGCCGAACGCGCTCGGCCGCGGCACCAGCTTGTTGAAGAACGCGCCGCCCGACCCGAGGTCGTACGAGATGCCGATGTCCTCGATGTCGGTACGGTTCACGAAGATGATCTTCGCCTTGATCGCGACCTGCGGGGTGCGCACGTCGAGATCACGGACGTAGCCAATCAGGTCGTTGATGCGCGACGGGACTTCGGTGACGAGGAGCGTGTTGGTCGCCGAGTCGGCGCGAACGGAACCGCGGGCGGGGCAACTGGCCTGCTGGACGGTCGCGCCAGCCCCTGCTGGCGGGCAATCCTTCGAGAGGAGGCTGCTCATCGTCTCGACGAGCGATGCGGCACGGGCGTAGTTGACTGGAATGAGCTGCGTGACGAGCGGCTCGGTCGACTGCTTGGCGAGAATGCTCGCGTAGCTGTCGACCGTTATGATGCCGTTGTTGTCTTCCGCGGCGGCGAGACCCTGCGACTGGAGAATCGCGTTCATCGCGACGTCCCACGGCTGGTCGCGCACTTCGGCGGTGACCTTTCCTTCGACGCCCTTGCCGACGACGATCGTCCGCCCGGAGAACGCGGCGAATGCCGCGAGCACGTCGCGGATGTCAGCGTCGTTGTAGGTGACGGTGATTCGCGGTTGCGTCGACTGCTGCAGCGGCGTGCGGCTCGAGCCCGGCATCACGGTGCGCGTCTCGGGCGCGTCGACAACCAGCTGCGGCTCGACGGTGCGCGGTGTCGCGCTGCGCCAGCTCTCGAACTTCGAGTGCGGCGTCGCGATCGAGACGCGCAGGTCACCCGAGCCGCGGATGATCGAATAGGCGCGAGTCGTGTCGAGGTCGATGACGACCCGCACGACGTCCTTCCGATACTGGGCGTAGCGGATGTTCTTGATCCCGCCCCGCGCGATGCGATCGTACATCTGTGGAGCGAGACCGAGGGTCGCGCCGCTCAGATCAAGTACGATGCGGTACGGTGCCTCGAGCGCGAAGTCCGCGACGTCGAAGCTGCCGGCGATGCCGATCACGACTTCCGCCTTCCCAGTCGCGGCGACGATGCTGACCGACGTAACCGCGGTCGCACGCGGAGTCGGGTCCATGCCGCGCGCTGGCGCGGCGATCAGGACGGCCGCGAAAGCGGCCAAGGACACGACACGCGTCATGGGTTCCTCATATTCGTGGAGTCGCCGAGCGTCAGGACGTCCTGGCGCGAATAGCCGAATTCGTCGATCGTGAACGTCACTGACTTCGGATGGATCTGTGCAACGCGCATCCGGCCAAGCGTCTGGCCGACTTTCACACGGTACTGGTCCTTCGTCGTGATGTCGCGCATCACGGCCACCGACTTCCGCCCGGTCGGGTCATACGCGACCGCGACGAGCTTGAGGTCGTTAAAGGCAGGACGCAGTTCCCCCGTGGAGAGCAACGAGAGAAAGGGGTCGCGCCGCCCAGCGCCGTTATAACTGAAGACTTCGCGACTGAGGCTGGTCGTCGCCGGTGCCTCAGCCGCGGGCTTGCCGGTCGCCGCCGAATGGGCAGTCGCGGGCGCAGCCGCCGCGGTGCCAGCATTGGCCGGGTTCACCGGCTTCGGCGTGATCGCCTGCCCGGTTTCCTCGTGGGTGTGCGCGTTCGTCGCGTTCACCGCGCGATTGGCTGCGGCTTTCGCCGCACCGAGCGCCGGAATTCCCTGCGCCGATACGCTGCTCGCACCGAGCAGCGCGGAGAGCGCGAGGGTCGTCATCGACCGCTTCATCAGTTGGCTCCCGCGGTGCTCGCCGCGCCACCACTCGGCGCTGGCGGCGTTGCCGCTGCTGTCCCTGTCCTTGCGACGTACGTCTGGATGTCGAAGTTCGCCTGAATGATCGCATCGTCCTTGCGCCGCTTCAGTTTCGCGGCGAACGCCGCGTTGGCGGGCGGCAGCAGCTTGACGTTGACCGGCGTTATGATGCGCGTCAGCGATCCGACGTTCGTCAGGAATTCGGCGACCGAGTGGAAATCGCCCATGATCTTGAGGGAGTAGCGGTACGTGTCGAATTGCTCGCCGGCGATCACCGGCAGTGGCTGGATGTCACTGACGTCGAGACCGACGCGCCGCGCCGCCGTCGAGACCTGCTCGAGGAGCGTCGGCACTTCATTCCCCGTCGGCACCAGCTCGCGCATCACCTGGAGACTCTGCGCTGAGCGCGCCGCCTGCTGGAGCAGCGCCTTCTCGGAGTTCTTCGACATCTCGTTCTGCGCCTTCCGATTCCACGCCTCGAGCGAATCGACGTGCACCTGTGCTGCGAGCAGCGTCTCGTTCACCGGGGTGTAGCGAAACGTGTAGAACGCGTAGACCGCCGCGATCGCGGCGACGATGACGACGAGAAGCAGCTTGTCCCGCTCGCTCTTGAAGATTGCCATGATGTCCTCTACCTGACCGAGAGCGTGACTGGCACGCGCCTAACGAGTGAGCTGTCCGGCTGCTGATACGTGCCGGTGAGCTGGAACTCGGTGACTTCCTTGCCTTCGACCGGAATCACCGTCGTCTTGACGAGCGTCACGTTCTCGAGGAAGGGCGACGCCTCGAGCGCCTTCATGAATCGCGTCAACGCCTGGATGTCCACCGTGTTGCCGACGATCTGGAGCTGTACCGGCTGCGCCGCGGCGGCGCTGTCGGCATTCTCGCCCTTGCGATGCGGCTTCGGCGGCGCGTTAGGCTCCGGTGCGGTGGAGATGTTGGTCTGCTGCAGCGACGTCAGCCACGTGTAGGGCGGCAGCGCACGACTCACCTCGTCCATGACATGCGGCCAGACGAAGCGGTTGTTGTCGATGACCTTGATGATGTTCAGCTGGCGGACGACGGAGTCGCGCTGCGCCTGCGCGCGGCGGATACTCTTCACCACGACCGAGTACTGGATCGAATCCTTGACCGCGCGCCGTTCCTTGTCGTCGAGGCTCTTCTGCCGTGACAGCTGCTGCGTGTAGAGCGCGCCGATTGCCGCCGCGGCGAGTACGCCGCTGGCGATCGCACCCATGAGGAAGGGGTCGGTCACCTTCGCCGCGAATCCGCGGAACGTCGCGGCCACGTCGAAGGAGCCACCACCGCCGCCCCCTTTGCTCTTTCCTTTCTTCCCCGAACCGGGGAGAAGATTGATCTCGATCATGCTTGTCGCCGGTTGATCAGGCTGCGCTGCGAAGCGCGAGTCCGATGGGTAGCATCATGAGGGGCGCGATCTCGTCGGTGACGAGCGACCCGAAAGCACCGTCACGCACCTTGAGATTCGCCAGCGGATTCGCCTGTTCGACGCGGATGCGCAGCCGGTTGGCCAGCGCCTCGTTCAGCCCGGGGATGCGCGCGCCACCGCCGCAGGTGTAGACCGCGCGGAGTTGCCCGGTGCGGGCCGATGACGCGAGAAATGCGGCCGCGCGCTCGACACCGACTGCGATCTCCTCGCCGCGGCTCTCGATCACCGCATCGAGATGCGGCGAGCGATCGTAACCCTGGAGCAGTTGATCCGCTTCATCGACGCTGAGTCCGCGCTCGCGCTGCAGGTCTTCACGGAAGCGGCGGGTCCCGACCGTGATGTCACGCGTCAGGATCGGAACGCCTTCATCGAGGACGTTGATGTTCGTCACCTCGTGGCCGATGTTGACGAGACCGACGATCCCGTTCATCGCATCGGGGTGACTCAGCTCGAAAGCGTTATGAAGGGCGAATGCATCGACGTCGACCAGCGACGGCGTCAGCCCGGATTCGGTGAGGATACGCAACTTGTTCTCGATGAGCTCGCGCTTCGCCGCGACGAGGAGGACCGACATCTCGTCGCCGCTGCCATCGGGGTCGAGGATCTGGAAGTCCAGCTCCACCGACTCCATGTCGAAGGGCACGTGCTGCTCGGCTTCCCAGCGCATCAGCTCGCGCGCCTGTGCTTCCTTCACGCGCTCGATCTGGATCTTCTTGATGATGACGTCGCGGCCGCCGACGGCGGTGACGACGCTCTTCGACTTGACGCCAGCGGCCGACAGCGCGCCACGGATCGCATCGGAGACGATGCCCGGATCCATGACTTCGCCTTCGACGATCGCGTCAGCGAGCAGCGGAGTGATCGCGACCTTCACGAGCTCCGGCTGTTTCTTGGAATGATCGACGACAGCGACCTTGATCAGCCCGGAGCCGATGTCGAGTCCGATCGTCGTCTTCTTGCCACCGAAGAGCGCCATGGATGTAGCGGGGAGGAAGAAAGCCAGCAGGAGACACTGTGACCGGCGGAGCGGTCGTTTCTACCGAACACACGAGCGGCGCGGAAAATGGTAACAGGGGAAAGACAAGCGGCGCGCCGAGTTTCCCCGGTGCGCCGCTGTCACTGCTCCCTGCCTTACGGTCGCGTTACAGCTGCGACCATACCTTTACCACATCTCCGCCCACGCCCGCTTCTTCGCGGGAAGGAGGCGCGACGAGCCGCGGAGCGCGCTTTCGAGTGCACACTTCGAATACTGGAACGTCGCGTTACCAAGAATCTGGGTGCCGGCGTCGGCTATGTTCGCATTCCGCGCCATCACCGCGCCGGTGATCACGGGAGTCCCATTACCCCTGTTGATATCGTCCTTGACGATGATCAGGCCGTCCCATTCGAAGCGGCCGTTTACAGTGAGGCTTCCCTCGATCAGGAGGATGCCCTGACCCCGCCCCTGATTGACAGACAGGTCGGTGGACGAATAGATGATCGGGAAATAGTTGGTGCAGCCGGCGATCGTGCCCGCCGCCGGCGTGCGCCATGGCTCGCCCCAGTTCGTCGCGAGCGTCTTGTCGCAGGTCGTTGCCGTCCCGGTCGGGATTGGGCTCATTGAACCGGAGCTGATGGTGACGTTGGCATTCTTCACCAGGGTCGTCCACGACTCGTCGCCGAACTTGATATAGTTGCCATCGACGGCAGCGTTCGGGTCTGAATACGCCTGCGGCACGCCGACGACATTGCTCGGCTTCTGGATATTGAGGGTCGTACCCGGCGCGTACGCCACGCCCGTCGTATCGCGGCCAGGATAGCTCGCGCAGTTCCAACCGGTTGGGCTCGTATTCAGGCCAGACACAACGGCGCTCCCCTTTACGTCACCACCGCCGGCGAGAGTCACCGCGCCACCAACCTTGATGGCCGGATACGCCAGGCGCATCACGGAGCTCGTGCGCCGCCGAACTTCCTGGCTCGTCCCGACCGCGGCGCTCCCTTCGGAGACCACCCAGTAGGTATAGTCGTTCAGTCGCGTGATGCGAACGTCAGCGTGCCCGCTGTCGCCGGTGGAGTACGAGAACGTCGTATCCTTGCCGACCGCGATCGCCAGGTTCAGCGACTGGTCCCATTCCGCCATCGTCTTGTTCAGCCCGAACTCGGCCGACGAGAACGCCCGCTGGGCGATGATCGAGTTGCGTCCGATCCGGAAGTCCTGGTTCGAGGCGAAGAAGGCACCGGCGATCAGTGCACCGATCACCACGATGGCAAACATCGCCAACGCCAACGCCATTCCCTCTCGCTGCTTGCCAATGAGCTTCTGCATATCTGCGTTCCCCCGCGTGTGAGCGTCCGATCGGCTACTGCCGGTTCCGGATCGCGATAGTGACCTTGACGTAATCCCGATATGGCGCCGCCTTTCCACCGCCTAACGCTACCGCGCTCTGCGTCTCGCCGTGTACGAACAGCTCGACCCGGGCGACGCTCGTCTTGCTCGCCGTAACCGCACCGGTCGAGTCCCGGTAAACGAAGCTGATCCCGCTGTTCACGGTGTCGTTGGCGGCGTAGGCCCGATATGGACCAGCAACCGGCTGGACCGCGTCGCAGCTCGTCCCGTCGCCGCGACACTCGCGATACCCCATCCACCACAGATTGTCGGTGGCCGACTTGTAGATCGAGTACTTGACGCCGCGTGCCATGCGCAGCGGCGCGCCGTCGACGATCGTCGCGCTGAGGTTCGTCGCCAGGGTGTAGACATAGCGGTACTTCGTCGCGTCCGAGAGAACGTTGGTGAACGCCGTGCAGCCGACCAGCGTCGAATCGATCGCGGTGATGATGTACGGGAACCAGTCATCGTCCTGGTTCCCCGGCTGGCCATCGTCGAGGATGATCAGCGCGTCGCGGAGCTTCGGGCGGGTGAGGAACGTCGTGAAATACTTGTTCCCCGCGAGATTGACCGGTGGAACGGTGATCGTGTTCGCGGTGTGCGAGCAGACGACCGCACTGCCGATGTTTCCACGTACGTCGAGCGCGGAGTCGCTCATGTTGAGAATGTCGTTGCCGACCGACGACACCCCGCGGATGTCGACCGGCACGACGTTCGACGCCTGGCGGATCTGCTGACGGGTGTCGATCACCTCGGTCGCGCTGCGATAGAATTGCTGCTGCCGCATGACGACGGTCATGATCCCCGTTGCGACGATCCCGAGCAGCACGAGCGCGACCATGATCTCGGCGAGCGAGAAACCACGGCGATGTGTGGATGTCAGATCGGGTCGCATGGGTACTCCGAGTTGAAGATCTGCGTTTTCAGCTTGCCACGGACGACGTACGTGATGGTGTCGTAGACGAGCAGCACGTGGCTGCCCGCCGTGCCGACGATCTTCCAGTGCTCCGTCACGTTTCGCGTCGTCACCCCGACGGCCGGGCTGGACGAGTCCTTCATCGCGATGCAGTTACCCGTGCGGATCTTTTCCATCCGCGAGTAGGCCACCGTCGCCGCCACCGATTGGTGGACCGCGCCGGTCATCTGCCGCACGACGACGCCAGCCGTCGCCGCCAAGCCGAGAATCCCAATGGAGAGGATGACGATCGCGACCATGACTTCGACGAGCGTGAAGCCGTCTCGGCGCGATGCCAGGATGTTGTTCGGTTGACTGTTCATTTGGCACATCCATGTCGATTGACGAGTCCGATCGGCGAAATACACAGCGAGTCGACGAGCGAGCCGCGCGTGAACTTGACGATGTTGCCCGAATTCGTCGTCATCCCGCGACCATCGAACGCAATCGTGATATTGCTTGACGTCACTTTCGTCCCGAACTGCCGTTTGAGATTGACGGTCGTGCCCTTGGCAGTCTCCGTCGTACCGTTGAACGTCGTGATTCGCATCGAGTCACCCTCGACGTAGAACCTCGACTGGCGACCGGTCGCGATCGCCGCGGCTCGCGCCGCCGACAGCCTCGCCTCGATGCCATCCTTGGTCGACCGCATCTGATTGCGGTCGTTCATGTTTCCCATTTTCGGGAGCGCGAGCGACATCATGATCGCCATGATCACGATGACGATCAGAATCTCCGCGAGCGTCAATCCCGCTCTGACTTTTCGCATTGCTTCCTCGTGTGTTCTCTGCACCGGTTAATGCGCGATCGGTGCCAGATGTGAAGTCGTTTGATCGCAATCACTTGGGCTTTGTGGCTCCGCCTCAAACCCTGCATTTACTTGCAGACCTGCAACTTCTTGCGTAGCGCATCGGGCTAACCGAGTCCGTATTCGCGGATCTTGTAGAGCAGCGCGCGATGCGAGAGATCGAGCAGCTGCGCGGCGCGCGTCCGGTTGCCGGCTGTCCGCTCCAGCGCCTGGGCGATCAGGTCACGCTCGAGCGACTCGGTGCGCCGCTTCACCGAGAGGTCGTGCTCCGCTGGTGCATGCGTGCCGTTCGGCGACCGCACGGCGCCCGCTGCCTCGGAATCGCGAGTGACCTGAGCGGGTAACTGCGCGACGTCGATGCGAGCGTCGTCGGTGAGGACGAGCGCGCGCTCGATGACGTTCTCCAATTCGCGAACGTTACCGGGCCAGCTGTACTCGAGCAGGGCGCGCATGGCATCGGCAGTGATCGCCGGCGCAGGCATCGCAAGGCGGGCCGCGTGCGCCTGCGCAAAGTGGCGAGCCAGTTCGGCGATGTCATCGCGGCGCTCGCGGAGGGGCGGAAGCTCGAGCCGGACGACATTCACGCGATAATAGAGATCAGCACGGAAGCTGCCGGCCGCCACTTCGGCTTCGAGATCGCGCGATGTCGCCGCGACCAGCCTGACGTCGATGGTGCGTGATGCGTTGTCGCCGACGCGGCGAATCTCGCCCTCCTGCAGGACGCGGAGCAGCTTCACCTGGAGCGCCAGCGGAAGCTCGCCGATCTCGTCGAGAAAGAGCGTTCCGCGATCGGCTTCCTCGAACAAGCCGCGCCGATCCTGCGCCGCGCCGGTAAAGGCGCCGCGCGTGTGGCCGAACAACTCGCTCTCGAGCAACGCTTCGGGAATCGCCGCACAATTCACCGCGACGAAAGCCGCCGCCGAACGGGGGCTCGATGAGTGCACGAGTCGCGCGATCAGCTCCTTCCCGGTTCCACTCTCGCCGGTGACGAGCACCGTCGACGGATGGCGCGCGACCTTCCGCGCAACCGCAACGACCTCGCGGAGCGCCGCGCTGTGGCCGACGACGCCGTCGGCACCACGCAGCGCCACCAGCTCGTCGCTGAGGCGCGCGACCTCGTGACGAAGATTCTCGCGCTCGATCGCCTTGCGGATGACGAGTTGCAGCTGGTCGGCGCGGAACGGCTTCGAGATGTAGTCGTAGGCCCCACGACGGATTGCTTCGACCGCGGCTTCGTCGTCGCCGTACGCGCTCATCATCACGACGAGCGCGCGACCGGCTGCCGCGCGGTAGCGATCGAGAAAGGTCAGGCCGTCGATCCCCGGCATCCGCACGTCGCAGACGATCAGCGATGCGTCGTTAGTGGCCAGGCTGCCTAACGCCGCAGCGCCATCGGCGGCGGCCTCGACTTCGTGGCCGTCCTCGCGGAGGATCAACGAAATCGTGTGACGAAGGCCGGGTTCGTCGTCGATGACGAGGATTCGCATGGCCGCCTAACGCGGGACGGCGGTGCGGCCGGTGGCGCGCGGTGCCAGCGCCGCGCGACTGGGCGCCGAGACGGGAGTCTGCGCGGCTGGCGCGATCGGAAAGAGGATATGGAAGGCAGCCCCACCCTCCCGCGCCTGCTGTACCCAGATCGTTCCGCGCAGATCGTCGACGACTCGCGCCACGATCGCCAGGCCAAGCCCGGTCCCCTGCCCCGGTTCCTTGGTTGTGAAGAAGGGATCGAAAATCCTTTCGGCGTCGTCGTCAAGAATTCCCGGCCCGCTGTCGGCTACCACGATCTTGAGGATCTCCGCCGGCTGCGTCGTCTCGAGCCAATGCTGTACCCGGGGGGCGAGGGGGCGGATCACCGCGGCTTGAGGCGGGTCATTGTCGCGCCTGACAACGCTGGCGACGAGCGCCGAACTCGCGACCCGATACGTCACCACAGAGATCGCACCGACCTTCTGCATCGCATCGGCGGCGTTGAGCAGGAGGTTGACGATCATCTGCTCGAGCTCATGCCGCTCGCCGCGGATTGACGGTGCATCGTCGGCCAGCAACAGGCCGAGATTGATCTCGCGAAACACGCCCTGATCGGTCAACAGTTGCGCCGCGGTGCGCACCGTGTCGTTCACGTCGACGCGCCCGCTGGTGTCACGCCGCGGCCGCGCGTAATCGAGCAGGCCGCGGACGATGCGATCGATGCGAGCACTTTCGCGCTCGAGGCCATCGAGTACTTCGGCCGCGCGCGGGTCGCCGCCGCTGCGGCTTCGCAACAGGTGCGCATAGCCGATGACGGCGCCGAGGGGATTTCCGATCTCGTGCGCGACTCCGGCAGCGAGTCGGCCGATGCCGGCGAGCTTCTCGGCGCGGATGCGTTGCACCTGCTCGGCGAGCAGGTGGTCAGTCATCCGATTTATGCTGATGGCGAGCGTCGCCAGTTCGCGCGTTTGCGCATCGGGGACGCGCCGCGAGAGATCCCCGCCGGCGATCGCCGACGTCGCATCGACCGCACGCGCCAGCGGTCCGGTGACGAGATGCTTCAGCTGATGAGCGCCGAGGGACACGAACACCGTCACGTCACCGACGATGAGTAGCGCAAGCCAGAGGGCGCCGAGCTGTGTGTCGATGAACCCCCAGAAAAGCACGACACTCGCTACGGCGACGGTCAGCGCAGCCGCGGCGAGGAGCCCTAGTCCGACAAGCAACTCGGCGCGCAACGACGAGCGTTCGCGAGGCGGATGCGGAGCGGGTGCGTCCGCGGGTTTGATAGAGGGGGGCATGACCTGTGAGTGACGACAGAGCAGTACCCGCGTTACACCGACGGCGCGACGTGTTTGCGATGCCGCGCGTGGCGATCGCTCGTGCAGAACGTGAAAAAGGGGGCCGGGCGTAATGCCCGGCCCCCTCTCTCACTACGATTGCGTTACTTGCAGGCCGGCTCGCCGTCGCCCGCAGTCGTCACGAGGGTGTTGTTCGTGTTGACCGCAATCTGGCAGCTCTTGCCCGTCACCTGCGTGTGGGTGACTTCGGCCGACCAGAA
>JBKJQR010000165.1:0-18909 GCA_046593895.1 Gemmatimonadaceae bacterium | reverse complement strand
CCGCGGCGACGGTCGTCGCGCTCCTTCTCGGCGCGCCCGCTGGCCCGGCGCGAGCGGCGCGGGCGCTCGTTGCGCTCGACGTTTCGGCGAGCTGGACGCGCGGTGACGGTGCCGCGGCACCGTGGGTGCGCGCGCGGGACGCGGCGCGCCGCGCGGCGGACGGCGACTCGCTGCTGCTCTTCGGCGATTCGACGCGGATGGCGAGCGTGCCCCCGCCTCGCCCGACCGACCAGCGCTCGACGCTCGCGCCGCTGCTCGACGCCGTGCGTGATGAACCGCGCGGCCTCGTGCTCGTCACCGATGGTGAGCTCGCCGAGGTCAGCCCCCTTCCCGCGGGCACGCGCCTGACGGTGCTTCCCGCGCCGCCGGCCACTGACATCGCCGTCGTCGGACTCGTCGCGCCGGGGCGCGTTGCACCCGGCGATACCCTGGTGCTCAGCGCCACGGTGCGGGCCGGCAACGGCGCCGTGAGCGGCGCGACGATCCGGGTCGCCCTTGCCGGGTCGCCACCGGTGATCCTGCCTGTCGGGCCGTTAGGCGCGTTCGCCGAGCGGCAGCTCAGTGCACGCCTCATCGCGCCGCCGCGTGCCGGCGATGCGCTGCTCGAGGTCAGCGCGACCGCAGGCGGCGACGGCGAGTCGCGGAACGACACGTTAGGCACGATCGTCGAGATCAGCCGGATGCCGTCGGCGGTGCTCGTGTCGTCATCCCCCGATCCCGACGCACGGGCGGCGCTCGAGGCGCTGGCCGGCGCGCTGACCGTTCCGCCGCGCGGCTTCTATCTCGTCGCCCCGGGCGCCTGGCGCGACGCGACGACGCTGCGCGCGGTGACCGCAGCCGACGTCCGCGCCGCCGCCACCGCCGCTCCGTTGCTCGTGCTGCACGGCGATTCGACGGTGCTTGGCCCGCCGGCGCAGCTGGCACGATCGGCGCTCGTGCTGATGATCCCCGGCGACGTCGATGACGCCGAATGGCGCGCCGCGCCGAGCGGCGCGTCGCCCCTCGCCCGATCGCTCGGCGGGATCGCGTGGGACAGCATTCCCCCGATCGAGGTCGCGCCGGTCGCCCCGCGCGGCGAGTGGGTTGCCCTCGAGGGACGGAGCCCCGGCCTCGCCTCACGCGCACTCGTCGCCGGCTCGGACATCAGTGGGCGACGGCGGCTGGTGGTCGCGGCCAGCGGTTTGTGGCGCTGGCGGGCCCGTGGCGGCCCGGCGCGCGATGCTTTC
The DNA here is from genome assembly GCA_046593895.1 of Gemmatimonadaceae bacterium. Lineage (GTDB taxonomy): Bacteria > Gemmatimonadota > Gemmatimonadetes > Gemmatimonadales > Gemmatimonadaceae > JABFXC01. The sequence goes on along the minus strand of JBKJQR010000165.1, from coordinate 17,683 downwards.
GATGCGCTCTGGGGCGCGATCGCGGACTGGACGACGAGTGTCGGCGCAGACCTCCGTCCTGCACTGCCCTCGCACCGCTCGCTGCGCGAGGGCGACCCGATCGGCTGGACGCGCACCAGTGCCGATTCGGTGGTGACCGTCACGCTGCGCCGAACCGATGGCGCGACCCGCGACACGACCAATCGCTCGCTCACCCTGCGGTTCAGCGGCGACAGTCGCACCACGACCACCGCGTCGCTGCCGCCCGGTCGATACACCGCCGTCACGCGCGGTGGGTCGGCATCGTTCGTCGTCAACGCGGGGACAGAGCTTCTCCCCGCGCGCGCGGTCGCCCTCAGCGTCGCCAGCGATGGTCCGCGGAGCGGCGTGCCCGCGCCGCCGCTCCGCGACCAGTGGTGGGCGTACCTGCTCGTCGTCGCGGCGCTCTGCGGCGAATGGATCATCCGCCGGCGCTCCGGGCTACGCTGACTCCGGAGCGGGCGCTAACTTGGAACGATGCGCCTGCTCCGCAAGACCGGTGACGTTCCGAAACGCTCGCTCTGGGACCGAATCAAGGACGTCGCGCTCACCGACGTCGCGGTCATCGCGCGCGGCGGAGTCTCGGCGGGCTCGCTCGAACAGCTCGAGGAGATGCTGCTCGAGGCAGACTTCGGCGTGCCGACTACCCTGCGCCTGGTCGCCGACGTCGAGCGCGCCGCGCAGCGCGGGTTCGTCAAGACGCAGGATCAGTTTCGCGAGGCGCTGCGCCAGGGAATCGAGGATGCGCTGCGCGCCGGCAACAGCGACACCGCGCTCCGCAGCGCGACCACCGGCCCGACGATCGTCCTCGTGATCGGGGTCAATGGCGCGGGGAAGACGACGTTCATCGGCAAGCTCGCCGCGCGCTACCGACGCCAGGGCAAGCGGGTGCTCGTCGGAGCGGGGGACACCTTTCGCGCCGGCGCGATCGACCAGCTTCGCGTCTGGGCCGAGCGCTCGGGCGCCGAGTTCGTGGGCGGGAAGGCGGGAGGCGATCCGGCAGCGGTCGCCTTCGACGCAATCGACGCCGCGCTCACCCGCAACGTCGACGTCGCGATCATCGACACCGCGGGCCGCCTGCATTCGAACGACGACCTGATGACCGAGTTGAAGAAAGTCGCCCGCGTCGTCGCCAAGCGGCTGCCTGACGCGCCGCATGAAACGCTGCTCGTGCTCGACGGCACCATCGGCCAGAACGCGATCTCGCAGGCGAAGACATTCTCGGCGGCCGTCGGTGTCACCGGTCTCGTCGTCACGAAGCTCGACGGCAGCGCGCGCGGTGGCGTCGTCGTCGCGGTGCACGAGGCGATCGATGTGCCGGTGAAGTTCGTCGGGAGTGGCGAAGGAATCGACGATCTGGCGCCCTTCGACGCGGCGGACTTCTCGACGGCGCTGCTCGCCGACGGCTGATGGCGAGCGAGCGGTCGCGCCCCGGCGGCTCGTCCGCACCGCGGATCGCGCTCGACACGAAGGTAATGTACCTGAAGGGAGTCGGCCCGGTGCGGGGCGAGGCGCTCCGACGGTTAGGCATCGTCACCGCGGGCGACCTGCTCTACCACGCACCGCACCGTTATGAGGACGCGAGCACCGTCTCACCGATCTCGTCGCTCGAGCCGGGGATGCAGGCGACGATCATCGGGCGTGTCATCTCGAAGGGCGTGCTCCCCACGCGCAAGGGACTGCGGATCTTCCAGGCGGTCGTTCGCGACGCGAGCGGATTGATCGAGGCGGCGTGGCCCGGCCAGCCGTATCTCGACCGGACGATCGAGAAGGGCGACGTCCTGCTGCTCAGCGGGCAGGTCCGCTTCTTCCACGGACGGCAGCTCCTCCCCCGCGAGATGGTCAACCTCGGCGACGAGGACGAAGGCACCGCGTCGGGGCGTGTGCTGTCGGTCTATCCAGCGACCGAGGGCCTTGGCTTCAAGGTGATCCGCGGACTGCTCGACACCCACCTCGACGCCCTGCTCCCCCTCGTCGTCGAGACGCTGCCGCGCGAGGTGCTGGCGCCGGCGCGGGTGCCGCCGCTCCCCGAGGCGCTGCGGATGGTCCACCGGCCCGCATCGTTAGGCGAGGCGATGAACGGGCGCGCCCGGCTCGCCTACGAAGAACTGCTCTTCGTCCAGATCCTGCAGCGCCGCGCGAATGCAATCGCTCGCGCTGAGCGGCAGGGGATCACCTTCGAGAACAAGCGGCAGCTGACGAGCAGGCTGCGCAAGTCGCTGCCCTGGGAACTGACCAACGCGCAGATGCGCGCCCTGCGCGAAATCGTCGCCGACATGACGAGCTCGCGGCGGATGCACCGCCTCCTCCAGGGCGACGTCGGGAGCGGCAAAACCATCGTCGCGCTGTTCGCCGCGCTACTGGCAATCGAGAATGGTTACCAGGCGGCAATCATGGCGCCGACCGAGCTGCTCGCCGAGCAGCACCTGCGAACGATGTCGCGCCTGCTTGCCCCGTTAGGCAGCGAGCCGGTGCTGCTCACCGGCAGCTTGTCGGCGCCGGAACGCCGTCGGGCGCTGGCGCGGATCTCGGGGACTGAGCCGCTGCTGGCGATCGGGACGCACGCGCTGGTGCAGGAGAGCGCGGTCTTCGGACGCCTGGGCTTCGTCGCGATCGACGAGCAGCACCGCTTCGGCGTCGAGCAGCGAAAGGCGCTCGCCGCGAAGGGCGAAGCCCCCGACACTCTGCTGATGACGGCGACACCGATCCCGCGTTCGCTCGCGCTGACGATGTACGGCGATCTCGACGTCAGCGTCCTCGACGAGCGTCCGCCCGGCCGGCAGCCGATCACCACCGCGCTCCGCGGCGAAAGCCATCGCCCGCGACTCATGGAATTCGTCGATCGCGAAGTGGGGAAGGGCCGGCAGGCGTACATCGTCTACCCGCTCGTTGACGAATCGGAGAAGGTCGACCTGAAGGCGGCGACGGTCGAATACGAATCGCTCGCCGGCGGATCGTTCGCGACGCGGCGGGTCGCCCTTCTCCACGGCCGGATTCCCGCCGACGAGCGCGATGCGACGATGCGCCGCTTCCGCGATGGCGCGATCGACGTGCTGGTCGCGACGACCGTGATCGAGGTCGGGATCGACGTGCCTAACGCGACGGTGATGGTCGTCGAACATCCCGAGCGCTTCGGCCTTTCCCAGCTGCACCAGCTGCGTGGCCGCGTCGGCCGCGGCGCCGAGCAGAGCTACTGCATCCTCTTGGGCGACGTCGGCGACGAGGCGCGGGCGCGGCTCGACGTCTTCGTCGGCACGGAGGACGGCTTCGAGATCGCCCGCGCCGACCTCTCGCTCCGCGGGATGGGCGACCTGTTCGGCGCGCGGCAGAGCGGGGAGCAGACGTTCCGCATCGCCGATCCGATCCGCGACGAAGCGCTCAATGAAACCGCCCGCGAGGTGGCCGAGCGCCTGCTCGCGGCCGATCCGGAACTCGAGAAGCGCGAGCACGCGCCGCTCCGCGCCGCACTCCAGGGCCGCTACGCGCGGGCGCTGGAGCTGTTCCGGGTGGGGTGACTGCAGCCGTGAGCTATGAGCCATGAGCCGTTAGCTCACGGCTCACGGCTCACGGCTCACGGCTAACGGCTAACGGCTCATGGCTCACGGCTGCTTTTCACGGCTTCGGCGCCGCGAGCCGGCGTTTGATCCGCTCCAGCTCGTCCTTCGTCGCCTGGAGGTCGTCGCGGAGCTTCTTGACGTCCTCCTCGCGGGTCGCCGCCGCCTCGTCGGGCTTCTGGCTCAGTGCCCGGTCGAGCGAGAGGAGCTGGCCGGCGACCCGCCGCAGGGTCGCGGCCTCGCCGCGGTGCGCACCGTTAGGCGCGGCGAGGTACTTGTCGAGGCCGGAGATTGCGTCGCGCGTGCTCGCCTCCTTGTTCGCCGGATCGAGCTTGTAGACCGCGCGCCAGTATGCGCTCTCGGCAGCTTCGGCGGTATTCGGATGGGCGACCGCGAACTCGGCCAGCGCCTTGTCGGCGTCCGGATAGGCGCCGCGGTCAGCGGCCCGCTGCGCGACGAGGTAGGCGGCCGGCCACTCGCGTTCGGCCGCCGGACGGAGAAACGGCGGGCGACGAATGCACGCCGTTCCAGCGAGCGCGAAGAGGACGCAGGCGAGCAGCGTTAGGCGCCTGACGATCGGCCTTGCGGCGCCCGCCGGGCGAACGACCGCGCGGCTCACGACGCTGCTCCAGCCGCCACTTCGGCGGCGCGGTGCGCGCTCTGCCGCTTGCTCGGCACCCGCGTCGGCAGGTTGATCGTGAAGGTGGTCCCGACTCCGGGCATGCTCTCGCAGTTGATCGTCCCTCCGTGTGCCTCGAGAATTTCCTTGGCGATCGCCAGCCCGAGGCCGGTGCCCTTCTGCGACGCGCTGTCCTGGTTGTCGGCCTGGTAGAACTTCTCGAACACGTGTGGCAACTGGTCCTCGGGAATGCCGGCGCCCGTATCGCGCACCTCGATCGTCACTGATTCACCGTGACGCTCGGCGTTCAATCCGACGTGTCCGCCAGCCGCAGTGAACTTTACTGCATTGGAGAGCAGGTTGCCGAGCACTTCGCTCATCCGGTCGGCGTCCCACTGCACCTCGTGCGGGGCATCGTTGCTCCAGGTCACGTGCAACCCGACGCCACGCTGCTGCGCGAGGATCCGGAACCCCGCTTCGAGCTCGACGAGAAATGCGCGCAGCTCGATCGGTCGCGCGGCGATCGAGCCACCGCCCGCCTCGAACCGGCTGACATCGAGCAGTTGCTTCGACAGCCGGGCGAGGCTCTGCGCCTGCGTCTCGAGCGTGTGCAGGATCTCGCCCTGCTTCGCCGACACGGCGCCATACGCACCCTCCTGCATAAGCTGCAGGTACCCGAGGATGACGTTGATCGGTGTTTTCAGCTCGTGCGATGCGATCGAGACGAACTCCGCCTTGAGCTTGTCGAGCTCCGCCAGCTGCTTTGCCATTCGATCGTACGAGAGTGCGAGGCGCCCGAATTCATCCCGGCGTGTCGGGTTCACCGCGAGCTTGTAGCCGAATTCTCCCTCGGCAATCTGGTGCATGCCGCGCTCGAACTCGCGCACCGGGCGACCGATCGCGCGGAGCAGCCACGCGGCGATCAGCGTCGCGGAGAGGATCGCGACGAGCGCGGCCAGCGCAGCCACCCGTCCTGCTTCGTCGACCGAGGTCGCCGTCTCCTCGACGCGCTGCGTCGTGCGCTCGCGCAACGAACGCTCGGCGACGGCGACCGCGCGCTCCACCTTGCCGATTGCCGGGACGACGCGTGTCGTCGAGATCCGCTCGGCGTCGACGTCGTGACCACCGAGCGCAGCGAGATATTCATCGGGCGCTGTCTGAGCGACCACCTTCGACGCCGCGCGGATGTCGTGCGCCGCGGTGTCGAGATGCGATCGCTCCAGACTGTCGGCCATCGCGGCGATGCCATCGACCGCGTGCGACATCGCGTCTCGGCTCCCCGCGTCGTGGACAAAAAGGAGCGCGGTTTCCGCGCGGCGCAGGTCATCGACCGACGACCGGATGCGGCCGAGGAGCAGCGACGCCGCAAACTCGCGATCGCGCAGTGACTGCGTTGCGTCGTGCACACCGCGCAGCGAATGGTACGAGATCGCCACCGGCGCGATCAGCAGCAGCAGGATCGCACTCAGCGCGAGTGCGAGCTTGGCGCGAATCGTCATGCGGCCAGTGGCGCGATGAGCGAGCGCGCCGCCCGGTGAGATGCGGAGCCGCGAGGGCTCGGCGACGTCGTATCCTGCAGGAAAATCGTCTCGGTCGTGCGTGATGAACCGGAGCCGCGTCGCGCACCGCCGTCGGCGCCGAACACACGCCGCGCCTGAGGCGGCGACGCACGCGCCATCCTTGCAACTGCTACGCCGCGACCGCGCGCGAGCGTTGACCACACTCGCCGCCCCGCATAGCTTCGAGCCGCACCCTCAATGGCACACCGTCCCAAATGACATCTCCCACGTTCGCGAGAATCGAGGAGCTGAAGGCGCACGCCGGCCAGACCGTGACGGTCCGTGGCTGGGTGACGCACCTTCGCTCGTCCGGCAAAGTTGCGTTCGTCGTAATGCGTGACGGAAGTGGCTCGCTGCAAAGTGTCCTCGTCAAGAATCAGCTTCCCCCGGAAACGTGGGCGCGCTTTGCCGAGCTCACGCAGGAGACGTCGATCGCCATCACCGGCGAAGTGCGGGTCGACGCACGCGCACCGGGCGGCGTCGAGATGGGTGCCGCCGCGCTGGAAATCCTCGGCACCAGTCCGATCGATTATCCGATCCAGCCCAAGGAGCACGGCGTCGATTTCCTGATGGACAATCGTCATTTCTGGCTGCGCAGCCCGCGTCAGGCAGCGATCATGCGCGTGCGCAACGAGATCGAGCAGGGCATTCACGATTTCTTCTACGAGCGTGGCTTCCTCCGCATCGACACGCCGATTCTCACCGCGGCCATCGGTGAACGGAGCGGCCTGTTCGCGACGGAGTACTTCGACGAAGGCAATGCGTATCTCGCGCAGACGGGACAGCTTTACGGCGAAGCGGCCGCCGCCGCGTTCGGGAAAATCTACACCTTCGGCCCGACCTTTCGCGCCGAGAAGTCGAAGACGCGCCGTCACCTCACCGAGTTCTGGATGATCGAGCCCGAGGTCGCGTTCAACGACTCGGCGGCGAACATGAGCCTGCAGGAAGATTTTGTCTCGTATCTCGTGCAGCGCTGTCTCGAGCGCCGGAAGTCAGAGCTGCTCGAGCTCGAGCGCGATCTCGCGCCGCTCGAGCGCGTGAAGCCACCATTCGTCCGTCTCGATTACGGCGACGCGGTGAAGCTGGTGCAGGGAAAGGGGAGCGCCGCGCAGTGGGGCGATGACCTGGGCGCCGAGGACGAAGCGCTCATTGTCGCCGATTACGATCGGCCTGTGTTCGTGATGAACTATCCGAAGCAGGCAAAGGCGTTCTACATGAAGGAAAATCCTGACGACCCGCGCACGGTGCTCTGTGACGACTGTCTCGCACCGGAAGGTTACGGTGAGATCATCGGCGGCTCGCAGCGCGAGGACGATTACGATCGTCTCGTCCACCGCATCAAGGACGAAGGCCTGCCGATGGATGCCTACGGCTGGTATCTCGACCTGCGAAAGTATGGGACCTTCGTGCACGCCGGCTTCGGGCTTGGCCTCGAGCGCACCGTCGCCTGGATCTGCGGACTCCCGCACCTGCGCGAGGCGATTCCATTCGCGCGGATGATGAACAGACTTCGGCCGTAGGGCGAGGCCTCAATACGCCACGGCTCGCGTCAACACGGCGAAGAGAGCAGGCGCGGCGTCACTTCTCGCCCTTCACCTCATCCCAGAGTGTGTCGAGGGCCTCGAGCCCCGCGCTCTTCACATCGATCCCTCTCGCCTTCGCGAGCACTTCCACCGCCTCGAACCGCCGGACGAACTTCATGTTCGCGCGGTCGAGTGCGACCGACGCATGCACGCCTGCCTTACGGCAGAGATTCACCGCCGCGAACAGCAGGTCTCCGAGTTCATCCTCGAGCCGGTCCGCACGCCTGGTCGCGTCGGTTTTGCTCTCGCCCGCGCGGTCGCCCAGCTCGGCGCGCACTTCGCGCAACTCCTCTTCGACTTTCTCCGCCGGTCCGGATACATCCGGCCAGTCGAAGCCGACGCCAGCGGCGCGATCCTGGAGGCGGTGCGCGCGATGCAGTGCCGGAAGGTCGACGGGCAGCCCGTCGGCGATCGATGCGCGCGCGGTCGCCTTCATCCGTTCCCACGCGACCTTCTCGCCGTCGCCGTAGAGGTGCGGATGCCGGGCGCGCATCTTCGCGACCAGTGAAGCTCCCACGTCGCGCATCGAGAACGCCCCGCGCTCCTCGGCGATCACGGCGTGAAAGAGCACCTGCAGCAACAGGTCGCCCAGTTCGTCGCGAGTCGCACGATCGTCACCGGCGCGCAGCGCGTCGTCGAGCTCGTGCGCTTCTTCGATCAGGTATGGTCGCAGCGACTGGTGCGTTTGCGCTGCGTCCCAATCGCAGCGCGCGCGCAGATCGCGCATCAGCGCGAGCGTGTCGTCGAGGGAGGAATCGTCTTGCATGGCCATGAGGTGGTCCGTATACTAAGCCCGCGTCGAATGACAGAGCAACCGAGTGACAAGAGCCGCGCCTGGGTCGAGATCGACCTTGGCGCGTTGCGTCGAAATGGGGCCGCGATCGCGCGCCATGCGGGCGTCCCGCTACTGCCAATGGTAAAGGCGGACGCCTACGGCCTCGGGGCCGTTGCGGCCGTGCGCGCGCTCGAGCCACTCTCGCCGTGGGGATACGGCCTCGCGACGGTCGCCGAGGGCCGCGTGCTTCGCGCTCTCGGTGTCGAGCGCCCGATGCTCGTCTTCAGCCCGCTGCTCCCGGCCAACTTTCGCGAGGCTCGCGCCGCCCGCCTAACGCCGGTACTCGGTGACGTCCGCGCGATCGCTGCCTGGATCGAGAGCGGGGGCGGCGATTGGCATCTCGGCATCGATACCGGAATGGCGCGCGCCGGAATTCGCTGGGACAGCGTCGCTGACGTGGCGACGCTCGTCGATGCGCTCCCCCCCGCGGGCGCCTGCACGCATTTCCAGAATGGCGCCGACAGCGAAAGTGTGATCGTGCAGCGCACGCGGTTCGAGCAGGCGCTCGCCATGCTTCCGCGCCGGCCGGCGATTCTTCACGCGGAAAACGGGCCGGCGGTCGAGCATCTCGAGGCGCCGTCATCGATGGCCGTCGTGCGCCCGGGAATCTTCCTCTACGGCGTGTCGAGCGGACACGGCGCGCGCATCGATCCGGAGCCGGTGGTCAGCGTCCGCGCCCGCGTCGTCGAAGTGCGCACGGTGCCTGACGGCGCAGGCGTGAGCTACGAAGCGACCTGGCGCGCCCGAGGCCCGCGGCGCATTGCCACGCTCGCAATCGGCTACGCCGACGGGTATCGCCGGGCACTGTCCAGCCGCGGCGTCGTCCTCATCAGCGGGGCGCGCGTCACCGTCGCCGGACTGGTGACCATGGACATGACGATGATCGACGTCACCGCCGTCCCCTGCGCACCGGGCGACGTCGCGACGCTCATCGGCACCGCCGGCAGCGACTGCCTAACGGTGGCCGACGTCGCGGCGACCGCTGAGATCTCCCCCTACGAGCTGCTCACCGGCCTCGGCGCCCGCCTGCCGCGCGTGTACGAGGCTGCGGCGTGAACCGGGACAGCGCGTGACGCGGCGCGCGATCATCCTCGTGCTCGACGGCGTCGGGATCGGCGAGGCCCCCGATGCCGCGGAGTACGGGGACCTTGGCAGCGACACGCTCGGCAACCTCGCGCATGCCGTCGGCGGACTCGCGCTGCCGAACCTCGAGGTCGCGGGACTCGGCCGCATCAAGCCACTGGCCGGCGTCGCCGCCGTTCAGTATCCACGCGGCGCCTCGGGGATGATGCGCCCGCGGAGCGCCGGGAAGGACAGCACGACCGGACACTGGGAGATTGCCGGGGTGCATCTCGCCAACCCGTTCCCGACGTATCCGAACGGCTTTCCCCGCGAGCTGATATCCGAGTTCGAGCGCCGCACCGGCCGTACGTCCATCGGAAACGTCGTCGGCAGCGGCACCGCGGTGCTCGACACCTTCGGGTCGCAGCACATGGGCACCGGAGAATTGATCGTCTACACGTCGGCGGACAGCGTCTTCCAGGTCGCGGCGCACGAGTCGATCGTCCCGCTGGCCGAACTGTACGCCGCCTGCGAGATAGCCCGCGCGATGCTGGTTCCACCGCACGATGTCTCGCGCGTCATCGCGCGGCCATTCACCGGCGTGGCGGGGGCATTTCGCCGGACGGCGAACCGTCGCGACTTTTCCCTCGAACCGCCCGACGAAACCCTCCTCGACGCGCTTGCCGCGAGAGGAATACCCCGCGGTGGGGTCGGAAAGGTCGACGATCTCTTCGCCGGACGGAACATCCGGACCACCCATACGTCGTCGAACGCCGAGGGGATCGCGCTGATCCTGAAATGGCTCGCCAGCGATGAGGTTGGGCTTTGCTTCGCCAATCTGGTAGATTTCGACCAGTTGTTCGGGCACAGAAACGACGCGGCGGGGTTTTATGCTGCTCTCCGCGAGCTGGACCGTGCTCTCCCATCGATCATCGACGCCCTCCGCGAGGACGACCTGCTCTTCATCACCGCCGACCACGGTAACGACCCGACGACGCCGTCCACCGATCACGCCCGCGAGTGCGTGCCGATCATCGTGCTCGGTACCGCCGTTCGTCCGGTCTCGCTCGGCGTGCTCGATACCTTCTCGGATCTCGGGGCGACGGTAGCCGACTGGCTCGGCATCTCGTTCCGCGGCCGTGGCAGGTCGTTCGCGCCGGCGGCGATCAACGGATGAGCACTCTCGACCGGGCGACGATCGACAAGCTGCGATCGGTCGCTGAAGATGCGATGGGCCACGCCTATGCGCCGTACGACGCGGCGATCTGCGCTGAGCGCACCGCCGTGACTTCGGCCGTGGCGCGCGGGATCCGCTCCTTCGACGCGATCGTCGTCGTCACGGACGCGACCGAGCCGACGCCGCCGTGTGGCATCTGCCGGCAGGTGCTGGTCGAGTTCGCGCCCGAGCTGCCCGTCGTCAGCTTCGCCCGCGGCGAGCGAGCGACGTGGACGCTCGCCGAACTGCTGCCGCGCCCGTTCAATCCCGAATCGATGGAACGCGCATGAAGCTCGGCAAGGTCGTCGGCACCGTGGTCGCGACGCGGAAGGATCCGTCGCTCGAGTCGCTCAAGCTGATGGTCGTCGAGAACCTGACGACCTCGCTCGGCAAGGAAGGCGGGTACGTCGTCGCGGTGGACAGCGTCGGCGCCGGTGTGGGAGAAGTGGTGTTGTACGCCACCGGAAGTTCGGCCCGCCTAACGGCGGTCACGAAGGACCGGCCGGTGGATGCGGTGATCATGGGGATCGTTGATAGCTTCGACGTCGAGGGCAAGAGTGTTAGTCTGGCGTAAATACGTAGTGCTTCTCGCCGCCGCGCTGGGCGCGGCGGCGTGCACCGAAAAATTGGGAAGTGGACGCGCCTGTCCGGCGCTCTGTCCGATCCAGGAAGTGGGAATCGTCGACACGACGATCCAGGGCGTGTCGCTCGACACCACCGTCTATCCCGGGCCGCCGATCGGCAGCGAGGGCAGCGTCCTCCTGCAGACGCGGACCGACGGAGCGCTCGATCTGCGCGGCGTGTTCCGCTTCGACTCGTTTCCGACGACGTTCCTGAAGAAGAAGCCGACGGCAGCCACCACTGCCGACACGACGCACTACGAGATCAAGGCGCTCAAGGGCTCCACGCTCTTCGTTTCCGGTGACACCACCGCGAACGCGCCGCCGCTCCCGACCGATTCGGTGACGATCGTCGCCTATGACGTCGATACCGCCGGCGTCGCCGACACAGCGGTCGCGCCGGTCCTCGCGCTGTTCACGGCGAGCCGCGAAGTCGGGCGCCGCCGCATTCGTGCGGAAGCGATTCGCGATACCTTCGCGATTCCGCTGAACGATTCCGTGGTCTTCGACAAGGTGCAGGGAAAGAAGCGACTGCGCATCGGGCTGCAGATCGTCTCCGGCGGGAATACCGCGCTGCGACTCAACGCGAGCGGATCGGGCGCGTTCTCCGTCGTTCGCTTCTTTCCGTCGGCCACTGCCGACACCGCGCAAGCCGACAGCCTGCAGGGCGTCGTCGTCAACTCGGCCACGCCGCCTGACGATCCGACGCAGCAGTCATATCTGCGCGACTACACGCTGGTCGTGAAGGGCACGCCGCCACCCGGCGCGACTGAAGTCGCGGTCGGTGGAATTCGCGGCCGTCGCGTGTATTTCAACTTCGACATCTCGAAGCGACTGCTCGATTCGACGCAGGTCCTGCGGGCAACGCTTCGCCTCAATCAGGTGGCCAGCCCGCTGGCGACGCCGAGCGATACCGGGCAGCTCGAAGTACTGCTCGGTACCGCGCTGGCGAGCGTCTCCGACATCACCAAGCGCGCTCTCTTCCACGAACCCGCCGGCTTCGATTCGCAGCGGCGCGTGTTCTTCGGCGCGTTGACGGGAGTGCGAGCGATCAGGTTCCGCGCTGACACGAATGCTACGCGGACGATCGAGATCGCGCCGATTCTGCGGCAATGGGCCGCCAGCGACGCCAGCAAGCGCCCGCATGCGATCATCCTCGCGCTCCCGACCGAGGGCGCGTCGCCCGTCGAGCTGCGCTTCTCCTCACTCGAAGCGGCGGCCGCACTGCGCCCGTCGCTGCAGATCACCTACGTTCCGCGCAACGCGCCTGGAATACCCTGATGCGCTCGAGCTTTCCCTGCCTCACGCTGGCCCTGATCGCCGCTGCGGCCCTGCCACTGGGCGCGCAGGGCTCCGCCGCTTCGCAGGGTTTTGGCTACCCGCCCGGTCAACTCGGTGCCAGCGCGAGCGCCACCGTCGGCGCCTTCACGGAATTCGATGAGACGACGCCGCTGAATCCCGCGGCGCTGCTCGGCTGGCACAACGCAGGCGTGCACTTCCAGTATGAGCCGGAGTTCCGCACTACCGAGTCGCAGGGCGCGACCATTCGCACGGCGATCAATCGCGTGCCGGTCGTTCTTGCCGCGTTGCCGATCAGTCCCCGCGCGACGATCGCGCTCTCGCTCTCCTCGCTCCTCGACCGCACCTGGGCGACCGACGTCGTCGATCGCCGCCTCGTCGGGGCGGAGTCGCTCTACGTCAAGGAAATTTCGTCCTCCGACGGCGGAATGAACGACATCCGCGTCGCCGGCGCGTATCACGTCTCGAACTGGCTCGACGTCGGCCTCGGCGCGCACGCGATCGTCGGCCTCAATCGGTTCAATCAGACCGTCGTGCTGACCCGTGACGATCCGCGGACGACGACCACGACGAGCAACACCGAGTTCAGCCCGTACGGGCAGTCGGCGGACATTCGCTTTTCCGGCAGCGCGTTTTCCGCCGGCGCAACGATCCGGCCCGTTCGCAGGATTGCGATCGCCGTCTCGGCGCGCCGCGGCCAGTCGCTCCGACTGACCCGACGCGATTCGACGGTTGCGACGGCGCGTGTCCCGGATCGCCTTGGCGTCGGCATCGCGTACGAGCTGGTGCCGCGAACGATCGTCGCTGCTGACGCCGACTGGACGGGTTGGAGCTCGCTCGATGCGCTGAGCGTCCTCTCGAAGCCGCAGGACGCGTTAGGCCTGTCGCTCGGTATCGAGACTCCCGGGCCGCGCTTCGCCGGACGTGCGCTGACGCTCCGCGGCGGCTTCCGCCATCGCGAGCTCGCCTACAATGCGCCAGTGAGCCGCAGCGGCAGCCAGTTCAACTTCGAGCAGGTGCGCGAGAACGCCGTCAGCCTCGGCATCAGTGCGCCGTTCGCGTACGATCGTGCCCTCGTCCAGATCTACGGCCAGCGCGCGCTGCGCAGCATCGCGGCCGAAAAGAGCTTCACCATCGGCGTCGGCATCTCGGTTCGTCCCTGAGCGCATGAGCGAAAGCGCCGAGACGCTCGCACCGCTGATCCTCGTCGCCGACGACGTCCCCGCGAACGTCGAATTGCTGTTCGACCAGTTGCACACGCTCGGCTACCGGACGATCTCGGCGCACGACGGGCCGAGCGCGCTGGCGTCGTGCTTCGAGTTTCGCCCGGAGCTCTGCATCCTCGATGTGTCGATGCCGGCGGGTGACCTCGGGATCGACGATCGATCGACCGGCTTTGAGGTCTGCCGCCGCATCAAGCGCGATCCGCGGAGCGCGCGGATCCCCGTCATCTTCGTCACGGCGCTCAACGACACGAGCGATCGCGTCCGCGCGATCGAGGCCGGTGGTGACGACTTTCTCACCAAGCCGCACAACCGGCTCGTCCTCGGCGCCCGCGTTCGCTCGCTGATCAAGCTCAAGGCGGCGACCGACGCGCTCGAGGAATCGTTCCGCAAGATGCGCGAGCTCGAGAAGGTTCGTGACGACCTGATGAAGATGATCGTGCACGACCTGAAGAGCCCATTGACCACCGTCCTCGCCACGCTCGAGATGGTCACCGACGGCGACTTCGGGGCGATCAGCTCCGAGCAGCGGCGAGCGTTAGGCGACGCCGAATCGAAGGCCGAGGACCTGCTCGCGCTGATCGAGGACCTGCTCGAGGTGGCCCGCCTCGAGGAGACGACGATCACCCTCCAGGTCGCGCCGACCGCACCGGCGGCGCTGCTGTCGGAGATCGTCCACGAATGGCGGCTCCGCTTCCAGCAGGAAGGCATCACCGTTCGCGTCGACGTCGCCGACGACGTCCCGGTCTTCGAGGCCGACCCGACACTGCTCCGCCGCGTCTTCGCGAACCTGATCCAGAATGCAGTGACGCACGCCGCGCGCGCGGTCGAGCTGCAGCTCCTCGCCCGCGCCGAGGGGCAGGGGGTGCTCTTCACCGTTGCCGACAACGGACCGGGAATTCCGAAGGAGTATCAGGAGCTCATCTTCCGCAAGTTCGAGCAGGTGCGAACGCCTAACGCTCCGCGCGTCCGCAGCTCGGGCCTCGGCCTCGCCTTCTGCAAGCTCGCCGTCGAAGCCCACGGCGGCCGGATCTGGGTGCAGAGCGAGGAGGGGAAGGGCAGCGCCTTTCACTTCTGGCTACCCCTCTCTCCTCCGGCATTGACGGCCGTGGTTCGCGCCGGACTGTAGCGGTCGTAGTCGCCGGGACTGGCGCTGCCACGGCGATGAGGAACGCGGAAGGAGCCGATCGAGCGAGGAGAGACGAGAGAAGACCCTGCCGCTGCGGTTCCAGCCGCGGTTCGAACCGCTCGGCACGTTCACCAGTCTCGCATCTCTTTATCGGCTCCTCCCGCGTTCCTCGTCGCCGTGTTGACGCCAGCATGGCGCGACGAACACAGGGGCTCCCCTGTGTTCGCCGCGCCCGGCTGAGGAACTACCGTCAGTCGATACGCTTCAGCTCCACGCGACGGTTCATCGCGCGGCCCGAGGCGTTGCCGTTGCCGCTGATCGGCTTGTCCGGCCCGTAGCCGCGGGCGATCACGCGCTCCGAACCAACACCACGCATGATCAGGTAGGCACGCACCGCTTCGGCGCGCTGCACCGAGAGGCGGACGTTGCTGGTATACTTGCCGCGCGAATCGGTGTGACCGCCGACTTCGACCTTCACCGATGGCGACGCGATCAGCTGGCGCGCCACGTCGTCGAGAATCGCCATCGAGCCCGGAAGCAGGTCGTCCTTCCACGGCTCGAAGTTCACGCCGCGCAACGTGACCGTGCGCTCGTTGTTCTTGAACAGGGGTACCGCGCAGCCCGTCGAGTCGACCGACGAACCAGCCGGCGAGTCGAGGCACTTGTCGCGCGAGTCCGGCACGCCGTCCTTGTCGCCATCGGCTTCGGCGACGGGCGCCACCGGCACCGCGCAGCCAACCGAATTCACCGGCGTACCGGCCGGAGTCGCCGGGCAACGGTCGCGCACGTCGGGCACGCCATCGTTGTCGCTGTCGGCGGCAAGCGCGCAGCCATGGCCGTCGACGGCGGTGTTCGCCGGGGTCGTCGCGCAGAGATCCTTCGCGTCGATCACGCCGTCGTTGTCGCTGTCGCGATACACCGGGCAACCCATCTTGTCCACGGTCGCGCCCGCGGCGGTCGCCGGACAGGCGTCGCGCAGGTCGGGCACGCCGTCACCGTCAGCGTCGGCCGGCGGTGCAACGGCGACCGGGGCAGCGACGACCACCGGTGCCGCGACCGGCGCCGGCTTCTCCTTCGCGTGACCGATCCAGAGCGGGATGCTGATACCGGCCTGCACCGAACGGTTCGTGTTCCGCTGCGCCGTCCCGGTGATCGGATGCGTGATGTAATCGAGGACGCCGTCCACACGAACCGACATGAAGCTGCCGGCCTGCGCGCGGATGCCAACCAACCCACTGTAGCCGAGGTCGCGCGTGCGCGGTTGCACCGCACTCTTGGTGATGTACTCGTTCCGGACACCGCCCGCGCCAAAGATCAGCGAGAAGCTGCCGAAGGTCGGTGCGTAGGCGTAACGGACGTGGATCGGGACCACCTGTACGTCGCCGAGCGTCGAGCCGAGGCTGTACTTGTAGTACGAGCCGTCGGCTTCGAGCATGAACGTCCCGAGACCCTCGCCCGAGGCCAGCGTTAGGCGGGCGCCGCCGGCATTGAGCGTTCCGTAGGGAAGCGTCGGGTCGAACTTCGCCGCGGCGCCGAAGCCGCCGATCTCGATGTAGCCTTGCGCACCGGCCGGGAGGGCGGCACTCAACAGCGCCGCCGCCAACAGGGTGGATCTGACCAGGGGAGCTCGCATTGTCGTGCCTCGAAGGAAAAAACCGCGTTGAAATCGCTCTACCGCCACAGGGCTGGCGAGTGCGCGTCGCTTCGCGGAGCTTCCGAAGCACTGTGCCTCACCGGTTGTCTTTATAACGGACGCGTCAGCAGCGGCAGCGTTTCGTGGTTGCGCCCCGGGAAACCCTGGTGTGCCGGGATTTCCCTTGTCGCGCCAACCGAATGCGGGCGCTATATTTACGCGTTTGCACCTAACGTCACGCTCCAGCGCCTCCATGACCGCGACCGCCCGTCCGACCGTCTACATCGAGACCTACGGCTGCCAGATGAACGTCAGCGATTCCGAGCTGATGCTCGGGAAGCTGGCGGCCAGCGGCTACGATTCGGTGGACAAGCCCGACGGCGCGGACGTCATTCTCGTCAACACCTGTGCGATCCGCGATCACGCCGAGCAGCGGGTGCTCGGGCGACTCGGCGAATTGAAGCGGTTCATGGGGCCGAAGACCGTCGTCGGCGTGACCGGGTGCATGGCGCAACGACTCGGTCCCCAGCTGCTGACCAGGGCGAAGCACGTCAGCCTCGTGATCGGCCCCGATGGCTATCGCGCACTGCCGCTGCTCGTCGAACGCGCTCGCCGCGGGGAGCGCGCGATCGCGACGACCTTCGACCTCGAGGAGCACTACGAGGATTTCACCCCGCGCCGCTTCGACAAGGTCAAGGCGTGGATTCCGGTGCAGCGTGGCTGCGACTACAAGTGCACCTACTGCATCGTGCCGACGACGCGCGGCGCCGAGCGGTCGCGCCAGCTCGCCGAAGTCGTCCGCGAGACGCGCGAGGTCGTCGCCGACGGAATGAGCGAGATCGTGCTGCTCGGACAGACGGTCAATTCGTACAACGACGGCACGCACGACTTCGCCGACCTGCTCCGGGCGATCGGCGCCGTGCCCGGCGTTAGGCGGCTGCGCTTCACGAGCCCGCACCCGAATGACTTCAGCGACCGTGTGATCGCGGCGATGGCGGAGACGGACGCGGTCTGCGAACACGTCCACCTGCCGATGCAGTCGGGTTCCACCCGCGTGCTCAAGCGGATGCTGCGCCGCTATTCGCGCGAGGGTTACTTCGACTGTGTGGATCGGTTGCGTGCGGCGATCCCCGGGCTGGCGCTGACGACCGACGTGATCGTCGGATTCCCCGGTGAGAGCGAGCCCGACTTCGAGGAGACGCTCAGTGCGGTGCGCGCGCTCGCCTTCGCGGACGCGTTCACCTTCAAGTTCTCGCCGCGCGACGGCACACGGGCAACACGCTTCCCCGAGAGCGAGACGATCCCCGACGATGTCGCAAGCTGGCCGGCAGCG
>JBKJQR010000217.1:0-12312 GCA_046593895.1 Gemmatimonadaceae bacterium | reverse complement strand
CAGCGTTGGGGCACGCCGGGCGAGATCATCTCGCCTCACGCCCAAAAAGACCGGGAGCCCGCCCGCGACCGCGAACCTCGGAGCGCCGCAGCCGTTCTCGGTGGTTCAACCGGAACGACGGTAGTCGCAACCGGGAGCGCCGCGGGTAGCTGGACCCACAGAGAACGGCCGTGGCGGCGGGCGGCTCGGGACGTCGCGACCAGAACAGCGTTGGGGCACGCCGGGCGAGATCATCTCGCCTCACGCCCAAAAAGACCGGGAGCCCGCCCGCGACCGCGAACCGCGGAGCGCCGCAGCCGTTCTCGGTGGTTCAACCGGAACGACGGTAGTCGCAACCGGGAGCGCCGCCCGCGAGCACGGCGTCCAAACAAAATCCCTGCGCCGTGCTCGCCCCGCCTAACGCTGCAACCGCGACAGCTCGAACTGCACCACCAGGTCGGTCGTGCTCCAGAGCTGGACGTCGCCGCTCGTGCCGTAACGCGCCGGGACGACCCGGCCATTCGCCACGTCGTAGCTCCAGAGCTCACTGTGGAACCCCGACGCCTCGGCGGCTGCCCGCACCTGCTCGACGGCGGTACGCAGCTCAGCATCCGCCGCTCCGTCGAGCGTGCCCATACCCGATCCGGCAGGCCTACCGTTAGGTGGGATCGCGTTGCCGGCCGCCGCCAGGGTGTTGGCGACGCCGAGCAGGAAGAGATTCACCTCGCGGCCCCAGACCACGCGTGGCCCGTGGTAGGGATCGCGCACGAACGTCGCCCACACCGGCGGCGGCGCGTACGCATCGTTGGCGACTACCGGGCCCACCTCCTTCACCAGCAGGCCGACCGGGTACGGGCGAACGAACAGCCGCACGTCGCGCAGCAGGTCGCGCATCTCCGCATCCGCGCCCATCGCGGTCACTCCCGCCGCGCTGCCGGCTGACGTCATTGGCAGCGGACCGAGGAAGAGTCGCGTCGCCGCGTCGGTGTTCGCCACTGCGATCGGATGAGCGTTCCCGTCGAGCGCGATCGCGAGGAAGCTCAGCGAATCAGCGTCCGCCTTCGTCGACGCGACCAACGCTGCCCAGTAGCTACGCTCGGCGGCCGGCATTGCTGCCAGGCGGGCGGCGACGCGCGACCGGACCTCGGCTGCCCCCAGCCGCACGACGAAATGCTGCTCCGCGCCGCGCCAGGTCGCGATCGCCGCATCGAGCGCCGGTCGGTTGCGGGCGTAGTTGCCTAACGGTGCAGCGCGGGCGAGGTCGGGCATCGTCGCCGCCAGCGAGTCGGTGGCGATGCCCAGCGTCCGCAGCTCGTCGAGGATCTGCGCGATCGCTGACAGGGCATGCGGGGCCCAGATCGCGTTGATGTCCATCGCGTAGCGGCCACCCGCGTAGCCGGCGCCGCTGTCGCGCCAGCTCGCCGAGCCCCAGGTCGAATCGCGCCGGGCGAATGAGACGAGGTTCGTTGCGTCGGGGTGCGCCGCGTAGGCGGCGGTCATTCGCGCTACGAGCGCCATTTCGCGCACCAGTCGCGCCAGCCGCGACTCGCCGTAATCGCTCCGGTCGAGAAGGAAGCCGCGTTTCCGCTCATCTGCCACCTTGGGGTCGGCGAGCCAGCGCGCCGCCAGCACCGGCAACTGGAATTCGTCGTCGATCATGAGGTAGTTCTCGCGCGTCACCCGCATGTCGCGCAGCACCGTCCGCGCGCGGCCGAACAGACTGTCCGCCACCGCGTGCTGTCCGCCGCTCGCCTGCAGCGCGCCGCTGACCAATGCCGCGTACTCGGTGGCACTCTCGCGCACCGCCTGGCCGCCTAACGCTTCCTCGTGGCTGACGTCCCCCGCCGGCCCGAGCTTGCGCAGGACGCTGGCGATCACGAACTCCGACATCTCGTCGCGCCAGATCGGGCGCATCATCAGCGCCGTCATCATCATGTCGCGCCCGAAGTACGTCGCGTACGTCGGCAGCCCGGCCATCAGCTTCTCTCGCGACGAGAGCAGCTCGACCCCGCGTACCTGTCGCTCGAGCCGGCGGCCGCGCACCGCCGCGCCGTCCGATCCACTCGTCCCTCCCGCTGGCGCGCTCCGGTTCGCCGCGAGGAACCGCAGGAACTCCGCGCTGAAAATCTCCTCACGCGCCAAGGGGGTGAGCGCTTTCCCCGTCGTCGTGATCCGGACGGTGAACGGCACGCGTCGCCCGGATCGCGCCCTCATTGTTATGGAATCGCCGGCGCGCATCGCGGCCACCAGCGACGGGTCGGTGCGGAGCTCGATCGCGATCGAATCGCGCCCGTCGAGCGATGGTTGCGTGAACCGCACGCGCCACTGGCCGGCGGCGCGAGTCGTCGTCACCGTCGGTCGCAGTCGCGCCCGCAGCTCCTGCACGCTGCGGGCGCCGAGGAGCTCGAGATGGCGCACGCGTTCCCGCTCTGGGAGCCGCGCGACGGCAGCCACGAGCTGCTCGAATTCGCCGAGCGCGCTGCGCCGCGCCGCGTACGGCGCGAGGTGATACTTGCGGTACTGGAAGTCGCGCTCGACTCGCATCGACCCGAGCAGAAACCAGCCGAGGGCGATGCGCGGCTCGTCGGCGACGAGATCGTATTCCACGCTGCGCGATCGGCCCTCGTTGGTGACTGTCGCACCCGGACTCGCCCAGCCGAGCCCCACCGCGCCGCCGTGCGAATCGCGGGCGGTGAAGCCGATGCTCTCGTTCTCTGCGTCGGCCCAGACATGAACCACACGCCCGATGCGGCGGTCGAGATAGACCTGTACGGTGTTCGCCGAAGCGTCGCGCAGGAAGCGGGTCTGATAACCGGCGTACGACGCGCTGTCGTCGAGTCCACGCTCCGGGAACTCGAGGACGGGAAGCGTCTGCCCCGCCGGGGCGGCCAGCTGCGCGAGCAGCGCAATTCCGAGCAGGCTCATTGTCGTGGGCGATTGAGCGAAAGCGCACTGCGTGCAGGGCAGATCGATTCTGCGGACGGTGAGATTGAGTCGTGTCGGCGCTGGCGTCAAGCGCCAGCCACCACTGCCGCAAGACCGGGCGTGTCACAATCCCCTAACCGCTTCTTGACAATTCTCGGACGGAAGGGAATATGTAGGACGCTCTGAGCCCCCTTCTGTCTGCGCATTGCCGCGTAACGGCGTTCCGCTGCTGGCCCATGAGCGACGATTCGCGTTGTACTTCGCTCCTGCCCCGTCATGGACAGCGACCGAAACTGATCCACTCCTACCTCGGTGGAGGGCATGCGTATGGTGATAGGTCGTTGTTTACTTCTCGCACTCGTTGGTGGTCTGCTAGTCGCGCCGCAGCTCAGCGCACAGGACGCCTCGGGTACGATCAGGGGCCGAGTGCTCGATGCTGCGTCGCAGCAACCGCTCTCCAGCGTCAACGTCGTTCTCGTCGGAACGACCCGTGGCGCCGTGTCGCAGGCGGACGGCAGCTATCTCCTGATCAACGTTCCCGCCGGCCCGCAGAGTGTGCGCGCCAGCCGCATCGGCTACGCCCCGGTTACCCAGGTCATAACGGTCACCGCCGGCGCATCAGCAAGCGCTGATTTCTCGCTGCAGGCACAGGCGGCCGTGCTCACCGAGGTTGTGTCCGTCGGCTACGGCACGCAGAAGCGTGAGGCGATCACTGGTTCAGTGACGACCGTGGACGCTGACAAGGCGAACGTCGGCGTGGTCACCAACGCGAACCAGATGGTCCAGGGGCGCGTCGCCGGTGTCAGCATCACCTCGAACAGCGGCGATCCGGGTGGTGGTGCACAGATTCGGATTCGCGGTGGGACGTCGATCAGCGCGAGCAACGATCCGCTCTACGTCGTGGACGGCGTGCCGCTCCAGAACGACGAGACGACTCCGGGCGCAATTGGCATCGGGAGCATCAACGGCGCGCTCGGCCGCAGTCCGCTCAATTCGCTCGCCCCAGGCGACATCGAATCGATCACGATCCTCAAGGACGCCTCGGCGACCGCCATCTATGGAAGCCGCGGCGCGAACGGCGTCATCCTGATCACGACGAAGAGCGGCCAGAAGTCCAACGGCCAGATGGAATACGACACCTACGTGGCTGCGGCGACTCCGACCAAGTCCTTGGATCTTGCCAGCGGCAACCAGTACCGGAGTTTCGTTCGCAGTCAGGTCGCGATCGGAACACTCCCGGCATCGGCGGATTCGGCGCTCGGTACCGCAAATACGAATTGGGAAAAGGAGATCGAGCGGACGGGGATCGCGCAAAATCACAGCGTTGCCTTTTCCGGCGGCACGGATGCGACCCAGTATCGGGCATCGCTCAATTATTTCGACCAGCAGGGCGTCGTCATATCGAGTGGGCTCAAGCGCTATCAGGCGCGGCTGAACGCCCATCATAACGCGATCAACGGAAAGCTTCGACTCGGATTGAACCTGATGGCTTCGCGGGTCAACAATGATTACGTGCCGAGCGAGAATGGCGGCGGATTCAACGGCGGCCTGTTCACCAACATGGTCATCTTCAATCCGACGTTCCCGGTGAAGAAGGCGAATGGGAGTTATTACGAACTCGGATCAGGCGCCCAGGATGTCCGCAATCCGGTGGGACTGGCGACTACGTATGACGACTACGCTCCGGAAAATCGCGTCCTCGGCAACGTCACAGGCACGATCAGTCTTCTCTCCGACCTCACAGCGCAGACGACCCTCGGCGCGGACGTCACCGACGCGAACAGGCGGACCTTCGCCCCTCGTTCCAGCCCGGTCGGCGCGCAGTACAGCGGCGTCGCCAACCAGCAGCAGAAGGCGCTCCAGAATCTGAATTTCCAGCAACTCCTGACCTACGCACCACGTTTCGGCGAGAGCAATTCAGTCGAAGTCGTCGGCGGCTACGAGTATTCGGACTTCGACGCGCGGGGCTTCGGCGCGGAAGCGCGCGGGTTCATCACCGACGCGTTCGGGGTGAACAACCTCGGTGCCGGCACGCAGCTGCAGTCCCCGGTGCCGTACTCGTATCACGTCGAGAGCAAGCTGGTCTCGTTCTTCGGGCGTGCGGTTTACAGCTACGCCGACCGCTACACGCTCAATGCGGTAATTCGGTATGACGGTTCGTCGCGACTTGCGCCAGGGCACCAATGGCAGTCGTTCCCCGGCTTGGCAGCGTCGTGGCGTCTCGACCAGGAGTCGTTCATGCAGGACCGCCCGATTGGGCTGTCCAAGCTTGCGCTCCGCGCCGGCTGGGGGAAACAGGGTAACCAGTCGGTTGCCCCGTACCAGACCCAACTCCTCCTGCGTGCTGACGGCAGCGCGATCTATCCATTCGGTGGAACGCTGACGACGGGGCTTCGTGCCTCACAGGTCGGAAATCCTGACCTGAAGTGGGAAACGACTTCGGCGACGAACCTCGGTGTGGACTATGGCTTCAGTGATGACCGTATCACTGGATCGATCGACGTCTATCAGAAGAAGACGAAGGACCTGCTGCTCGACGTGGCCGTGCCGCAGCCCGCGGTTGTGAGCTCACGCATCGAGAACATCGGCAGCCTGCGCAACAAGGGCGTGGAAGCGTCGCTCGACGCGCAGCTGTGGTCGGCGCCAGAGCGGACGCTTTCCGGTGGGCTCGTGCTCACCGTCGAACGCGGTGAGATCACCAGCCTTGGCGCTGGCCGTAAGGACATCGTCACCGGTTACGTGTCCGGCCAGGGACAGACGGGTCAGAATTCACAAAAAATCATCGTCGGCCAGCCGCTCGGAACGTTCTTTGGGCCGCGTTTCCTGCGCGTGGTCAACGGTCACCAGACCTTCTCGTGCAAGGC
Source organism: Gemmatimonadaceae bacterium (assembly GCA_046593895.1). Classification (GTDB taxonomy): domain Bacteria; phylum Gemmatimonadota; class Gemmatimonadetes; order Gemmatimonadales; family Gemmatimonadaceae; genus JABFXC01. The sequence continues at coordinate 6,544 of JBKJQR010000217.1, read as the reverse complement.
ATCGAGCCCGGGATGCGTCAATGGTGTAACCAGCGACCCGGTCGACGCGGACAAGCAGATCATCGGCCACGCAAACCCAGACTTCGCGCTCGGCCTGCACAACAACGCGACGTGGAATCATTTCGACGCGAGCTGGCTGTGGCGTGGTGAGTTCGGACGGTCGGTGTTCAACAACACCGCGCTGGTGTACGAGACGAAGGGCAATGCAAAGCAGGGACGCAACTTCCTTGCATCGGCGCTCAGCCAGCCGGACAGCATCAGCGAGCCGTCGAAATTTTCGTCGCGCTACGTAGAGAATGGCCGGTTCGTCCGCCTGCAGAACGCCACGATCGGATACAGCTTCGACCTGCCGTCGCGGATGGGCATCCACGGCACGCGTGTCTATCTTTCAGGGGACAACCTGCTGCTCTTCACGCCGTACCGCGGCTACGATCCTGAGGTTTTCGTCGCGAACGGACTCGCGGCGCGCGGCACGGATTACGTGACCTACCCTCGGCCGCGCACGTACACGCTCGGCGCCCACGTGTCGTTCTAAGCATACCGACCACGACCTATCAACTAGCCAGATATCAGAGGCATATGAATAATTCTCGATCGAATTGGGTCCGCCTAACGGGGATGCGCGCGCTGTTCGTCGTGCCGCTCCTCGCAGTGGGCCAGAGCTGCACCAACCTCACCGAGGTGCCCCAGGACGCGCTGACGCCGAAGAACGCGTTCCACACGGACGCTGAGGTACTCGCCGGCGTGGCGGGCGTTTACGCCAACCTGCGGGACACCGAATTCTGGGAGCTCAACGAAGTCACATCGGACGAAGCGATCGTACCGACTCGCGGCAACGACTGGTACGACAACGGCACCTGGCTCGAGCTCCACCGGCAGACCTGGACGTCGGGCAGCGGGACCGCGGTTGGCAACATGAACAACGCATGGAACAGCCTGTTCAGTGGCGTCGCGAAGGCGAACCTCATGATCGACGTGATCACGAAGGCCGGCGGTACCAACGCGCCGCGCACTCTCGCCGAGCTGCGTACCCTCCGCGCATGGCACTACTACAAGCTGCTCGACATGTTCGGCAACGTGCCGATCGTAACGGGCACGGAGCTCAAGCAGTATCCGAGCGCCACGCGCAGTGAAGTATTCGCCTTCGTCGAGAAGGAGCTGACCGAGTCGCGGGCGGCGCTTCCCGACAAGTGGGACGCGAGCGGATATGGCCGCCTGACGAAGGGTGCGGCCGATGCCATGCTCGCCAGCCTCTATCTCAACGCCGGCGTGTTCAGCAAGAACACCGGCGTCAACGCGACCTCGTACAATTCGTGCAACGTGCCGGTGAGTGGTGGCACGAACGGCTGCGCGGCCGCGATCGCCGCCGCCACGCGCGTGATCAACTCGGGTGTCTACACGCTGAACCCCGATTGGAAGAACAACTTCGCGCTGAACAACGAGACGTCGCCGGAGAACATCTTCGTTATCGTGTACGTCAGCGATCAGGCACTCGGCGGCAATGCGCCGATGCGGACGCTGCACTACAACCAGCTGAACACCGGCTGGGGAACGCCATGGAACGGCGTCGCCACGCTCGCCGAGACGTACAATGCGTTCGATCCGGCGGACGAACGGCGCGGCATGTTCCTCCAGGGTCCGCAAAACAGCTTCGAGACCAACGCTCCGGCAAAGGACCGCACCGGTGCCCGCCTCGACTTCAGCATTGATATCCCCGACGCCACCAAGGCGGGCGAAGGTGTCGGTGTGCGCTTCAACAAGTTCCCGCCCCTGCCTAACGCGCCGTCAGGCAACGGACATCCGAACGACTACCCATTCTTCCGGTTGGCCGAGATGTACCTCATCAAGGCCGAGGCGGAGCTCGAGCTCGGCCAGACGGCGGCGGCACTCACGGATCTCAACCTCGTCCACTCGCGGCACTTCAACCCGCCGCAGCTCCTGACGACGGTCTCGCGCGACGTGCTCCTCAAGGAGCGGCTGTTCGAGTTCGTCGCCGAGGGCAAGCGGCGCACGGATCTTATCCGTAATGGCAAGTACCTCAATCAGTGGTCTACGGCGATGCTGAACGGCAAGCGGGACCAGACCGCAAAACCGTGGCTCATCCTGTTCCCGGTTCCGTCAACGCAGATTTCGTCGAACCCGCTCCTCAAGCAGAACCCCGGCTACTAGTCCGGACGCTCGGTTTCCTGTTGGGCATCATAGCCTGCTCAGTTACTGGGCAGGCTATGGTGCAATAGGGCCCCGATTCTACACGATGACTGCCGCGCACGCGCCGGCCAGTCGATCCAATTCCCTCGTGGCTCGCCGCTGAATGACATTGCGTAGTTTCGCGCCGCGCCGGGCCTCGGTCGCCGCGCTCTGGCTCGCCGCGGCCGTCGCCGCCTGTTCACGGACCGATCGCAGTGCAGATACTTCGCTGGCGGCCGACCCGGCCGCGATGGCGCCGCAACTGTTCTCGCTCCTGCCGAGCGCCACGACCGGAGTGCGTTTCGAGAACCGCGTCGAAGAGAACAAAGAGCAGAACGTCTTCACCTACCGGAATTTCTATAACGGGGGCGGTGTCGGCATTGGCGACCTGACTGGTGACGGGCTTCCCGAGATCGTCCTCACCTCGAATCAGGCCGGTCCGAAGCTTTTCCTGAACAAGGGGGGCTTCCAGTTTCGCGACGTAACCGACGATGCCGGTCTCGCCGATGGGCAGAAAGGCTGGAGCACGGGAGTCGCGATCGCCGACGTGAATGGCGACGGCCGGCTGGACATCTACATCTGCCGCGCCGGACCCTTTCCACCGGCACAGCGCGCGAATCAGCTGTGGATCAACCAGGGTGTGAACAGCGACGGTGTGCCGACGTTCAAGGAAATGGCCAGGGAGTACGGGGTCGCTGACGAAGGCTTCTCGACGCAGGCGGTCTTCCTCGACTACGACCACGATGGAGACCTCGACCTTTTCCTCATCAACAACTCACCACGCCCTGTCAGCAGCTTCGCGGTTCGCAACACGCGTGACGTCCGCGACCCTAACGGCGGTGAGAAGCTCTTCCGCAACGACGGTGGCCATTTCACCGACGTGAGCGCCGCGGCGGGAATCCACAGTCCGGCGATCGCCTTCGGTCTCGGCGTCGCGGTCAGCGACGTCAATCACGATGGCTGGCCCGACATCTACGTCTCGAACGATTTTTTCGAGCGCGACTATCTCTACATCAACAAGCACGACGGGACATTCTCCGAGGCGCTCGATCAGCAGGCGCCGGTTCTGAGCTACTTCTCGATGGGGCTCGACGTCGCCGACGTCGACAACGACGGATGGCCTGACGTGTACACCACGGACATGCTGCCGAATGACGAATACCGGCTGAAGGCGACGACGTCGTTCGAGGGCTGGGACGTCTATCAGAACAAGGTGCGCAACGGCTTCCATCATCAGCTCATGCGCAACATGCTCCAGCGGAATAATCGGGACGGCACATTCACCGACGTCGGGCAGATGGCTGGCGTTGCCCGCACGGACTGGAGCTGGAGCGCCCTCATCACCGACATGGATCTCGATGGGCGCAAGGACATCTTCGTCACGAACGGCCTCGCGAAGGACATCACGTCGCAGGACTATATCGCTTTCCTGGCGAATGACGAAACGATGAAGGCCGTCACGAACGGCGGCCGCACGCGCGCCGACTTCACGCAGCTGGGCAAGGCGATGACGACGACGCGGCTGCCTAACTATGCGTTCCGCAATTCACACACTGCGCCGGACGGGCATGTTGAGGATGGCCTCCACTTCACCGATGAAACGAAAGCGTGGGGGCTGGCGACACCGAGTACGTCGAGCGGCGCGGCGTACGGCGACCTCGATGGAGACGGGGCGCCGGACCTGGTTGTCAACAACGTCAACCAGGAGGCGTTTGTCTATCGCAACAACGCACACTTCCTGCACCCCGAGCGGCGGTTTGTTCGTGTCAGCCTGGTCGGGGAGGGCGCCAATCGTTTCGGCGTCGGGGCGCGGGTAACGGTGTACGCGGGGCCGGACACGGTCATGCAGGAGGAGTCCCCGGGGCGGGGCTTTCAGTCGAGTGTCGACTACGTACTCGACTTCGGCCTCGGCATGCACGACGTGGCAGACTCACTGGTCGTCGAATGGCCTGACGGACGGGTGAGCACCACCCGGCGACCGCCCCTCGACCGCCTGCTCACCGTTAGGCAGGCCGCTGCGGTGATGCCGGCGGCGTCGCCATCCGCTGAGCTCTCCACTTCAGCTGCGACACGGCTGTTCAAGGACATCACCGACAGCGTGACGCTCGGCTGGAAGCACGAGGAGAACGACTTCGTCGACTTCGCACGCGAGCCGCTGATCCCGAAGTTGCTGTCCACTGAGGGGCCGGCGATGGCGGTCGGTGACGTCAACGGTGACGGGCTCGATGACATCTACTTTGGCGGGGCGAAGGACCAGGCGGGGAAGCTGCTCATTCAGCGCCGCGACGGCACGTTCGCGGCCAGCAGCGACGCGGTCTTCGCCGTGGACGCTGTGTCGGAAGATGTCGGCGCCGTGTTCTTCGACGCCAACGGGGACGGTGCGCCGGACCTCTACGTGGTGAGCGGCGGCAGCGAGTACTCCGCAGGCGCGCCCGCGCTGCAGGACCGACTGTATCTCAACGATGGCCGCGGAGTGTTTCGCAAGACGGAGGGCTACCTCCCCAATGAGAGCGCGAGCGGATCAAGAGTGGTCGCCGCCGATTACGATCGCGACGGTGACGTCGACCTCTTCGTCGGTGGCCGGTCGGTGCCGTGGAGCTACGGAACCAATCCGCAGAGCATGCTCCTCCGCAACGACGGGACCGGACACTTTCGCGATGTGACGGCGACTCTCGCTCCCGAACTTGCGCGCATCGGGATGGTGACCGACGCGGTCTGGACCGACGTGAACGGAGACGGCCGCCTCGACCTGGTGGTCGTCGGCGAGTGGATGCCGATCACGATCTTCCAGAACATGGGCGGAGGAAAGCTGGTGCGCGTCGCGGCGCCCGGCTTGGCGAAGAGCAACGGCTGGTGGAACCGCATCGTCGCCGCCGATATGAACGGCGACGGGCATGTCGACTTCATCGTCGGCAATCTCGGTCTGAACGGACCGTTCCGCGCCAGCGAGCGCCGACCGGTGACGATGACGGTCAACGATTTCAACAACAACGGCTCCGTCGAACAGGTCATCGCGAGCTACAACGGCGACAGCAGCTACCCGATGCCAATGCGCGACGCGTTAGTGGGCGCGCTGCCGTCATTGGAATCGCGCTTTCCCAAGTACTCGGACTATGCACGCGCGACGATGAAGGACATTTTCACCCCCGCCGAGCTGAAAGATGCGATCGTCAAGGAGGCCGACACCTTCGCGACGACGGTTATCCGGAACAACGGCGACGGATCGTTCGACTCCTATCCGCTTCCGTCGGAGGCGCAGCTCGCGCCGGTCTATGGGATCGTGGCGGCAGATTTCGACCATGATGGCCACATGGATCTCCTGCTCGCCGGCAACTTCGATGGCTTCAAGCCGGAAATCGGTCGCATGAGCTCGAGCTACGGGCTGTTTCTCCGCGGAAACGGCGAGGGAAAATTCACGCCGATGCGCGCCGCGGAGAGCGGCTTCATGGTGCCTGGCCAGACGCGCGACATCAAGCGGGTCAGGGCCAGCTCGGGTGAGCTTTACGTCGTGGCCCGCAACAACGATCGCCCGCTTGTCTTCCGTTCTTCACGCCGCGCCGCGCACCGGAAATAGCGGTGCACGAATTCCCGGCGACGCAGCCGGCTCGATGCACGCTCAGCGAAGTCGGTCCTCGCTCACTGATTCGACTGCTTTACTGGCCGGTTCGTCCGCTTTGTCTTGATGATGATCACGCCATTCGCCCCGCGCGAGCCGTACATCGCCAGACTCGCTGGGTCCTTGACCACCTGGATCGAGGCAATGTCGTACGGGCTGATCCCCGACAGGCCGCCCCCAGATGCCGGCGAGACGGTCATCCCATCGACGACGTAAAGCGGTTCGTTGTTGCCGTAGGCCGACGACCCGCCGCGAATGAGGATCGCGACGTCGCCGCTCGGCGTGCGAGTCACGACGATGCCAGGCACCTTTGCCATCAACTGCTGCTCGATCGGCTGGCCCGGATTACGCGCGATATCTTCGGATGTGACCGCATCCTGACGCACAGCGGGTCCGGCGCCGCCCGATGCATTCTTGTTGTGCGAGCAACCGCCGACGAGTGCGGTCAGGGCGGCTGCCTGCAGGAAACGACGTGAGGCTGTTCGCATTTGTGAATGAGGTTGAATTGCAATCATCGCCTGCTGAACCTGTTCGACCGGGCTGGTCGTCGTCAGGCCTTACGTCGTGCATCGATCCCGGCGTCCGCGCTCACGGAACTCTGAAATTGCCCGCGCAGCGGTCGGGGCGGCCGCAGCGGGCCCTCTTGGCCTTGGCGCTTCTCGCACTTGGCGGCTGTGGAGGCAACGCCCCCAGTGCACCGCCGCTCTTCGAGCTGCTCTCCCCGTCGGCGACTGGCGTCAC
>JBKJQR010000181.1:0-5161 GCA_046593895.1 Gemmatimonadaceae bacterium | reverse complement strand
CGAAGATCCGCTCGACGCGGATCTCGAGCTCGTTCGGCTTGGTGACGGTGGTCTCGTTCAGCTCAGCCCACCGCCTTCGTCACGAGCGCCCGGATCTTCGTCTCGTCGGCTGCCGTGAGCTTCGTCAACGCGTAGGCAATCGGCCACATCGAGCCTTGGTCGAGCTTCGCGCTGTCGTTGAACCCGAGCATCGCGTACCGCTCCTTGAACTTCCCGGCGTCGCGGAAGAAACAGACGACCTTGCCATCCCTGGCATAGGCGGGCATCCCGTACCACGTCTTCGGCGTGAGGTCCGGAGCGGCGGCCTTGATCAGCTCATGGATCCGCTTGGCCAGTGCGCGGTCTTTCGGCGACATCGCGGCGATCGAGGCGCGCACTGCGCTTTCCCCATCCGTCTGTTGCTTCAGCTCTTTGGCCCTCGCCTTCATCGCGGCCTTCTCCTCGGCCGAGAATCCGTCGCTCTTGTTGGCGCTCTTCGTGGGCTTGCTCTTCTTCGTCGTGCTGCTCATCGGTTTCCTTTCGTGCGTTCGACAACCTGGGCGAATCGGTCGAGCCGCTGCAGCCACGTGCTGATGCCCTCGAAGGCGTAGGGCGCAAGCATGCACCTGCGGACCCGGCCGACTTTCTCCGTCGTCACGAGCTCGGCCTCCTCGAGCAGCCGGATGTGCTTCTTCATCCCGGTCAGCGACATGCCGAAGGGCTTGGCGAGCTCGCCGATCGTCGCGCTGGCGAAACCGAGCCGCTCGAGCACAGCGCGGCGGGTCGGGTCGGCCAGAGCGGAGAAGGCGCGATCGACGGTAGTTGGATACTGAACCATTAGGTTCAGTATACCCAAGCTCGCGGCGGGATTAGAGGGACGCGCAGGTGACGTGCGCCGTGACCGTCCAGGCCGGCTGTGGATCCAATTCCGTCGCGGCGCGGGCGAACACGATTCGGTTGAAGAGCTCGATCGAGGAAATCCGCACCCGCACCCCCGCGGCTGTACTCGTCACCCAGCCCGCGGCTCCGATCGCGATCTGGCCGGCGGGGCACGTGACGCTGGACACCGCGGACGGCGTGACTCGCTGAGGCGAGGAGCTCTGCGACGTCGTGATGTCGCTGACGACCCCGCTCGCCTTCGCCGGTGGCACGCCCAGCGCCGCGCAGACGGCGGTCACTGCCAGGCTCCAGGCCTGGTGCGCGCGCGGGCCGTCGAAAATCCCCACCTCGCGGACGGTGCCGCGCCAGAGATTCGGCGCGGCCGACCCTTTGCTCGTCTCCGGGATGCTCTGCGTGACGAGCAACTGTCGAGCGGTGAAGAGCGCCGTGGCTGGCGCGACCGCGACGACCCCGCCGATCGCGAACGTTCCGGCGGGACAGGCCGCGACCCGCCGTGTCGCCACTCTTTCCGTTCAGCGCAGTGTTTTTCACCACGTACTGGATCGCCGAAATTCGGTTGGCCGCCTGGACTCCCGCGGCCGCTCGCCTGATGCAGGCAGTGTGCGCGGCCACGGTCCAGGGCTCGCTTCCGTTCGTGTAGCCGGCCGCGCGCCAGGCGTTGGTCGTCCCCGGAACTGGGCCGGACATCGACAGCATCGCGCCGGTCCGTTTGGTCTTCATCGGGTCTGCGGTCGAGATCGCGAGCGCGCCGTAGCGCGGTTCCAGCGCGAACCCGCCGCCCATTGCCGCCGCACCCGCCGGGCAGCTTGCGTCGGCGAACCTGGAGGAGGCACCGGGCGCGGAGGCGGACGCGGAGACCCACTGGCCGCTCGTCGGGGTTTGCTCGCCACTCGTCGCGAGACCGAACGGCACGGCCCACGCGACTCCGGCGAGCGCCGCGGGAGCGCGTGCCGTTCCGCTCGCCTGCAGGGCCGTGATAGACCACGCCGTTCTCAGTCCTTTGGGGCGGCGCTCAATCGCTCGCTCACGCGTCGATCACCGCGTACACGCGACGCTCCTCCGGCAAGCCCTTCAGCGCGAATGAGCCGCGATCGTGAAAGGAGATGCCCGAGCCCGCTACGAGGTCGCGAACCGTCGCCGAAACGAGAACGTCGCTCGCTCCTCCGAGCGCTGCGATTCGCGCCCCGGTGACGACGGCGATGCCGGCGACCTTACCGTCGATCTGCTCGCACTCTCCGGTGTGCAGGCCCGCCCGGACGTCGAGACCGAGAGGGCCGACCGCGTCGCGGATCGCGCACGCGCAGCGGATAGCGCGCGCCGGGCCATCAAAGCTCGCGAAGAAACCGTCGCCCGCCGTGTCGAGCTCGCGTCCGCGGAAGCGTCGCAGCTCGGCGCGCACACGATCGTGGTGTGCGGTGACGAGGTCGCGCCAAGCGCGGTCGCCGAGCTCGACGGCCTTCGCCGTCGAATCCACGATGTCGGTGAAGAGCACGGTCGCGAGGACGCGCTCCGACTCACCGCCGGCGGGGCGTTTCGCCGCGGCTTCGATGAAGCGTTGAGCCTCACCAAGGCGCTCGTCCTGGTTGCCGCTGAAGAATGCGGGACCACCGTCCCGCAACGTGAGCGACGTGGCGCTGGGGATGTGACTCGCGAGGTACTCGGCGTCACGACGACTGCGCACGTCGTCGACCGGCGACTGCATCACGAGCGTGGGTACGCGGATCGACTGGAGCACGTCGCGCACGTCGATCTGCGCGTTCAGCCGGACGAGCGCGGCGGCGGCGCCAGGGCTGGAGCTGTGCCGTTGAAAGCGGCTCATCTCGGCGACCTGCGCGTCACGCGCTGCTCCTTCGAGCTCGGGCCAGAGGGTCGAGACGAGCCTCGATGCCAGCTCCGGTGTGCCCCAGGAGCGCTCGTTTTCGACCGCGATGCGTTCGGTCTCCTGCAGTGTCGGCGCCCAGTCGTAGTCAGGTGCCCACGCTCCGCGTGCGTAGGCGTCGTGGAGGACGAGTGCGATGCAGCGGTCCGGGTAGGTGGCGGCGAAGAGCAAGCTCATCGGGGCGCCTTCCTGCACCCCCACGAACGCCGCCGCGCTCGACCCGGCGGCGTCCATCACCGCGCGCACGTCGTCGATGCGCTCCTCGAGCGACGGGGCGCCGGGCATGCGATCCGAAAGGCCTGTGCCGCGCTTGTCGAAGATGATCACGCGCGCGAACTCGGCGCAGCGCAGCATTCCCTCGGCTCGTATCCGCAGATCCCACACGAGCTCCACGTTCGAGACGTAGGGCGGGACGAAGACGATGTCGAAGGGCCCCTCACCGAACACCTGGTAGGCGATCGAGACATCCCCGCTGCGCGCATACCGAGTCTCCGGCCGATCCATCTCCCAAGCGTAGAGGGCAAGCTGAGCAGGTGCCCCGAGCAACTGCCCGGCTCTGTCATCACAGCGATTGGACGTGTGCCTCTGAATTTTCCCCGGCATTCGTTATCCACACGGGAGCCGTGACTGGTCAGCCGGCGGTGTTACGAGGCGCTGACTGCGCGACGCCGACGGATCAGGCGGCGTACGATCTGCCCATGTTCAAGAAGGACGCGAAGATCGCGCTGCTGAAGCAGGTGCCGCTGTTTTCCGAATGCTCAGGGCGCGAGCTCGCCGAGATCGCGGCGATCGCGGACGAGGTCAACTTTCCGGAGGGGAGCACGCTGATCCAGGAGGGAGCGACCGGGCGCGAGTTCATCATTGTCGTCGACGGGACGGTCGAGGTTCGGCGCGCTGGGAGGCGCTTGTCGCCGACAAGGGCGGTATGAGTTTCTTCGGCGAGGCTGCCTTGCTGACCGGCGCTCCTCGGAACGCGACGGTCACGACGACGTCTCCGGTGCAGGCACTCCTGATCACCGACCGAGCCTTCACGCGTCTGCTCAAGGAGTCGCCGCAGATCCAGCAGAAGATCCTCGCGAGCCTCGCCGCGCGACTCGCCGAAGACTGAGTCGCCGGCGATAGAGACTCCGCCGATCCGGTACGCGAAGAGCGGCGACGTCCACGTGGCGTATCAGGTGCTCGGCGACGAGAAGAGCGGACTCGACCTCGTGTTCGTTCCGGGATTCGTCTCGCACCTCGAGGCTGCGACCGAGGAACCGTCTCTCGCGAGGTTCTTCCGACGACTCACGTCGTTCGCGCGGGTGACGCTCTTCGACAAGCGCGGGACAGGTCTTTCCGACCGGACCGGCCGGCTGCCGTTGCTGGAAGAGCGGATGGACGACATCCGGGCCGTGATGGACGCTGCCGGCGTCGAGCGAGCCGCGCTCTTCGGCGTCTCGGAGGGAGGCCCGTTGACCCTGCTGTTCGCGGCGACCTATCCGGAGCGCGTGCAGTCGATCGTTCTCTACGGCACCGCCGCGCGAGTGCTGAGCGCGCCCGACTATCCCTTCGGCGCCGATCCCGGTCGGACGCGGGAGTTCGCGCGGCGGATGGAGGAAGGATGGGGTACCGGGGTCGCGCTCTCCGCATGGGCTCCGAGCGTCGGCGGGGACGCGCAGTTCCGTCGGTGGTTTGCGCGCTTTCAGCGCCTCTCGGCCAGCCCGGCCGACGCACGGACGCTGATCGAAAGCCTCGCCGATGCCGACGTGCGCTCGGTGCTTCCGACCGTCAAGGCGCCAACTCTCGTCCTTCACCGAAGCGGCGATCGAATGTTCAACGTCGAGACGGGCCGATACCTCGCCGAGCACTTGCCCGACGCCCGCTTCGTAGAGCTGCCGGGGGCGGACCACCTGTTCTGGGTTGGCAACCAGGACGAAGTGCTCGACGAGGCGGAAGAGTTTTTGACCGGCACCCGCGGAGCAGCCGATCCGGACCGCGTGCTCGCGACCATTCTGTTCACCGACATCGTCGGCGCAACGCAACACGCGGCCGAGCTCGGCGATACCGGCTGGCGTGGGCTGCTCGATGCGCACGATGCGCTGGTGCGCCGCGAGCTCGAGCGATTTCGCGGTCGTGAGATCAAGAACACCGGTGACGGGTTCGTCGCGAGCTTCGACGGTCCCGTGCGTGCGATTCGCTGCGCACAGGCGATCGTCGCCGGCGCTCGACAGCTCGGAATTGAGATTCGTGCAGGGCTGCACACCGGGGAGTGCGAGATTCGGGGGGACGACATGGGCGGGGTCGCCGTGCATCTGGCGTCGCGCGTGTCCGAGCTGTCGGGCGCCGGCGAGGTGCTGGTCTCGCGGACGGTGACTGACCTGCTCGCCGGTTCCGATCTGGTCTTCGAGGATCGAGGTGAGTTCG
>JBKJQR010000099.1:0-5725 GCA_046593895.1 Gemmatimonadaceae bacterium | reverse complement strand
ACACGAACGCCGACGCGGGGCAGACGGTGTTTCACCTGCACCTGCACCTGCTCGGCGGGCGCGTCATGGGCTGGCCGCCGGGATGAAAGCGTACCGCTGCCTAACGCTCGCCCTGCTCGCCACCGGGGGCTGCCAGTTCAAGCAGCCGACACCGATGTCGAGCTTTCCGGCGCGCGCCGCGCTCAACTGCTACGTGCCGGGGCCGGATGATTATGCCGTGACGATCGTCGTGCACGACACGACCTTTCTCGATTCGGCGTGGCTGCGACCAACACTCGAGGAGATCGGACGCAACTGGCCGGTCACGTTGCCGCTTCCAAAGCGGGCGCTCGATGTCGCCTTCGTGTTTCGGCGCGACGGGAGCACGTCAAAACCGCGGATCGAGCACTCATCTGGTGCGCTGACGTTCGACAATCGCGCACTGAGCGCGGTGGTCATGGCGCTCAAGGACACGACGCGCCGACTGCCCGGCCGATTCATCGGCGACTCGCTCCCACTTCTAGTGCGCTTCGGCTCGACGGAATTCAGCGGGGCGCTCGTGCAGAGCTGGTACAGCGTGGCGCGTCCGCCAAAGCAGCGTCGCGGCAATCCAGAGCCCGACTATCCCGAGGAGAAGCAGAAGGGGCAGCAGGTGATCGTTGCCTTCACCGTCGACTCGCTCGGTGGGGTGGAGCGCTCGTCGATCGAGATCGTCTCGTCCACCGACGACGACTTCGCCAACGCGATCGTCGACGTACTGCCGAAGTGGAAGTTCACGCCGTCCACCGTCCGCGGCTGCAAGGTGGCGCGCCCGATCCGCTGGGAGTTCGGCGCGGCGCCATGAAGTGCAAGCCGTTAGCCATTAGCCGTTACCCTTCAGCCGTTAGCCCTTAGCCGTTAGCGTTGAGCGACGGCGGTAACTGCGACGGCGGAAAAACGGCGCGAAGAGTTCGTCGCCAAAGGCTGTTTCGAAAATCCGCGTATCTGAACAGCGTAGCGCGCACGTCCACGCACGGCCCACCCCCGCCCGCGCTTGACTCCGATTGGCGCACTCCTACTTTCAAGGTCATGTCGCAACTCTTTACCACGCTGCAGTCCGAGCTGAACGCATCGCGCAAGGCGCAGGACAAGCCGCAGACGTTGTTGCTCTCGACCATCATCTCGGATGCAAAGAATCGGAAGATCGAGTTGATGCGCGAGCTCACCGACGATGACGTCATCGACGTGCTGCGGAAGGGAATCAAGCGGCGGCGCGAATCGGTCGAGATGTTCGAGAAGGGGGGGCGGCAGGAATTGGCCGACCGCGAGCGCGTCGAAGTGGCGGGGCTGGAGAAATTTCTCCCGGCGGCGGTCGATCCCGCGGAGCTGCGCGCGGCCGTGAAGGGCGCGATCGCCGGCGGCGCGACGACGATCGGCGCGGTGATGGGCAAGGTCATGCCGCAGTTTAAGGGACGCGCCGAGGGCGGTGCGATCAACGCGGTCGCGCGCGAGGAGCTGGCGGGGAAGTAGCGTTAGAGCGGCAGCGGCGCTGCGGCGATTACCGCTCGCTGATCACGCCGAAGGCCAGTGCCCCAGTGTCGAGCGACCCGGTGATCCAGACGCGGGCGCCGACATGCGTGACGAGCGCCGCCGGCGGTTTTGCCAGCGAGCGTTCGGCTCCGCCGGCGGTCGTCACGATCACATAGCCGGAGCTACGGCGGGCGAGCGTCCCGTCAATCGCGGCCGCGCCATCGACCGATCGGACGAGGAACCGACTGGCGGTGAAACCGCGCATCGGGGCGGGGGTGCCGGCGATCCAGACCTCGGCCCCGCTCAGCCGGCCGAGCGCCGGGGCCTCGCGGCCGAGCACCGTGACGGCGGGTCCACCACCGTTAGGCCTGACGACGACATGTTCGTCGACGGCGCTGCCGACGACAGCGACGATACCGCGGAGCGTATCGGCCGCGGCGGCCGCCTGCCCCGGCGCGCCGGGCGACGTGACAGGGTGCGCGGACGGCTTCGCGGACGAGGCGGGCACGCCGGCGGGCGGTGTTGTTGCCACCGGTGCCGGCGCCATCGACAACGAGTCCCCGCCAACGGCGATGCCGGCGCGCGAGCTGTCGCCGCCGGCGATGCTCGTCGCACTGTCCGCGCGACCCGGCGCGCGCCCGCAGGCTGGCGCCGAAAGCGCGACCAACGCGCCGAGTCCGATCGCGCCGACGCGGAGAGTACTCACTGGACGCGAAGGAACACGATGCGAAGCGTGGTGGCTGTACCGATCGGGCCCCCGCCTGGCGCGCGGAGCCCAATCGCCTGCGCCCCCGTCTGGGTACCGGACAGGTTGAACAACGACCCTGACCCTCCGGCCAGCGCCGGCACGGGAACGGTAAAGTCGCCGAACGTTATGACGTGCGTGTTGAGCGGTGACGCAACGAAACTGTTCGGAAAATCGGTCGCTGCGCCGGCGAAAATGTCGGGTGTGTTGAAGCTCGGGAAGATGTACTTCGCGTCCGCCGGCGGGGTGAAGCCGGGAAAGTCGTCGGCGAGGAGCGCGAGGGTGAACCAGCCATCGAGTTCGGCGAATGGCCGGTGCGTCTTATCGACGATGTTGGCGACGCCGGTGAGGTTCGTCTCGAGCACAATGGACTTGAGGAAGTCGCCCTCGACAGTGGCATACTGGTCGGTCGCCCAGCGGGCGAACTGCCAGGCGCTCCCATAGATCGTGATGTCGTCGCTCGCCCGCGAGAGGAAGCTCTTCGTCTCGTTAGCGCGCTCGTAGTCATGCAGCTCGAACAAGGGATCGGCGTCGAGGAACAGCGCGCCATTGCAACGTCCCGCAAAATTTGGCCGCACGTCGCAGTAGACGGTCTGGAGATACGTCGCGTCAGACTTCCAGGTCACGCCGGCGTACTGGGGCCGCGTGCGCGCATAGAGCTCGAGCGCGACCTGGGCCGTGCCCTCCTCGAGCCAGCTCTCCTCGAGGAATCTGGCGTTGCGCGCGAACTTCTCGGCGTTCGCCGCCAGATGCTTCGATTCGTGGATGACGGTCCCGTAAATCCCGCGCCGGAAACTGCTCACCTGCGCCGCGCTCGCCGGCACGCGGGCGAAGAAGATCTCGGCCTGATTGCTCGCCGCGACTGACGGATCGATCGTCGGCGGATAGAGGTCGCACGCCGAGACGAATCCCTGCAGCGTGCCCGCCGAGCCACCGAGGCTGTCGACACGCGGCGTGAACAGCATCAGGATGCGGCCGTTGTTGTCGGTCTGCGGGTCGTAGGCCAGCGGGTCGCCGAAGTTCTGGGTGAGGATCGGGTACATCACGTTGTCGAACTGCTGGCCGATGTTCGTCAGGACGGTGTCGATTGTGCCGCGCGTCGGCGAGATGCTGTCCTCGAGCACCACGCTCTTCGCGCCGACGAAAACGACCCGTGCGCGCACCGTTTTGAATGTCTTGCAGGTGTTAAGTGTATCGCGGATCTTGAGCGATGTGTACGCGCCGACGGTCAACGGCACGACGGCGAGCGAGGGCGAACTCGCGCCGCTCACCGATGTCGAGACGCCGAGCGACGGACGAGCGGACGTCCGGCTCGCCGTACCCGTGCCCCGTCGCGTCGTTCCGAGACTGCGAACGAGCGCGCGATCGTTTTCGAGAAGCCGCGCGTGTTCGCGATTCGCGGTTGCCTGACGATCACGCTGCTGCGCCATCTGCGCCGCGGCGCCCGCGCTCAGCGGCGTAATTGACGCCCGAATCGGCGCGACGGACCGCGCCGCGAGCCCGATCGCCGGCGTCGGGGTCGGTGCCATGTTGCCCTTCAACTCGAACGAGGCTGTGGACCTCGGGGCCGTGCTCGTGTTGTAAACGCTCATCAGGTAGCGCCCGCCGGTCGGCGCCAGCTCGTTGCAGGCGACCGCCGCGACATCGGTGAGGAGCAGCGACTCACCAACTGCGAGCGAGCGCGTGATCGCGACTTTCAGCGGCCGCTGCGCCGAGGTCGTGCCGAGGCTGGTCGTGACGACCACCGTCGCCCGCTGCGTCGCAAGGCAGGGGAACTCCGCCGGAAGGACGAACGACAGCTGCGTTGCACTCGCCGCCGTCACGAAGACGGGTATCCCGCCGATGGTCACTGTGTTGTCAGGCGGATTCGCTTCGAAGCCGGTGCCAGTGATCGTCACGGTAATCCCCGGCTCGATCGTGTCGGGAGCGATCGCCCCGATCACCGGTGGCTTGCCATCGGACACCGTGATCGTGGCGGTGGCGGACTTGCCCTCGCTGGTCGCCGTTATGATCGCGCTGCCCAGTGCGACTCCGGTCACGAGGCCGGTCGATGAGACGGTCACCTTCGTCGCGTCGGAGGACGTCCACGTCACCGTGCGCCCGCTGAGGGGATTGCCGTTCGCGTCCTTCACCGTCGCGAGGAGCTGGAAGCTCGCGCCGACGGTGAGCGTTTTTGTCGCCGGGGCGATCGTGATGCTCGCGACCGGGGGTAGCTGCACGGTGATCAGTGCGCTCGCGGGCTTGCCGTCGATCGTCGCGGTGATCGTCGCGGTGCCTACCGAGATGCCGGTCACGATGCCGTTATCGACGGTCGCGACGCTGCTGTTGGACGAAGTCCACGTCGTCGTGCGCCCGGTGATCACGTTTCCCGAAGCGTCCTTCGCGGTCGCGGTCAGGATGAGTGTCGCGCCGACGTCGATCGTCGCCGACGGCTGCGAGAGTGTGACGGATGCGACCGTCCCGGGGCGGGTGGTCTTCGACCCGTCGCCGCCACCACAGGCGACGACGATGAGGGCAGCGGCAAACGCGGCGACGGACCTGAGCATGGATTCCCCTGGAGATCGATGTAGGCAGCCGCGGCTCGCGACAGGCGGCTCTGACAACGCACGAATGACGCCGTCGCCGCGTCCGTCCCCGACGACTATCTTTCGAGACCCCGCCGCCCGCCACGCCCCGATGAATCCGCATGCACTCGCCCTCCTCGACCTGCCGCGCGCCCTCGCGGTGGTCGCCGAGCGCGCGTCGTCGACGCTGGGCGCCGCCGAGGTCCGGTCGCTGGAACCGCGAGTCGACCGCGAGTGGCTGGAGGGCGAGCATGCGCGAGTCGCCGGGATGCGCGCTCTCGTACACGGCGACGAGCCCTGGGGTCCCGAGGCGATTCCCGACGTCGCCGCCGCACTGCGCCGGCTGCGGGTGGAGGGGGCGGGGCTCAACGGCCCGGAGCTGCTCGGCGTCGGAATCATACTCCGCTCATCGCGACGGAGCCGCGCGTCGTTAGGCGACGCGCCGCGACCGGCAGCGGGGCGCGCCGTGCTCGCGCGGTTGCGCGACCAGCTCACCGAGGACCGGCCGATCGAGGACGCGATCGAGCGGGTCGTCGACGAGGAAGGCCGGGTGCGTGACGACGCGTCGCCGGCGCTGCGCGGGATCCGCCGCGAGCTGGCCGCTGCGCACGGCGCGCTGATCCGGATCATCGAGCGGGAGATGGCCCGGCTCGAGGAGCATCACCGGGTGCCTGACGCGTCCGTCACGGTGCGCAATGGCCGCTACGTGATGCCGGTGCGCCGCGGGGGGCAGGTGGCGATCGGGGGCATCGTGCACGACTCCTCGCAGACGGGGGGGACGCTGTTCGTCGAGCCGCCAGCAGCGATCGAATTCGGCAACAAGATCCGTGAACTCGAAGCGGAGGAGCTGCGCGAGATCGATCGCATCCTGCTCGAAGCGACCGACCGTGTGCGGCCACTGCGCGACGAACTGGGTGCGTCGCTCCAT
>JBKJQR010000271.1:0-14770 GCA_046593895.1 Gemmatimonadaceae bacterium | reverse complement strand
GGAGCCATACGAAGGGCAGACGAGCCGAGGCGACCTGCGGTCACCCGATCCCAGCGTCCGGCCGCCGTGGACTGCGCTGTGTCCGCGGTCACTCGTCGACTGGCGAACGTCAACGGCGTCGTGCGCGGGGGAGAAATGCGAAAGACTCCGCGAACGCGGAGCCTTTGGGTATTTCGATTGCGCGCGGTCAGGCGGGCTTCGTCACATCCGCGGCTTGAGGACCTTTCTGGCCCTGAACGATTTCGAACTCGACGCGATCGCCTTCCTGCAAGGATTTGAAGCCACCGCCCTGGATCGCGCTGTAGTGGACGAACACGTCCGCGCCGCCCTCGGGCGAGATGAAACCATAGCCCTTCGCGTCATTGTACCACTTCACGGTGCCAGTGATGCGTGCCATGTCGCGTACCTCTCGCTGATTCGACGCCGCCTGATCGCGCCGGTCCGGGCGCGTCGACAGTTACCGCGTCTTCCAGCGCAATCGCCAAGACAAGAACTGCACATGACGCGCGCTAGAGGCGCAGCACGTACATGGCGAGGCGGGGCAAGATTTGTGCACGCCGCCAGCGGCGGATGCGGTGTCGCGCCGGCGTGATCAGGGATGATCAACCGGCGCGAGGCAATCGTCAGGCGGCGCCGGCGATGTAGCGTGCGATCCGACCGCACTTGTTGCAGCGCAGCGTGACGTGCGAGCGTGGCAGAGGGGGAACCTGGTCTGGCGAGCGCTCGATCGGGCCGGAGCACGACGGACAACTCAGCGGGGAACCGGTACGGTCACTGGCGATCAGATGGAGAGCTTGGGCCGGATTATATGTCGCCGGACGGGGCTTTCTCATGGCAACTCCTGAACTGGCATTGCGGTGTAGAACACGAGGGCAGCGCTTGCCGCGCCCTCGAAAAAGATAACCGGTCTAGTCTCTAACGCAAAGTAGGAAAAAGACTTGCGTCTCCATCCCTCGCCGAAGGCAATCTTCATCGTGGTCGCCGTCGTTCAGCTCGCCGCTTGCGGGCCTCACGCGCACATCCCGCCGCGTGGCGTCGTGCCCATCGCGGGCGTCGCCACAGCCGGCGACAGCGTCGATATCCTCGCGCGCGCACTGGCGCCCACGTTATACCTGCAGCGTGACGAGACGTTCCCACTGTCGCGCGTTGTCGCCGTCGTGCATCCGACCCGTCCGATCATCGCGTATCACCTGCTCTGGCGTGACGACGTGCATGGTGCGTGGATTCCGTTCACCGTGCCCACCGACGAGGAAGTCGTCTGGGTAGGCTTCGACCCGGCGACTCGAGTCCCAACCGACCTCTGGACCTACTGGCACGGCCGGATCCTGCATACCGACTGGCGACGCAAGGGTTCGCCCGCATTCGACGTCCAGTGGGGGAAGCACGGGTCGCTTCCGCGTGGTACCGCGCTCGGCGACCTCCCCGCGACGCGCTCGATGAATCTCTTTTACGCGTTCACGATCATCGGCGCGCCGGACATCTGGCTCGGGAACGCCGTCCGCAAAGGACCGTGGTGTTTCTGTCACGGCTTTCGACGCTACCGCACCTTCGACCGACCGCTCGATGTCGCGACTCACGTTGATGCTGTAGTGAGAACGGACGACCCGCACGCAACGTTGAAAGCCGTCTTCGGCTCGAAGTACTCGCACAAGATCGAATGGCCGCCTATCGTGGCGGTACGCGGACCCGCTGACTCAGCGAAGAGCCAGCGAGCCGGCCCCCAGTAACAGCCGCTGCACGGCGAGCTGACGGTACCGGAAGATTCGATCCAGCTGGCGTTTCACTATCGGAAGCGCGATGTCGCCGAGCGGGGAGAACGGCAACCGATAGCGGACCTCGTCGTCGATCGTCGTGCCGCCCGGAGTCTCGCTGAACCGGTGCGTGTGCACCCAGAGCGCGTACGGGCCGCGCAGCTGCGTATCGACGAACTCGTACGGCGGATTCCAGCGGGTGATCTCGGTCCGCCACCGCATGGGGAATCCGTGCAGGCGGATGGTATAATCGATGAGCGCGCCCTCGCGGATCTCGACCGGCTGCGGCGACGTGATGCGGAAGCTCATCTCCGGCGGGGTGATCCGCTCGAGATTCTCGGCGGCGGCGAAAAACGGAAATACACGGTCCCGAGGAAGCGGGATCGTGAGTGACGCTCTGAGGATGCGATCGGCCATGCAACAAGAACGTCCTCGATGGCCGGACCGTTCCGCTCTCTTCGCCGCGGCTCTCCCGAACGCCCGGCTAGGGCGCGCCCGTCGCGCTGCCGTGCATCCAGTGGTCGCGGGCGTGATGCTGGGCAGCAGTGAGCGAGGCCACGTCGTCGAGGCGAACGGTGACGCGGTCGTAGCCGGTGACGTGCACGACGAAAG
Source organism: Gemmatimonadaceae bacterium (assembly GCA_046593895.1). GTDB lineage: Bacteria > Gemmatimonadota > Gemmatimonadetes > Gemmatimonadales > Gemmatimonadaceae > JABFXC01. Next base: position 12,407 of record JBKJQR010000271.1, on the reverse strand, counting down.
TGCGTTCGCCACCACGCCGCACGCGAACGGCGACGCTGTCGCCGATGGCGAGTGCGGCGAGTGTCGCACGAAACGCAGCCTGGTCGAGCACGGATGCACCATTCACCGAGACTACGGTGTCGCCGGTGGAGAGTCCGGCGCGCCCCCAGGCGGAGGTGGGATCGCCAATCGACAGCTTGAGCGCGCCGCCCATCGGACCACCGGCGCTGCCGGCGCCACCGTAAGGCGTGAGCGCGGCGCGCCGATCGGGCAATGGCCGGCCCGCGCTGTCGCGCGCCGCGCCGCGCTCGACAACCAGGCTCCAGCCTAACGCTCGCGCGAAGTCGGCCAGCGGGAGCGGCTTGCCGCCGGCGACGTATGCGGCGAAGAAGGACTGCATCTCGCAGCCGCAGACAGCCGCCGCCTCACGCTGTAGATCGGCATCGGTGAACCCGTGTGCTCCGGCGTACCGGTCGCGGAGGCGCCGCATCAGTGCGTCCATGGCGCCGCTCGCCTCGTTGCGCGTACGCAGGCGAACGTCGAGAATTTCGCCGAGCAACGCGCCGGAGAGGTAGTAGGAGAGCGAATAGCCGTGGTTCACCGTCGGTGGATCCCACGCCGTAAAGCTCGAACGCTCTGGCGAAAGGAACGCGCTTGCCGGATTGGCGAGATAACTCTCGATCGACGAGGCGAGCGCATTGCGCGCGTCCGTCTCGCTGATCAAGCCAGCACGGCGCACGATCGCGCCGGCGTAGTAATCGGTCACTCCCTCGCTGAGCCAGAGCGAGCGTGTTCGCGTGACGCGCTGATAGTCGAAGGGGCCGAGCGCGGCAGGGCGAATGCGCTTGACGTTCCAGTGATGGAAGTACTCGTGCGCGGTCACGTCGAGATGCGCGCGCGGATTGCGCGCGATCGCGGCGGCGCTGACTCCGATCGTGGTCGAGTTGAGGTGCTCGAGACCACCACCTGTGCCATCGATGAAGAGGAAGCTGTAGTCGCGGTATGGAATCCAGCCAAAGATCCGGACTGTCTGCTCGACAATCTTTGCGATGGGAGCAGTGAATGACGTCGTGTCGAACGCATTGGCGCCGGGGCGGCGCCACCAGGCGACGCGGTGCGGCACTCCGGCGACATCGAGCTGCCTGACGGCGAGCGATCTCCGGTCACCGAAGAGCACCGGCGAGTCGATCAGCACGTCGTAACTCGGCGCGAAGAACGCGCTCGAGTCAGCGGTCGGTGTGAGGCCGGTAACGATTCGCCAACTGGGCGGGATATCAAAGCGAACGCGTGCTGGCGTCAGCGTCTGCCCGAGCAGGTAGAGGTAAGTAGCGGGTCCGTCGATCAACGCCCCGGACGAGCGGAGGAACGCGCGGTTGTTCGGCGCGCTGTCGCCGATGATTTCGTAGCGAACTTCGAGCGCGCCGCCTGGCACGGCGAGCGGGGCGTCGGCCGGTGCAGGCCACACCGAATGGCCAGCGAGCGCGCTGTCGGCGACGCGGCGCTCACCGGCGCTCGTTATCACGGTGACCGCACGCAAGCGCGCCGCGAAATCGACGAGGCGGTAGGCGCCTGGCGCCCAGCGCGGGATCGCGATGCGCACCGATGCCGGCGCGCGTGCAATCCGCATCACGATCGAGAGGCGAGATCGAGTGGTGTCGATGCGCACGTCGTACGCGATCACAGGCGTCGCTTCGCCGGCACGCGTCTCGAAGGCGTCGGCGTAACCGGCGAGCGGCGTCTGCGCGGAGAGGGCGGCTGCCGTCGTCAGGAACGCGGCGAGTGGAAACGCGAGGAAATGGCGCATATCGGGTCAGGCGTTAGGCGGCCGCCAGGGCAGCGGCAACAACGCGTTGCGCGGCGCGCAGCGCGGATTTACTCCCAGCCGTGCGGACGCTGCCAGAGGCGGCGATTATCGAGCATCCAGACTCGCTCGGAGAACTCCCCGCCGCCGGCAAAGTTCGACGGATCGCTGGCCGACTCGACAAAGCTGTTCGCCTTGGCCGACGACTCATCGGCCCAGTGAACGATCTCCGCCTCGAGCGTCATCGGGCGAATCGGACTCCCGAACTCCAGCGCGCCGTGGTGGGCGAGGATCAGGTGCTGGAGCTCGAGGAGCTGCTGCTCGGAACAGATCGGCGTGCCTAACGCGGCGAGCCGGCGCTCGAGCATGAGGGCGCCGAGGACGATGTGGCCGACGAGGTGACCACATGGCGTCGTCTCGAAGCCGATGGGCGAGACGCGGTAGGATTCGACTTTCCCGACGTCGTGCAGCAGGGCGCCCGTTATGACGAGGTCGAGATTCACCGGATTCACTGCTCCGGTGCGCATCGAGTTGGCGATCGTGCGGGCGATGAACGTCACTTCGGTCACGTGCCGGAGCAGCCCGCCGACCTTGGCGTGATGACCGCGCGTCGACGCCGGCGCTTTCTCGAACTGGAGGCGGAACAGGTCGTCGTCGTAGAACACAGCGAGAACCTTCCGGAGCTTTGCCGAAGTCACCTCGCCGCGGACCTTGTCGAGTGAAGACCAGAGCGTGGTGAGGTCGTCATCAACGCGCGGAAGGAACTCGTCGAGGTTGATCGCGCTGCTGGCGACGATGCGCAGCGGCGCGCTGAGCTCGAGCTGCCGCTTGGCGCGCGTCCCATCGACATACGTTTTGACCTCGCCGATCGCCTGGACGATGGTGCCGGGTTCGGCGCCATCCACCCAGTGCAGCTTGTCGTGCCAGACGGGAGCTGTCTTTATCTCGCCGTGCCGGTTGCCGAGGGTGAGTAGTGCGTAGGGATCGCCATTCTTCGTCTTCTTCATGTCGCGTTCGACGACGCGGAGCTCGTGCTGCACACGAGCTCCGGGAAGAAGGGTGGCGACGTTGATCGGGGGCATGAATCGAAGGTGGGAACGCGACGGGGGAAAGGCAAGCCTGCGTGCGGCGTGCGGCGTGGGGCGTGGGGCGTGGGGATGCGTGATGCAGGAAACCGCGAAACCGATGTGTGATGCGCGAAACCGATTGAGCGATGCGTGACGGAAAAAACGCCCGCGCCGATCAGCTCGTGTAGACGATGTCGCCCTCCGCATCGAGACCGATTTCCTGTTCGTGGCCGCAGACGCCGCAGACCTTCACGCCATTCCAGACAGCACCGACCTCCTTCTGCCCATCGTTGGCCGGTTTCACCACGAGGCGCTTGTAGCTGTACTCCCCGCATTTCTCGCAGGCGTGCGCACGGACGATTCGCTCGGCGCGGTCCCGCGTGATCGGCTCGACCACGATCAGTCCTTTTTCGCCGAGTCGTCGGGCGGGCGGAGTGCTGACGTAGCGGGGATCGGGCGCGGAGGCGCCGGCGCGTCGGCGGGCTGCGGGCCGGAGCGCTCGAGCAGCGCGCGCATGCCACCGAGTGCGCCCATTACTCCAGATGCTTCTGTCGGGAGGAAGATCGTCGTTCCCTTCCCCTGCGTCATCTGGGGAAGCGCCTCGAGATACTTGAGGCCGAGCATGTACATCGATACCTGACCGTCAGGCAGCGCGGCGGCGATGCGCTGGATGGCGTCGGCCTCGGCCGTCGCCATGGCGACGCGACCCTCAGCCAATCCCTGTGCGCGGAGGATCGCCGCTTCCTTCTCGCCCTCGGCCTTCCGCACCTGCGCTTCACGCTGTCCTTCGGACTCGAGAATCGCGGCGCGCTTGCTCGCCTCGGCGCCGGTGACGAGTGCGCGGCGCTCGCGTTCGGCGCGCATCTGCAGCTCCATCGACTGCTGGATGTCGCGCGGCGGCTCGATCGACTGCAGCTCGACGCGCGTGACGTCGACGCCCCAGCCGATCGATGCTTCCTCGATCACTTCCCGCATCCGGCGATTGATCGTGTCGCGGCTGCCTAACGTCTGGTCGAGCTCCATCTCGCCGACGATGTTGCGGAGGGTGGTTCGCGTCAGCGTCTCGAGGGCGTAGGGAAGGTTCTGCACGGCGTACGTCGCCTTTTGCGGATCGGCGACGCGATAGTAGATGACAGCGTCGATGTCGATGGTGACGTTGTCCTTCGTGATCACCGGCTGGCTGGGGAAGTTGAGCACCTGCTCGCGGAGGTCGATGCGCGCCGTCGAGCCGGCACTGATCCGTTTCGCGCCGTTGACGTCGGTCCCGAAATACCGGACGTCGATCGTCCGCGGCTTCTCGACGAAGGGAATCAGCACATTCAACCCGGAGCGACCGAGCCGGTTGAAGCGGCCGAGGCGCTCGATCACCATGACTTCAGCCTGGCCGATGATCTTGATCGACTTGGTCACGACGAGAAGCGCGACGATCGCCGCCACGCCAGGAATTATCAGAAAACCCACGAGACATCCTGTTGGAGGGGGAGCTGTGATTTTACGTCTCGTGCGATCCGACAGCAATCACCGATCGAGCGGAGTGACGACCCCATGTCCGTAACGACGCGCGCCGCCGCTCCGATGGGAGCGGCGGCGCGCGCGATGTCGATCGTCAGCGGGTCGCGGTCAGTGCGTACCGCGCGTCGCCACCGCCGCCCGCGCGAGAAGATCGCGTTGCGACGAACCGGTGGACAACAGGTCGAGCGCCTTCCGCAGTGGCGCATCGTCCCTCAGCGAGCGACGTCGCGCGGCGGCGTCGCCGAATGCGACGCGAGCGATCCGTTGCTCGAGCTCGCGATTGACCAGTGCCTGCCCGGCGTCGAAGACCTTGCGGTCGATCTGAATCCCGGCGGCGCCCATTCTCCGGTAGAGCTCTTCGCGCCATGCCGGCTGCAGCACGAAGCTCTCCTTCACGCTCGGACGCAGCTCGAGCGCATAGTCGCCGATGACGGTGAAATACGCCGCGGACTTCGGAGCGAGGAGCTTGGCCAGCGTCTGTTCCGCGGTCGTCAACGTGTCTTCCTTGACCACGACGTCAGGGGTGACCGCGCCGCCACCGTAGACGATGCGGCCAGCGTCGCTGCGGAAGACGGGACGTGCCTTGCGGGCCGAGTCGGTCTCGAGCGAGTCGGGAGTCACCTCGACGAACCGGCCATCGGGGAGAAGCTTCCGCTCCTTCTGGATGGACCGTCCGCTCGGCGTGTACCACTTCGCCGTGGTCATCTTGAGGGCCCAGCCGCCGTCTAGTGGATAGACCGTCTGGACGAGACCTTTGCCGAACGAGGTCTGGCCAACGATCAGCGCGCGATCGTGATCCTGCAGCGCGCCAGCGACAATCTCGGCGGCCGAGGCGGTGTAATTGTCTGTCAGCAGGACGAGCTGGAGATCCTTGAACCGCGCCGCGCCCTTCGCTGTGAATGCGGCCTTTTGATCCGGTCCTCGTCCGCGAACGCTGCTGATCTGTTGACCGTTATCGAGCAGCAAGTCGCCGATCTTGATCGCCTGCTCGAGAATACCGCCGGGATTGTCGCGGAGATCGACGACGACCGACGTCGCACCCTGCTTGACCAGGGTGTTGAGCGCAGACTCGAATTCATCGGCCGCGGTCTCGTTGAACTGGAGAAGCGGGAAGTAGCCCGTCTTCTGGTCGAGCATCATCGAGTACTGCACTGCGGGGATGTGAATCTCGGCGCGCGTGAAGTTCACGCCGATCGATTCGGTAACGCCCGGTCGTGCGAACTTGACCTGCACCCTGGTGCCCGGCGTGCCGAGCAACGTTTCCGACACCTGGCTGGTCGTCCAGCCACGAGTGCCGGCGGTGTCGATCTGGATGATGCGGTCGCCTTCGCGAATGCCCGCCTTCTCTGCCGGCGTATTCGGAAAGACGCGGCTGACGGCGACGCCGCCGCCTTCGAGCGGCTGGATGAGCATCCCGACGCCGCCGTAGTGCCCATTGATCTGTCGCGAGAGTGCCTCGCGCTGCTTGGGCGAATAGAGTTCGCTGTACGGGTCGTTCAACTCCTTGACGAGTCCGCGCGCGGCTTTCTCGTAGAGAGTCGACGCGTCGAGCGTGTCGACGAAGCGATCCTGGACGAGCTCGAGGACGTCGCCGAGGAGGCGGGCGCCATCACGGGCCGACTTTTCCTGCACGAGGAAGCCGCCAGCGATCAGCGGAACGATGACCAGGCCGGCGATTGCGGCGCGACGTAAACGAGGCATACGGAAGGGACTCGACTCGCGAGAAGAAGTAACTGCTCTCGGATACTTACCGCGCGTGAACGCGGAACGTTCCCGCGTTCGCGCGCGAGACCTACTGCGCTCCCTCTTCAGTGCCGCTGGCCCAGAGTTGCTTCCACGTGATCTCGCGTCCCTTGCGAAACCCTTTCTGCGTGAGCTTCACGCCTTCGGGGGAGATGGTCACCATGTAGGCGGTGCCGTCCATCTCAATCTCACGCTTGATCGTCTTGTCGAGCTTGGTCGCCATCAGAGCGTTCTCCAGTACGGGTGAGGGTTTGCGTGCGAGAAGGATGCAAAGTTCGGGCGACGAAGGCCAGTGCTGCCGCGCAGCGAGATTACCGGTATTCCATCAGAGCGCGAGCTCAGTGTAGCGCGCGTCACGTCAGGCAAGGCGAGAACCGAGCATGTAATCGACGTACCACTCGCGTTTGTTCTGCCTGACGACAGCGTCGCGCAACAGCCCTGCGGCGACGAGCATTTCGTGGGCAGGTTGCAGCACGCGTTGCAGGTGCGAGGGATAGCGCTGCGTGAGCGGAAGCTGTTCGGCGAGGCGTGTGAGCTCGACGCGCCAGGTGAGTGCACCGTTTTCACGCGCGACCTCGAGCAGGCGATAGAGGCGTCGCGCGACCGGTGATGAAAGCGCGAGGTATCGCGGTGCGGAGAGTGTCACGACGTGACTCGCCGCAATATTGGCGCGGATGAACGGCGCGATGACGATGCGCGCGTCGCCGGGTTCACTCGCGGTGAACGACGAGAAGAGCGTGAGCTGGTCGCGATCATTCGAACGTCGCCGTTCGATGAGCACGGAATTCAGCAGCGTGAACGCACCATCGACGGGGCGACCGCTCGCCGCGTCGAGATATGCGCCAGTCGATTCGACGACTGTTCGCTCGAGCCGGGACAGCGATGCGCGCAGCTGTTCATACGTGCGTCCGTCAACGCGGCGGCCCATCGAGCGCAGGAAATTGTGGAGCGTGAACGACACCGCGCCGTCGCTGGGCGAGCCCGCCTCGTGGAACCGATGAAGCAGCTCGACGTACACATCCTGATCAAAAGTGCCGGGCAATCGGTCGCCGGGCGCGGCAAGCACTCGCCAGCGCGCACCTGATTCGAGCGCGAAGGATATCATTCCGTCGTCGGATGTGTCGCTCAGCCGGAAGAGCGGGAACGCCTCGAGCGCACGATCGAGGACGATCGCGCGACTGGCGGGGCGACGGCGGACTGCGAGCGACATTGCGATGAAACTGCTGTTCATTCCACTCGTGGGCAACCGCTCACGAGCATCTGGCACACCGTCTGATATAACCACGACCAACCATGAAACGCATAATGCTCTACATACTCGGCGGTGTTGCTGGACTGTTCGTCCTCATCTTCGCGCTCATCGGATTTTTCTCCGTCACGCGCGGAACACCGATCAGCCGCGTGCGGGCGCCGGGTGATCCAAGCGGGCCGCCGGCGGTGAACGACGTGATGTTCCTCCCGACGCTCGAGATGTCAACCGGGATGCAACTGCAGGAGGGCAATGCGATCGAGGTGATGATCAACGGCGACCAGACGTACCCCAAGGTCTGGCGCGACCTGCACGCGGCGAAGCGATCGATCACGCTGCAGATGTACTACGCGCAGCCAGGACAGGTCGCCGATTCGATGAAGAAGATCGTCATCGAGCGGGCGCATGCCGGCGTGAAGGTGCTCTTCCTCAACGACGCATTCGGTGCGCAGAACCTGCCGGCCGATTACTGGGAGGAGTTGAAGAAAGCGGGAGTGCGCGTCGCGACATTCCGTCCGGTGAAGTGGTACGACCTGCACAAGGCAGCGTTCCGGTCGCACATCCGGGTGATCGTGGTCGACGGCAGCGTCGCCTACACCGGCGGCTTCGGCCTCGACGACAAATGGTTAGGCGATGGACGCCACAAGGATCAGTGGCGCGATTCGAACGTGCGCTTTCGCGGACCGGCGGTGATGGCGCTGCAGGCGACCTTCGCCGCCGGATGGGCCGAGGCGACTGGCGAGCTGCTGACCGGCGACCTGTTTTTCCCTCCGAAGGAACTGAAGCACGACGGGACGCAACTGGCTACGGTGCTGCACACCGCACCGACGGTGGGCAGTACCGCGGCCGAGCGATATCTCGCCCTGTCGATCGCCAGTGCGCGGAAGTCACTGTACATCTCCAATTCGTACTTCGTGCCTGACGACGACTTCCTCCGGTTGCTGATCGGCGCGGCGAAGCGCGGCGCCGACGTGCGAATCCTGACGACGAGTGGCGAGACGGATGTGAAGACGACGTGGCGTGCCGGCCGCGCGCACTATGAACAGCTGCTGGCCGGCGGCGTTCGCGTCTACGAGTATCAGCCGGTGATGATGCATGCGAAGTCGATCGTCGTCGACGGCATGTGGGGCGGTGTCGGCACGATGAACTTCGACAACCGTTCGATGGTCTTCAACGACGAGTCGATGCTGGTCGCGCTCGACACGACGTTCGGCCGCCAGCTCGACGCGATCTTCATGGAAGATCTCAATTTCGCGAAGGAGATCAAGCTGGCCGAATTTCGCCAGCGGCCGTGGACCGACAAGCTGATGGAACGGGCGTCGGTGATCTTTTCGCGGGTGCTCTAGCGCGCCGGCTGGCGCGGCTGCCTAACGATGGCGGCCTGCCGCCAGCTGCCTAACGCAGTTCCTGCCGGCCGAGCGCGGCGCGGACGGCTTCGCGCATCGCGACCAGCGCTTCCTGGTTCGAGGAGGGTGAGTCGCCACGGACGTGGATCTCGACGCCTTCGGCGACGGCCATCCGCCGCCAGGACACGGGGGTCTCGTCTTCAGTGCGCGGGGAGACCGGGTTCGCGACGAGCGCCGGGGCGAGCGACTGGGCGATGCGCCGCTCGAGCGCGTCGCCAGTCATGTCCTTCATCTCGCGCTTGATCGTCTCCAGCGTCTGTCCCTCGCGCTGGCGGATCTTGATGGCGAGCAGTTGGAGAAAATGCCGGTATCCGTACGTCGCGGCGGTGCCGGCGCCCTCCGGACGGTCGAGCAGTGCGTGCGAGACATAGAAGCGTACGGAACGCGCGCTTGGCGCAGCGCGCGCCGACGCGTTCGTCGGGCGCAATCCAGCCGAATCGACGAGGGCAGTGACGTGCGCGGCGAGACCACGTGCATTCCACGGCGCATGGCGCGCATGCGCGCGAAGCAGTGTTACGGGCGTTTCGGCCATTCCGCCAATCTAAGCGCTCAGCGGCCGTGAATCGCTAGGCCTTCGCGCTCGATCCCGCGTCCCGTTCCTCGCGCGCGGTCGTCACCCGGTCGAGGAAGGTGGTGACGGCGTCAATGAACTCACCTGGTCGTTCGTCGTGTGGCAGGTCGCCGGCGTGGTCGAGGATCGTCACATCGAGATCGGGCTTCGCCGCGAGGAAGCCGCGGGCCTCCTCGACGGGCGTCTCGGCGGCGTGCTCGCCCCAGACGAGGAGCGCCGGCTGGGCGAGGCGACGCAACGCGCGCCGCACGTCGAGGTTGAGGTGACCCGCCACGAATGCCGCCGGCGCGTACTTGGCGCCCGGCTGATGCGCGGTGCAGAAGTAGGCGTCGATCATGTCCGCGGTGACCAGCGAGTCGTCTGAATAGATGCGCTCGAGATAGTAGCGGAGCGAACGTCGGGAGACGAGCCCGTTGAACAGTGCCGTGCCGACCACGGGTGTTTCGAAGGCGAAGCGCGCCGTATCGCCGCCGGTCGACGGCGCCTCGTGCAAGCGAACGAGCCCGGTTGGCTGGATGAGGACGAGGGCGGGGAACCGCCCCGGGTCGCGTGCGCCGAGCACGATCGCATAAGCCGCGGATAGTGAACTGGCGACGATGATGCAGGGCTTGGCGATGACCTGGGCCGCGAAGTCGCCGATCAGGCCGATGTAGAATCGGGCGGTGTATCGGGCGCGCGGCCGATCGGAGAGCCCGAAGCCGACCAGGTCGATCGTGTAGACGGTGTGCTTTTCGGCGAGCGCGTCGACGACCTCACGCCATTCGTAGGATGACGCGGCGGCGTGAATCGCGTGAACGAGGAGCAGGGGCGAGCCGGTTCCGCGCTGCGTCCAGGCGACGCGATGGCCGCGCCAGAGGAACGTTCCCTCCTCTCCGCCGATCGAATTCTCGAGTGGCGGGACGTCGTGTCCAACGAGTGCGTTGAACGCCGCTGCCGCGCCGATTGCCGCGCCCCCCGAGAGGGCCAACTTCCGCCAACGCATCGCACTCCTCCGTATACCGCCATGATCCCGCCGTGCACCGGCCCGGCGTTCATCCCGCTAACGCGCGAACAGTGCAATCAGTGTCGCGTCGTCCCATCTCGCATGACCCGTTCCGGCAGGTCCGGTGGGATTGAGCGCAGCGGGAAGGCGAGCAGCAAAACGGGGCGAAACGCACTCGCGTTCCGCCCCGCCTGCATTACGCTGGCCGTACTAGCGACGACCGCGCTTTGCTCCGCCCTTTTTCGCCCCACCCTTCTTTGCCCCGGACTTCGATCCGGATTTCTTCGCCCCACCCTTTTTCGCCGCGCCTTTCTTCGCGGTTCCTTTCTTTGCCGCACCGCCTTTTCGGGGCGCGGTTTTCTTCGCGCCACCCTTCTTGGCGCTGCTCTTCCTGGCGCCGCTGCTCTTCTTGGGCGGGGCCTTCTTCGCAGCAGCCTTCTTCGCCGTCCCCGTCTTTTTCGCGGGGGACTTGGCCTTGCTCTTCGGCGCACTGGAGTTCTTTGCACCGCCGGCCATCCCGCCCGTAGAGCCGCCTGACGAACTGCCGGCGGAACCGCCGCGGGGCGCGCTCGCCGCACCCATCGACTGCGTCACGCCGCGCGCGCCACTGGACGACCCCGCCGACGAGGAGCCCGACGCAGACCCACCGCGCGCGGCAGCACTCCCTGCACCGGCGCCTCCAACTGCGCGTCGGCCGGCCGCCCCACCGGGCGAGCCCGACGAACCGCCGGCCGCGCCGCCCGCGGCGCCGCTCGATGCACCGCCGCGCGCGGCACCACCGCCCGCTGCGCCACCGCGCGATCCGCCACGCAAGCCGCGTCCGGGGGTGCGCTTGCCGAAGAGCGGATCCTCCTCGTCATCGTCTGCCGCGGTCTCGGGCGCACTGGCCTCGCTGTCTTCATCGTCGTCATCGACGTCGTCAGTGCTGTCCCAGAGGCTTTCGCTGTCATCCTTGTGCAGCGTGCCCCACCCGCCGTCTTCCTCATCGTCATCGTCGAAGGACGAGCCGCCGCTTCCACCACCAAAGCCGCCCTCGTCGCTGTCGTCGTCTCGGTCGGAAAACAGGAGTTCGTCGTTCAACTCGTCACCGCGCGGCATGACCGCCTCCCTTGAGTGTGTGGTGCTAGCTCTGATGCGCTGCGTATCATCGGAGTTGTCGCGGAGCGCTGCACTTCGCATGCCTTGCGCCTGACGGCGGCGTGCTCCGCGGCGCGCATCGCGCCTGTATCACCCAATACTACGAGTTGCGATGGGCGTCAAGCATGAGCGCTGCCGCGAGGTGTCCCGTTACATTCGGGCACTGGCATCGCACGGCTGCAGCAACTGACCGAAGAATCCGGAATTCAACCAGCCGGGTTCACCCCTCGACGCACGAGAGAGGACGGAATGCCGAAGGTCCTGGTGTTGTTCTACAGTCGCACCGGAAATACGGCGAAGCTCGCTGACGCCGTTGCCGCAGGCGCAGGATCGGTAAAATTCACCGAAGTCGAGCTTCGCCGCGTCGATGACCTCACTCCGCAGAGTGTGATCGACGCGAGCGAACAGTGGAAGACGTCGCGCGCCGAGCTCGCGAAGAAATATCGGACGCTCGAATCGATCGAATATCTGGCGCAGTTCGATGCGCTGATCATCGGTGGTCCGGCGCGTTACGGAATTCTGAGCGCGGAGCTGAAAGCGACGCTGGATCGCGCAGCACCGCTCTGGACGAGTGGCGCTCTGCGCGACAAGGTCGGCTCGGCGTTCGGCACCGTGGGAACACCCAACGACGGCCACGATACCAACATCATGTCGATGGTCGTCCCGATGATGCATCTGGGCATGATCATCGTTCCCGCGGACCATGCGTCAGGTGCGGACACTTTTGCCAGCGCCCGCAATCAGGGCGCACGCGTCGCGAAGGTGGCCGAGTGGGTGCGGCATGCGAAGTCACACGAGGCGCACAAGCACTGACGGGAACTACAGGCTGTAAGCCATAAGCCATAAGCCGTCAGCGAGAGGCGACCAGAGCGGCCGCACGTTGTTGCACGCCGCGTCCCGCTTATGGCCTGCCGCTGTCGCTCAGCTGTGCAGGTCGTCGATGAAGACGAGCGTCTTCCG
>JBKJQR010000127.1:0-8729 GCA_046593895.1 Gemmatimonadaceae bacterium | reverse complement strand
TTCAGCGATCGTTAGACGGGAAGCAGCGACCAGTTGCACGCGAGCACGCCAAGTCGATCGGCGCAGCGGTCTCTCGCGCCGCAGCCCCTTAGAAAGCTGTTGTCTTGAACCACTTATCCGTATAACGCCCCGCGCTAAGCTGCAAAGCATGCCTCATAATGCGAGCGCAGCGAGCCGTCATTAGCGGTGCTTTGTCAGCTTCAGTGCCACGTTAGGCCGGAGCCCGTCGGGCGCAGCCCGCGGTGCGCCCTGGTGCAGTCCTACGCTATCCCGCCGCGCGAGGAAGCGTCAAGCCGCTGACGCTGTGATCTGCTCTGCCCCGCTGGTATATCCCGCTCTCAACGCGGTTGCCCGGCGAAAGGATCTCACCCCGGTTGCCCCAACACCGAATAAGCCACAGAGCGGTTGCAGCCCTTCCACTATTATCTCGGCCTAACGCCCATTCGACAGATCTGTGTAATCCCATTAGCCGGAATTAGTCCCGCAAAGCTGCAGCGTATCGTGTCAATAGTCTACATCAACGGTCGGCCGCAACTCAATACTCCTTGAGATTGTCCAGATGTATTGCGTCTTCCTAACGCTGCGCACAACGCAGCGAAAGCAGTCGTGCCTTCATGGCCGTTCACTGTACGGGACGGTTGGGCGTATTCAGATCAGTTGCGCGGCTCACATCGAGCAACCGGGCGAAGCCGGTCGTCCATATGACGAGGCTGGTTCCGTCGCCGCGAGGAAAAGCCGGGGTCTTCGGGCAAGCCCGGACGCGCCAACGGATCGTGCCCGCACCGCTCACCGCGCGCGCCGCGCGTGCGACGACCAGTGGATCGCTACGATTCGCCAGCCCCCATTCGATCGTGTGAGCACCATCAGCTCCGCACCGGCGGAGTTGATCGCCCGTCCGCGGAAGGTACCAACCGTGGTGCTCGTCGAGCTCGCCCAAGCGACGTCACCGCGCACTGTCACGCGCACCGGACTCGCGGTGGACCGCACGGCTCGCGAAAACTCGATGTCGGCTGCAAGGTGATGCGCCCGGTACTCGGCGAGGCGCTCTTCGTCGCCGCTCTCGAGGATGACGACGGCCGAGTCGAGCAGGCCGATTGCCTGCACGCTGTCACCGGCGACGAGCGCGCTGTGAAAGCCATTGACGGCTGCGGCGACTGCGGCCGAGTCGGAATGCGGCATGAGCGACGTCGTCGTCGCCGCATCGTGGCCGGCGTTGTGCGCTGTGGCGCCCGTCGCAGTGCCAGCGATCGAGACGAGCGCCACTGCTGCGGATGCAACGAGGGGAATCAGGCGGCGAGCGCGGCCGCGAACGCTGTGGTTCATGTCAGCGACGAGTGAAGGTTGACAGACCGACCGCGATTGCCGGTATATTTTATGCACGATAGAACGACCGTTGGCAAGCCCGGCCGTCGCAACGACCACTCCCTCCCGCGATCAACGACATGCGCTACACCGCACTACGCCGCACGAGCATCGGCATTCCCGTCCTGGCACTGAGCGTTGCGTGCGCGGGTAGCAACGAACGCGCGCGATCCGACACCGCCGCCGCGATCGCGCCAACCACGCTCGGCGCTGACTCGATCGCGCACGCTCCCGCAATGAGTGGTGTCCAGAACGACGCGCACGGGGGGATGGGCGACATGTCGGCGATGCCGACAACGACCGGTAACGCCGATCACGACTTCCTCCGCATGATGACCGACCATCACAAGGGGATGGTCACCATGGCGCACGAAGCGAAGGATCAGAAGGGAAGCAGCATCAGGGAAATCGCGACGCGGCTCGACGCGGAGCAGGACAAGGAGCTCGATCAGATGACGACAATGCTCGAGCGTGACTTCAAGGATCCTTACGCCCCGAAAGTCATGCCCGACAACCAGAAGATGATCGACGCACTCCAGACGAAGACTGGCGCCGCGTTCGACCGGGCCTTCCTCGAGAACACGATCACGCACCATCAGGAGGCCATCAAGATGGTCGATGGGTACCTGCCGAAGTCGGCGAACGCGAAGATCAAGACGATGGCGGCGAAGATGAAGGCCGACCAGGCGCGCGAGATCGTCGAGTTCAAACAGCGCGTCGCGAAGATCAAGGGATGACGTTAGGCACTGAGCCGACGGCTCGCGCAGATTGGGTTCAAATCAATGGAGTAAAAGTGGAGTCAGGTGTACCAGCCGCGGGGTGGCTTCGGCCTGCATGCGTGACGGTTCTTTCGGCGATGATTGTGGTTGGTGCGACGGCGTACCCGCGGCTCATCACTGCTCAGGGCGGAATGCCGCCGATGAGCGGCATGCCGACGGATAGTGGGTCGTCACCGGATCGCAATATGACGGACATGATGGGCGTTCCGCTGCCCTTCGGGATCATGACCGCGCGGGCAGGAACATGGATGGCCGGTTACCAATACATGTTTGACAAGCTGGACGGCATGCTCGATGGCACGACCCGCGTCAGTGAGACGGCCGTGCTCAAGGAATTCGACACCACGCCGACCAACATGACAATGCGGATGCACATGGGCATGGTCATGTACGCCCCGACCGATCGGCTCACCCTGATGGCGATGCTGCCCTACATGGCGATGTCGATGGGGGAACTCCACCGAGATGGCACGCGATCGACGGAACGAAACAAGGGCATCGGCGACCTCGAATTGCGTGGGCTGTATTCGCTGTATTCGGCGCGGGACGGGGGACACCGCGTGCTGGCAAATTTTGGCGTTGGCCTCCCGACCGGCTCCGTCAACCAGCGCGACGCGGAAGGGGTGCGCACGGAGTACCCGATGCAGACCGGCTCGGGCACTCTGTCTGTGCTACCAGGCCTGATTTACCTCGGCCAGGCACTGCCGTTGAGCTGGGGCGGTGATGTTTCGTCGACCGTGCGGCTGGGAAGAAACCAACACGGGTACCGGTTCGGGAACCGTTACGAGCCGCGCATCTGGATAGCGCGAAGGTTGACGGGGTTCGTCAGCATGTCAGCAGCTGCCAGCGGCGAGTTGTGGGAGAACGTTCACGGGTCAGACAGCGTGCTCGATCCGGCCGATGAGCCGACGAAGGATCCACGGCGCCAGGGCGGAAAGCTCGTCAACGCACTATTGGGCATCACGTTTCATCCAGCGACCGGCTTGCTCGCCGGTCAACAATTTCTCGTCGAGGGCGCGCTGCCGATCGTCCAGTCGCTCGACGGGCCGCAGCTGCGGCGAAGCTACATGCTGCATGCTGCCGTGCAGTGGCAGTTCTGAGACCGCAGGACTGATCACTGTGGCGGTGCGACAATGGAGACGATATGATGGACGGCATGGGTAGTTGGATGGGCGGGGGGGATGTGGGGTTGGGCGGTCGTCGTCCTTGTCGTGATCGTGCTGGTCGTTGTCGTGACTAACAGGTCGGCCAGAAAATGATCCCTCGTTCGAGCCCCATATGACACGACGCACTCGAGCGCGGCGGCAAGAGCCGCTCCTCCTTCCGGACACCGTCCGCCTTGGTGAAGGAGTAGAAGGACAGCAGCGTCAAGCACATCGCGACGCGGATCGACACGCAACAGGACAACGAACTGGATCAGATGAGCACGATCCTGGGGCGTCGCGTTAGGCATTGTCGACAACGGAGACAGCATGATGAACGGAATGGGCAACTGGATGGGCGGAGGAATGTGGCTGTGGGCAGTAGTCGTCGTTGTCGTACTAGTGCTTCTGGTCGTCGTGATCAACAGGTCGGGGAAAAAGTAATCGGGCACTTCAAGCCCTTATGAAGCGACGCAACTCGGAACGATTACCAAAGCCGCTGCTGCTCCAGGACACCATTCGACTCTCGGCTGACGGGCTGGCCAAGGTGCTTGGTGACCTCGAGGCGCGGGTCATGCGCACTGTGTGGGCCTTCGCCAAGCCGGTGCCGGCGCGGCCGGTGCACGAGCGGATTCACAAGGATCACGACGTCGCGCTGCTGACGGTCATAACGGTGCTCAACAAGCTCGTGCAGAAAGGGCTGCTCCGCCGTGCGAAGCGTGACGACCTGCTCCATTACGAAGCGCGGTTGAGTGAGGAAGAGTTCACGGCCCGCGCGTCGCGACGGATCGTCGAGGGAGTCTGGTCGCTCGACCCGGACATGGTTGCCGCGTCACTGGTCGACGTGCTGGCCAAACGCGATCCGGAACGCCTGGCCGAGCTCGGACGATTGGTGCGGCGGAAGCTGCGCGAGCAGGAGTAGCTTTGCGGACGACGACTTTTCCGATCGCCGCGCTCGCCAGTCGCGAGCAGATGCATCGACGGCGTGTGCTGTTGAGCCTCGGCGTGCTGATCTTTCTCAGCATCAGTCCGGTCTTCGGGCACCATCTCGCCCGCGGGACCGATACGCTACTGCCGGACACCGATCACATCGGGGAGCTGTGTCTGGTCGCGCTGCACGCCGTGCTCGCGCCCGTGCACGAAGGAGCCCACATCATTCTTGCGCTCGGCCTTGCCTACGCGTCGTGGGATCGCGTTCGTGCCTGGCTGCGGATGCGTCGCGTGCTGCGCACACTCGACGCGAACATTCCGGTGGCCGATTCGGTCGCCATCGCCGCCGACCGCGCCGGCGTGTCGCGCTCGTTGATTCGGGTGGTACCCGGCCTGCCGAATCCGGCGTTCACTGCCGGCTTCTGGCGGCCACTGATCTACGTGGCGGAATCACTGCAGCGCGAACTCAGCGTCGAACAGCTGTCGGCGGTGCTCAGTCACGAGCTGGCGCACGTTAGGCGGCGCGACCCGTTTCGCCTGTCGGTACTTCGTTTTTTTGCCCGCACACTGTTCTGGCTTCCGGCTTTCGAGCGGCTATCCGACGACTTGGCCGACGAAGCGGAGATCACAGCCGACGACGCGGCGGCTGGCGATCAGCCGCTGGTGCTGGCGTCGGCGATCCTCGCCGTCGCCGCCCACAGCGGCTCGCCGTCCCTGCTCGGCACCGCGGGCTTCACGCGGCGCGATATTCTCGAGCGGCGAATCCGGCGTCTCGCCGGCGAGGCGCCGCTGGTGGAAAGCCATGTGACCCACCGCTCGATCGCCAGCGCCGCGACGGCGCTGTTCCTCTTCTGGATTTCCGGGGTGGTGATGGTCCATCCACTCCAGGCTCAGGGCCGGCCAAGCGCAACGCCGGGCGCCTTGCAGGAAGGTGCAAATTGCGCGACGCACACGGGCCCGGCGCTACTGCACCTGTTCTGCGATGGCGTTTCGCTTGGTTCCATCAGCGGGCACTGCCCGCACGTCGCGCCCTGACCCGGCGGGGGGGGGCCGGGCTCTGGAACGATTCAGCGTGCCAGTGTATTTTACTCATTGTAAAAGACAATCAACTTATCCGTGAGCCCTTGAACAGAATGTTCCGCATCAGATTCGCGATCGGTCTCGCTGGCGCCGCTGCCGCGCTCGCCGGGGCGCCCGAGCGTGCGAGCGCGCAGACCGACTACTACAACACCGACGGGGGCCGCCCGCTGCAGGTCGAGGATGCGTACGCCACCGAGCGATACTCCTTCGAGCTGCACCTGGCACCGCTCCGGCTCGAACGTACGCAGGGCGCCGTCTACAACTGGGCGGCCGAGCCGAAGATCGAATTCGGCATCCTGCCGCGCACCCAGATCGAGCTTGGTCTGCCGGTCGCCTATGTCGACCAGCCACGACTTGGGAAGCACGTCGCGGGAGCGGCAGGTCTCGAGCTCTCGGTGTTGCACAACCTCAACACCGAAACGGAGACGCTGCCCGCGTTCGCCGTGGTTGGTGACGTTCTCGCGCCGGCTGGCGGCCTCGGCCCCGACCGCGCGTATCCGTCGGTGAAGGGGATAGCGACGCGCACGTACAGCTGGCTCCGATTCCACGTGAATGGACAGTACACCTTCGGTGACCGATCGCGCGACAGCGCGAGCTCGGCGACATCCGCGTCCGCGGGGATCGTTGAGCTGTCGCGCTGGTGGGCGGGTGTCGCGGTGGACAAGACATTCCCCCTGCGCTCGATGCTGATCGGCGCCGAGACGTACGCACGGCAGCCGATCGTGCCCGGGGAGTCGGTGCAATGGAACGCGGGTGTCGGCATTCGTTACCAGCTCGCCCCGCAATTCGCGCTCGACGGCGGCGTCGGCGCCCGCCTCAGCGGGGACGACCGGAGCTGGTATTTCACCGTCGGCACCGCGTACGCGTTCGGCCTGCGCTCGCTCGTCTCGGTACCCCGTGCGCGTTAGGCGTGCGGCTCAACATGCATTCGGCATCGCCGGTAGCACTGGAGCAGACATGACAGACACAACATCCGCATCGAGGCGCGCGCGGCGCGCCCTGGTCGCCGCCGTACTGATCGGAACCAGCGTCGCGTTAGGCGCCCCGGTCGTTGCCGGCGCCCAGTGGTCCACCGTCTCCGAGCAGTTCTACCTGCCGGGGGCGTTCAACTGGCAGTTCCGGACGAACTATCCGGCGGCCGACCGGCTGTTCAACGCCTTCGACTACGGTCACGCGATTCTCTACGAGCGACTGTACACCGCGCCCGGCGCGCCGGTCTCGGGGCTCGAGGACAAGGAGTTCAACTTCATCACCCGCAAGCTGCTGGTGACCCCGCCGCGCGTTCCGCTCGAGGAGGCGGCGATCGAGGTCGCCTACGCGAAGCTCGCTCCCGAAGCGAAGATGATGTTCGACTGGGCGCACCTGCTGCACCGGCAGATCTACGACGTCTGGTCCGACGAGCGGCTGTCGCTGCCGGCCAAGGACGCCAAGGTCGCCGAGCTCATTCGCTACTACAAGACACGTCGTGATCTCGCCTTCAGCTCGCAGCCGAAGACGATGGAGCTGATGGAAGGGCAGTACTACTCGACGGCGTTCCGCGAGAAGTATCCGAAGTTCAATGGGTTGATCTGGGCGTATCACTGGCTGCAGGTCGGGCTGTATGAACCGCTGGTGACGGGGAAGAATCTCGATGAGCGCCAGACCGGAGTGATCGCGGCGGTCGCGCGCTTCCGGCAGATGATCGAGAACGCGCCGTCGCAGATGCCGCACATCATGCCGATGACCGAAGCGGTCGCGCCGGCGTTCTCGGCCCGCTACCCGGAGGCGGCGATCATCTTCGACAACCTGCACGCGATGCACGATGTCGTCTCCGACATTCTCGCATCGGACAAGGTGCCGCGGAACAAGAAGCGCGCGGAGATCCTGAAAGCGGCGGCGCGCTATCGCGATGCGACGTCGTTCGTGACGACGCCAGAGGAATGGCGCGGGATGACGCAGATGATGGGCGTCGAGAACATGGGCGGGCCGGCGGTGGCGTTCCTCACCGCGCTACCGACGCCGACCGTCGAGCGCGGCGCGCTGATGGTCGGGATGGAGCATGGTGGGATGAAGGGGATGGCTGGGATGAGCGGCGCGCATCGCGATTCCGCTGCGACGATGGCGCATGGCGACATGAAGATGGACGGCATGGCGCATGGCGACATGAAGATGGATGGCATGGCGGTCCAGGCGATGTCGCTGCAGATGCGCATGCTCGCCGATCCGGTGATTCGGGCCCGCGTCGCAACCGACACCGCACTGCGCCGGATGGTCACCGACATGATCGAGCAGATGCCGGCCGATCATCAGGCGATGATGCGGCAGATGCTCGATGCACCGGCAAGCGCCGATAGCGCGAAGGCGTCCTCGACGAAGACGCCGGCGAGGGGCAAGGCGGGAGCCGCGCGCAAGCCGGTGGCAAAGAAGCCCGCGTCGAAGAAACAGCCGCCGATGGACATGAAGATGCCGGGGATGGACCACGGCACGATGCCGGAAAGGCGGAAGCCGTAAATCTGTCGACCGAAAATGCCTAACGTGATCGATCGCCCCATGCGCACGCTGCTGCGCATCCTGCCGGCGCTGCTCCTCGCGCTGGCGATGCCGGTGGTCGCGCACGCGCATGCGATGCTCAAGGCGTCGCACCCGTCGAACGGCGACCATCTCGCCGCCGTCCCGCGCGAGCTGCGGCTCGACTTCACCGAGGCGCCGGAGCTGAGCATCTCGCGCATCGAGCTCCGTGCCGCGGACGGATCGCTGATCGATCTCAGTGAGCTGACGACCGCGAGCGACTCGCGGCGCTCGATCATTGCGACCATCGAGCAGGCGCTGACCGCCGGGACGTACACCGCCGCCTGGAGAGTCGCCGGCGCCGACGGCCACCCGATGCACGGCAGCTTTTCCTTCACCATCGCACCCGGCGCCCTCGGAATCGGGGTTGCCCCGATCCTCGTGCAATCCGGTGAAGCCGGAGCGGGCATCGTCGCGCCAGGGCAGGTCGCGCCACCGAGGTCGCATCATAACGCTGTCGCCATGCCGTCAGGCGATGGGTTCGACGCCGATTCGCCGGCATATGTCTTCGTCCGCTGGCTGCTCTTCACCGGCCTCGTGCTGGTGATCGGTGCGGTCGCATTTCATTACGCGGTGCTTGGGCGTCTCGGCCGTCAGGCACGCGCGCATCCGGAAACGAAGGAACGATTCGAGTCAGCGGTCCTCGTTGCATCGCGTCATCGCGTCGCGAAGGTCGGCCTGATGGCGAGCCTCGTGGTCGGCGTTGCCGTCGTGCTCCGGCTCATCGCGCAATCGTACGCGATGCACGGGGCAGAGCAGGCGTGGAACGGGACTCTCGTGACGACGATGCTCGCCCGGACGCTCTGGGGCTGGGGGTGGGCGCTGCAACTCGCCGGCGTGATCGTTGCCGCTGCCGGCTTCGCGACCGCGCGCCGCGGCGTCCGCGCCG
>JBKJQR010000058.1:0-6700 GCA_046593895.1 Gemmatimonadaceae bacterium | reverse complement strand
GAAATTGAGCCCTCTCATCATCACCATCATCGTGGGCATCATCGCCGGATTCCTCGCCGGGAAGTTGATGAAAGGCTCGGGCTATGGGGTTCTGATGGACCTCGTCCTCGGGCTGGTTGGCGGCGTGATCGGCGGGTTTGTGTTCCGCGCTCTCGGACTTGGCGCATCGGGTGGGCTGCTCTGGTCGATTCTCATCGCGACCATCGGCGCCGTGATCCTGGTTTGGATCGTTCGCATGATCACCGGCAGCCGCGCTCGGGTCTGAGCTCGCGTTAAAAAAACGAATGCCCGCTCGCGACATTCGTCGCGAGCGGGCATTCTCCGTTTTTAGCCCAGTTCGGGCAGCCCGTCAGTGCGTCCGCGCCGGACGAAAGTGGTGGAGCAGTTCGGCCGCGACCGCGACGACGAACACGCCGGCCATCAACGCGAGGGGCGTCTTTCCGGTCATGCGGTAAGCGCCTGAGGTCACGAGCAGCGCGGTAGCGGCGGCCGGCGGATGCCAGGCGCGGAGCTGGGGCTGAACCAGTGCGACGAGTGCCAGGGCACCGGCGCTCGCCCAGACGCGGGGCATCGACACGGTCGCCGCGGCGAGGAGGGAGGGCGCGCTGGTGGCGTTGAGGAGGAGCAGCGCCAGGTATGCGCACCCGATCGCGACCATGTGGCCGGTGACGATCGGTCGGAAGCGCGCCGACTCTCGGGCGTCCCCGCTGGCGACCAAGAGGATGCTCGGCCCCAGGCCAGCGAACAGCCACGGCTGGCGGAGCCAGAAGCCGATCACGCCGACGAGGATCACGAGCATAGCGGAGACTCCTGGGGTCCACGCCGACGCGACCAGCTGCGACGCGGCACGGCCCTGGAGTAGCGAGGCAAAGTTCGCGAGCTTGAGCGGTGCGCCGGCGGTGACGCGAACCGCGGCCGGGGTGGGATAGTTCGGCATAGGCATCCGGGGTAACTGGAAGTGGGCCCACCGCGGACGCGTTCAGCTGCCGCGTTGCTCCCATATTCCGACTTCCCGGGTCGGGGGTGGTCACGGCGAAAATCCCCCTCGGACGTGGCGCAGGACACAGCGGTGTCTAGCGGGCTCATCCTGACCTTTCGCGCGTTCCGAGGGGCCTTCGAAGCGTTAGGCAGCCGCCATTCGCGCAGTGCGGTCCACGTCGGCACGGCACCTGCCTTTCTCTGCGACGCGGCGCTCCCGGCGATCACTATCGGATCGCTCGACCTGCGCCTGTTGACCAACGGAGAACACCATGAAAATGCACCTGTCTACTTCAATTTTCTGTGGCCTCGCGGCCGCTGTGACCCTCGGGCTGAGCGCGACGGCCAACGCCCAGGCCACCACTGACTCGACGGTTCGAACGAAGCGCTCGACCACGCGCGTGACCTCGACGCGGCGGATCCCGGTTCGGAAAGATGGCTCGACGACCACTACGGAATCGGCCGGCGCGATGGCGAAGCCGAATGCCGATTCGCTCGCGCTTGCCGACTCGATGGCCCGCGCGGACGCGATGATGCGTGCCCACCGGGACTCGATCGCGATGGCCGAGCGGATGCATCAGGACTCGATCGCCGCGATGATGCGCGCACATCAGGATTCGATCGCGATGGCTGACCGGATGCGGCAGGATGCGATGGCCCGTGCCGATTCACTGATGCGCTGGAATGCAGCGCGGGCGAAGATGGCTGGCACCGGTTTCTACTTCCAGGTCGGCGGCGGAACGTCGATCCCGCGCGGGAATTTTGAGACGTTCTTCTCGCGCAACTACAACGTGACCGGGTCAGTCGGCTATCACCCGGAGGTTTCGCCGGTCGGCGTTCGCTTCGACGTCGCTTATGACCGCTTCTACTCGCGTGCCAACGTCACCGGCTTCGGTGAAGATCCGACCGCGTTGTCCGGGCTCGCCGAGCTGACCCTCAAGGTTCCGGTGATGTCGGTCGTATCGCCGTACCTGGTCGGTGGCGGCGGCGTGACGCGCTTCTCGAACTACAGCAACACGACGCCGTTCGTGAATTCGCTTGGCGGCACGAGCACGGGCACGTCGATGACGAAGGGCCAGTATAACGTCGGCGCCGGAATCAGCTTCGGCGTGAGGATGACGCGGCTGTTCGTCGAGTCGCGCTACATGCACGTCGCGACGCCGGGGAAGGCGACGACGTTCATCCCGATCATCATCGGAATTTCTCTCTGATGCACCGCGCATGGCGCACGGCGTCGCTCGTGCTCGTGGTAATCGCCGGTTCGCCGGCGCTTGCCCTGGCGCAGCGGCACGCCGTGCGCCCTGCGCATGCGTCACGCGCGCGCACGGTGAGACTCGAGCGGTCAGCTGATTCCGGGAACGAGCTGGCTGACACGCTGCCGACGTTCCGGATGCGTACCGACAGCACGATGTCGCTGCGCACGTGGCGTGCGGCGGTGCGCGACCGCGCGCTGCGCGTCGTCGTGTCAGTGGCGGAACGCGAGCTGTGGGTGGTCGAGGGGGCCGACACGCTGCGCGCGGCCCCGGTCGCGGTCGGGATGGGGCGGCTGCTCGAATACGGCGGCCGTCGCTGGACGTTCGCGACGCCGCGTGGCGTGCGTACCATCCTCGCCAAGTCCGCGGCGCCGAAGTGGCGTCCCCCCGACTGGGCCTATGCGGAGGTCGCGCGCGAATATCATCTCCGCCTCGCCCACATGCCGGCCACTGGCTCGATCACGCTGCGCGACGGCCGAAAGCTCGCGGTCCGTGACAGCGTGGCCGGGCTGCTGCTCACGGACGGATTCGCGGCGCTGCCCGTGGACGAGCACATCGTCTTCGACTCGACGCTCTATGTCCCGCCGTTAGGCACGGTCAATCGGCGGATCGACGGAGAGCTGGGGAACTACCGGCTCGACATGGGCGGCGGGTACCTGCTGCACGGCACCCCGAGTGGCGAGACAGCGCGCTCGGCGATCACGCATGGCTGCGTACGAGTCGGCGACGACGACCTGCAGTGGCTGTACGACTTCGTCCCGATCGGCACGAAGGTCTACATCTACTGACGCGGCGCTGGTTCGACGGTGCCGGCTTCGACCGCCAGCGTCAGCAACAGTAGCGCGGGGCGCGCGCCTAACGGTTCGGCGCGGCGGTCAGCGGCAACGCGGTGGCGATCGACGCATCGAGGCTGCGCATGAAGCCTTCGACGGCGGACGTATACCCCGGGTCGAGTCCGAGGCGAGCGTCCGCCTCGGCATGCGACAAATCCTCGCGCAGCACAGCGGCGCGGCCGCCGAACGACTCGGCTCTTGCCGCGAATCGATCGGCCCGACGGCAGCCATCGGGGCGCCGGATCGAGCAGACGAGGAGGAGCGGGCTGGTTTGCGCCGCGAGCGCGTGGAAGGGCGACGCGGCGTGCCAGTAGGCCGTGTCGCTGCCAAAGGCGCGGTCGTAGAGCGGACCGTGCGGCGCGCGCATGATCTCGACGACGTCGAGAGCGCCGCTTTCAATCGAGATCACACCGAGCCACGGTGCGATGGGAAGCTCACCGAAGAGCGCAGGAGAGGTCGTCAGCAGCATGACGAGATGCCCGCCCGCCGAATGTCCCATCAGGATGAACTTCGTGCGGTCGCCGCCCCATTCCGCGACGCGCTGTTGGGCGACGGCAAGCGCGCGCGCGACGTCCTGGGCCTGCTCGATTGGATCGATCTCCGGCAGCATGCGGTAGTTCACGGAAATCACGACGAATCCGCGCGGAACCCAGCGAGCGACCTTGTTGTCGATCACGCCGCGCGCTGCCTTGTCGCCGAAGGCCCATCCGCCACCGTGCACCATGAAGATGACCGGCGCGTCGTGCGCATCGGGCGGTGCATAGACGTCGAAACGCTGCTTCAGATCCGCGCCGTAGCGGACGTTATGGATGACGCGCGGCACGACCGGCTGAATCTGTCCCGCCGGCGCGCGCGGTCTCGCGTCGAGCGGCCCCGCGAAGGACGTGCGACAAACGACCAGCAGGAGCAGCGCGAGCCCACCATGTCGGAGCAGCAAGCGCGCGCGCACGTCGATCATCCCCATTGGGAAAAGCTAGACGCCGCGCACTGCCCGCGCAGGCGACGTCGCGGCGCTGTCAGCCCGTCTCGGCGAGCATGGCGCCGCGGACGCGTCCCGCGACGACCGCGAAGACCAGCAGCGCGCCGACACCGAGCAGTGCTTCCGTATAGAACATTGCATTCGTGCCCCAGTGGTCGTGCGCCCAACCATTGGCGCGAAGCACGCCGATGCTGAACAAGCTGTTGATCGCGAAGAAGAGGTTGATCTTCGTCGCCGGTGCGGCGCGCCCGATGAGGGCGAGCACGAGCGCGGTGAACGACGCGGCGACCATGCCGAGCGTAAAGGTATAGAACAACGTCGTGGCAGCGTACGCGACTTCCGTACGCGGCGAAAGGGCGAGAAACACGCAGGCGAGGAGTCCGAGCGCGCAGGAGATGGCGTACGCGTTAGGCGTGCTCACCCGGTCGGCCAACCGCCCGCCGACGAAACAGCCGGTCACGATCGCGACCCCCCCGCCGGCGCCGAGGACGAGCGAGACGGTGTCGGACGCGGCGTTCCACTCGGGGGCGATCGATCCGAAGAGGAAGGCCGCCGCGCCCGAGCCGATCGGGAGGATCGCGAGGAGAAGCCC
This sequence comes from Gemmatimonadaceae bacterium, assembly GCA_046593895.1. Taxonomy (GTDB): domain Bacteria; phylum Gemmatimonadota; class Gemmatimonadetes; order Gemmatimonadales; family Gemmatimonadaceae; genus JABFXC01. The sequence goes on along the minus strand of JBKJQR010000058.1, from coordinate 2,065 downwards.
GATGCGTCCGACTCGAGTGCGAAGCACGGCGGCCAGATTGCGCCAGGCGTCGCCGGCCCGCGTCACGAGCGACGCATCGTGCAGCTCGCGCGGCGGCTCGTCGAGCGTGTGGAGCGCGACCGCGCATCCGGCGATGATCGCGGCGAGCGCGGCGCCGGCCATCCACGGCCTCGGCGCGTGGCTCATCAACCAGAGCGCGATCCCGCCGCCTGCGGTCTGGCCGAACTGGTTACCCGATTGGAACCAGCCACCGGCCCGCCCACGGGTGGCGGGCGTGCTGTTGTGCACCATCAGCCCCTCGGTCGCAAAGGCGAGGAAAGTGCCCGCCACGCTGGTGAACAGCACGAGCGCCGAGAGGAGCGGGACGTTTCCCGGGGAAAGCGGAACGACCGTCATTGCGATCAATCCCGCGGACACGAGCGCGACCGCGACGATGTACCAGCGCTTTCGCGACAGCGTGTAGTCGCCGATCGGCGCCCAGAGAAATTTCCAGCCCGCGGCGAGGAACGACATCCCGACGATCCCGGCGATGACCGAGGTCGGCAGCCCGGCACGACTGCCGAGGAAGCCTAACGCGATCGATGGAAACCCGATCGTGAGGCCGTACGGGAAGTAGAGGACCGCAAACCGCCAGGGGTGTGGTGCGCTCCTGACGTCACTGCCGCCATCGTTCCGGATGTCTCGCTGCATGGTCTGGTATTCTGCTACCGAGGCGCGGGTGGCGAAAGTATGTTGCTCGCTCCATGATACCGGTCAATGACCGCACTGTGGAGATCGGACGACCTCGATGAGTGGACGGCGGCACTCGAGCGTTACGGCGATGTCGTCGCGGCGCAGGGTGTCGCATCGCTCCCCGCGCACGATGCCTGGTACCGGGATGAGCTTCCGGCGTCGATCGCTGCCCGTCGCCGGCCGCACATCACGCACGCGGAGCTGGTCCGGGTAACTGAATGGAAGATGTCGCGCGGTGTCTGGCGGGCGCGAAACCTGGCGCTCGTCCGCGCCAACGCCGCCGCGCTGGTCGTCGAGACGAGCAGCGACGCGTTAGGCATGGTGCCCGATCCGGCGGCGCCAATCGCGACGCTGGCCGAGCTCGCCGGCGTGGGTCCGGCGACGGCGTCGGCGGTTGCGGCGGCTGCGCATCCGGAACTGTATCCGTTCTTCGACGAGCTTGTCGGCGCGCAGGTGCCGGGGCTCGGCACGCTGGCGTTCACGCTTGGCTACTACAAGCGGTACGCGGCGGCGCTTCGCGAGCGGGCGATCACGCTCGGCCGGCGGTGGACCCCGGTGATGGTCGAGCGCGCGCTCTGGGTACACGTCGGGGGAAAGGCGGGCGCGACGCCGAAGAAAAAAAGCCGTTAGCCTTTAGCCATTAGCGTTGAGCGACTGCGAACGGGCAACCGCGGTGGGCTTTCTGCTCATGGCTAACGGCTAATGGCTGCGTTTTCTACCAATCCGTCGGCTTGTAGTCCTTCAGGAAGTGTCCCCACACGTGCTGTCCGGTGTTGAAGCCGGCAATGATCGGATCGACGATGCGCGCGGCACCGTCGACGATGTCGAGCGGGGGATGGAAGCGGTGCTCGGCGATCTTCCGCGCCGCGATCTCGGCGGGATCCTCGTCGGTGACCCACCCGGTGTCGACGCTGTTCATGTGAATGCCGTCGGCCACGTAATCGGCGGCCGAGGTGCGCGTCATCATGTTCAGCGCCGCCTTTGCCATGTTGGTGTGCGGGTGGCGCGTCGTCTTGAAGCTGCGGTAGAACTGCCCCTCCATCGCCGAGACGTTGACGATGTGCTTGTCGCGCTCCGCGGTGCGGAGCATCAGCGGCTTGAGGCGCGCGTTGATGATGAAGGGCGCGATCGCGTTCACCAGTTGCACCTCGAGCAGCTCGACCGAGGGGACTTCGGCCATCATGAGCCGCCACGAGTTCCGGCCGCGGAGGTCGACCTGCTGCATGTCCTGGTCGAGCCGTCCTTCTGGAAAGAGATCCTTCTGCGCGGTGAGCTCCTCAGGCATCAGCGCGATCTGCGAGAGCTGCGCGGGCTGGGTGAGCCCCGTCGCCCC
>JBKJQR010000078.1:0-5571 GCA_046593895.1 Gemmatimonadaceae bacterium | reverse complement strand
CCGTCAGCGACACGGGTCGCGGCATCTCGCCGGACTTCCTGCCATTCGTCTTCGAGCGGTTCCGGCAAGCCGATGCGACCTTCACGCGCGAACATGGCGGTCTGGGCCTGGGCCTCGCGATCGCCAGGCAACTGGCCGAACTCCATGGCGGCACGATTGACGCCGCCAGCGGCGGACCGGATCAGGGCGCGACGTTCACGCTGAAGTTGCCGCTGATGATTGTTCACCAAGCCGTGCCGGGCGGGCACCAGCAGGAACATCCCCACACCGATCGTAGGCGCCCCCACCTCGAGACGATGCCCCGTCTGGATGGAGTCCGCGTGCTGGCGGTGGACGATGAACCGGACTCGCTCGAATTGCTGCGCACCGTGCTGGAAGCGTCTGGTGCAACGGTATCGACGGCGCAATCCGGGCAGGAGGCGCTCGACGCGATCGGTCGGGAGCTTCCCCAGGTCCTCATCGCCGACGTCGGCATGCCGGGGATGGACGGCCTGCAGCTCATTCGCGCGATTCGACAGATGCCTGAACCCGGGCGCAGCATTCCGGCCGCCGCTCTCACGGCCTACGCGCGGTCGCAGGATCGGATCACGTCGCTGGCCAGCGGGTTCCACATGCATCTTGTCAAGCCGATTGACCCGCTCGAACTCGTCGTGGCGGTCGCGACACTCGCGCCCCGGCGAATCGGAACCAGCTAGCGGACCACTGTCACCCGCGTGTGCGAGGCGTCGGCGCTAGACCGCCCGCACGGGCAGCGCTTCGGTCAATGCCAGGACGTCGCTGATGTCGACCGGCTTGACCAGGTGCCGGTCGAAGCCGGCGTCGCGCGAACGACGCTGGTCCTCCGCCTGTCCCCATCCGCTCACCGCGACGAGCAGCACCGTGTGGCCAAACCTCGAGCGAATGCGTCGTGCCGCCTCGTACCCGTCCATGCGGGGCATACCGAGATCCATCAGGACGACGTCCGGACAATCAGCTTCCGCCAGGGACACGGCGGCGGCGCCGTCGGCCACCGTCTGCACCTCGTGCCCCATCAGACGCAGCGCCTCCGCGAGGCACTCAGCCGCGTCGTGGTTATCGTCGGCGACGAGAATCCTGCGGCGCTTGCCAGTCGCCATCGAGGCCATGGGTTCCGAGCGCTCGTCACCCAATGAGCGCGTGCCGACCCGGGCGGGAAGACATACAACGAACTCGCTGCCCGTTCCGGTGCCGGCGCTTCTCGCCTGAACGGTGCCTCCGTGCATCTCGACGAGCCGTTTGACCAGCGTCAGTCCGATCCCAAGTCCGCCGGATGTCTTCTCGAATGAGCGGTCCACCTGCACGAACATCTCGAACACGCGCGTCAGCATCTCGGGGGGGATGCCAATGCCGGTATCGCGCACACAGATCGTGGCCGCCTCCCCGTCGAACTCCGCCGAGACGGAGATGTGACCGCCGCGCGGCGTGTATTTCGCGGCGTTGTTGAGAAGGTTCGAAAACACCTGCGCGATTCGAGTGGCGTCGGCGTCGATCGTGATCGGCTCGCGCGGAAACGTGACCGTCAACTCGTGGGCATTCATCTCGATGGTCGGCCGGCTTGTTTCGATGGCGTTCTGCAGCATCGTTGCGAGCTCGCTCGGCTGCTTCTGCAATTCAATCAACCCGCGGGTAATCCGCGAGACGTCCAGCAGATCATCGACCAGCCGCACCAGTTGATGGAGTTGTCGATCCATGACGCTGCACGCCCGCGTGCGCCGCGCCGCATCGTCACCGGCGACTTGCACCAGCTGCAACGCGGTGCGAATAGGGGCGAGGGGATTCCTGAGCTCGTGGGCAAGCACTGCCAGGAACTCGTCCTTCTGCCGCGCCGCCTCCTGCAGCTCACTGTAGAGACGTGCGTTCTCGATCGCGATGCTCGCGCGATGAGCCAGTTCCTCCGCAATGGTCAGGTCCTGCGCCTCGTAGCGACGTCCAGAGTCGTCGGTCGCAATGAAGGTGACGACGCCGACCGGTCGGCCCCCCGCCCGGAGGGGAACCGCGATGTAGGAGCGGAGACCGAGCGTCCGGATCGCCTCGAGATGGTCCGCGTCGTACGCCGCCCGCGCAAGGAGGTCGTCGGAAATCTCGGACATCAACTCGGATTGTCCGGTTCTCAAGACCTCGTAGACGCCGTGCGGTGCGTCGCGCCTGGGCGGATAACGCCGTTCGAGGTCGAAGGCGAGCTCGATCTTCGCCGGATCCGAATGGCACAGCGCCAACCGACGCAGCGTACCTGGGCCGTCAACCATGTCCACGGCGCACCAGTCGGCGAAGTCCGGCACGGCGAGGTGTGCGACACGCTCCAACGCCGTATTGTAGTCGACGAGCGTCGCCATCATGCGGCTCGCCTCCGCGATGAATCGCGACGTCCGCTCCGCCCGCTTCTGCTCATCGATATTCGTCGAGGCTCCAACCCATCGGACCAGCGTCCCCTGCTCGTCATGCACCGGCACGGCGCGCGCCAGGTGCCAACGGTATCGACCGGTGACCGCTTCCCGCAGCCGCAGTTCGACGCTGTAGACGTCGCCGGTGGCCAGCGACCGCTGCCACGCCTCGAGGATTGCGCCACGGTCGTCGACGTGGACCACCTCTGGACCGGCCTGGTCGCCAGGATTCGTACCCGTGAATTCGTACCAGCGCTGGTTGTAATACTGCGCAACCCCGGTCGGTCCGGTCATCCAGATGATCTGTGGCACGGCATCCGCGAGTTGACGGAACAGCGCTTCGCTATCACGCAGCGCGACATCCGCGAGGTGGCGTTGCGTGATGTCGCGGGTGATTGCCAACTGACGGGTCGACCCGTCACGTCCCATCAGCGGGACGGCATGCGTCTCCATCCGGCGTCGCGTCCCGGCCAGCCCGATGATTTCGAATTCGAGTGCGCCTCGTTCCCCCCGGCAGACGCGCTCGTTAAACGCGCGGAACCGGTCCCGGTGTTCGGGAGCAATCAGGTCATAGACGCACTGACCGGCCACGGCTTCAGCGCTCGACGCTTCGACCATCTGGAGTCCGGCCGCGTTCATCTCCACGAGCGTGCCGTCTTCGGCGACCACCTTCACGCATTCCGGCGTGCTGTCGATGACGGCACGCAGATAGGCCTCGGCCGCGCGCTCCGAAAGCTCTGCGTCGTGGCGGTCCGTGACGTCGACAGCCACGGCGACGATCCCGCACACAGCCCCGGCGCCGTCCAACTCAGGCACACACAGGAGGCGCATCATGCGCGGCACCACGTCACCGACCTGTCCCGCGACGTCAGCCTGACACCGCTCTCCCGCCAGCGCCGCATCCACGTACTCGCGGATCGACTCGTACGCTGCCGCGCCAAGGACTTCGGCCATCGTCTTGCCGAGGACCGACTGGAGCGGCAGGCCCACCTGCGTTGCGTACGTGCGGTTGACGAACTTGAACCGCCGTTGGGAATCGATGTGTGCGATGCCGACCGGCGCCGCATCGGTGACCACCATCAGCTGCCGCTCACGAGCCCGATCCACGTGCTCTGCCCGGAGGCGCTGCACGCCAAACGCGACCTGCGCGGCGATCACTGTGGCTAACCGAAGCTCCGTTTGGGTCGCCTGATGGGGCTGGGGGTAATACACCATGAACTTGCCAACCACGGCCCGGTCCGTGATCAGCGGCACAAACGCCATGGCGGCGATTCCCTCGGCGCGGATCGTGGCCAGATGTGGCGCGAGCGAGGAATCGGCGTTCACATCCGGCACGAAGAGCGGCACGGCGTCTGTGTTGTCCGGTGTCCACGGCGTGTGCCCCTCGACGGCGCTGCGATAGCGGTCCGATAACCCTCGCCAGGCTTTGAACCGCATGACCCGATCGGGATCGAACAGCAGGATCGAGGCGCGCGTGACGTCCAGCCCGCGTTCAATCGCGTCAAGCCCCGCCTCATACACGGCTTCGAATGAAGAGGCGCGGCCGATGGCCGTCGTGAGCTCGAGCAGCACGTCGAGCGCTGCCTGCAGTGGAATCAATTCGGTCATATGGTGGCCAGCGATGTGTCCATGCCAGTCATCGGTTGGCAAAGGCTGTAGTAAATCTGACGCTCGTGAGCTCAGAATTCGATGTTCTCCGGGGAAAGCAAACTGGATACCAACTCATCTCTATTCGGCCGCCAAACCGCGGCCGCGAAGAGCGGCATGACCGCGCGCCAGTGGCTCGAGCGGCATTGCACCACCCAAGCGGGCGCGCGTCGCCACCTGGTCAGGGAATGTGCCTGCAGAGGCGGCGTCCAGAAGAAGCCGTGACCCCGGATTCCTCTACAATGTCGCGACGAGCAAGATGCGCACGACCGAGCGGCCTCTGGACTTCGTCTTCGCGGCCGGCATGGCCGCCGCTGCTCTCGCCGCGCGCTGGGCGCTGACGCCGCTGCTCGGGCCGGTGCAGCCCTTCGCACCGGGATTCGTCGCCATCGCCGCCGCGGTGCTCACCCTCGGGTGGCGCCCCGCCGTTGTCACCGCCGTCATCGCTTATGCCGGTGGCACCTACCTGTTCGTCAGAGCCGACGCGGGTGGCCCCACGACGCGAGCACAGGACATCGCGGCCCTGATTACCTTCGCCACGTCGTCCGGATTTGTCATTTTCATGGGGCACCGCGCGCGCCGCGCCGAACGCAACCTGGCCGTGGCCAACGAGCAGTTGCGCGACGCCGACCGCAAGAAGGACCGATTCCTCGCCACGCTCTCCCACGAGCTGCGCAACCCGGTGGGGGTCATCACCACGGCGGTCGCCACGCTCCGGACGCGCGACCACGACCCAGGCACACAGTCGGCCATCAGCGTCCTGTCGCGGCAATCCTCCCTGATTCGCCGCCTGGTCGACGACCTGCTCGACGTCGGCCGCATCACACGCGGGCGTCTCACGCTGAACGCCGCACCAGTGGACCTGCGCACCTGCGTCGAGCACGCCACCGATGCCAACCGCGATGCCCTGGCCGGCAAGCAGCAGGCGCTGAAGGTGTCGGTGCCCGGCCATGCGGTGGACCTGCACGCCGATCAGGTAAGGCTGGTCCAGGTGCTGTCGAACCTGATCGACAACGCCTCCAAGTACTCCCCGGCACACGCCGAGATCTGCGTCACCCTGCTCGACCTCGGCTCCGATGTCACGATTGAGGTGGCGGATGACGGCCCCGGCATCGCACCGTCGGTGCTCCCGTACGTCTTCGAGATCTTCGACCAGGGAGCGGCCGCGTCATCGTCCGGCGGCCTGGGCCTTGGACTCGGCCTCTGCAAGCACATTGTCGAGATGCACGGCGGAACAATCGCCGCTGCGGCACACCCGCGCGGCACAGGCAGCAGCTTCCTGGTGCGGCTTCCGAAGCCAGGCATACCTGCCAGCCACGACACCGCATCGCCCGACGCGGTGGACGAGTGACGCTCGACCGTGTTTCCGCGCCTGGTCGGCGCCTGCTGCTCGGCGTCGCAGCGCTTCTCACCGCAACGTCGGTGCTCGCGGCTGCGGCGTCCCCTCGAGGCCTCGTACTCGACGACACCGACCGCGGCGCGTTCCGCGCCTGGTTCACCTTCCTGGCCGACACACAGTTCGAGC
>JBKJQR010000027.1:0-8116 GCA_046593895.1 Gemmatimonadaceae bacterium | reverse complement strand
GGGCTGGCGCCGCCTGACCGGCCGCCCCGGCGCAACGCCCCGCTTGTTAGCTTATTGCAGCGATGAACACACTCACCACCTCAGCACCACGCCCCCGACGGACGACCGACGTCGTGCTTGTCGCCGGGATCGTCGCCGTCGCCGCAGCGCTGGTCCGCGCGATCTGGTTCACGCCGATGGAGGCGCGGCAGGGACTCGCCCAGAAGATTTTCTACGTGCACGTGCCGTCGGCGTTCATCGCGCTCTACGTCGCGTTCGCACTGCTGGCGATTTCCTCGGCGCTCTATCTCTGGCTGCGCGACCCACGACTCGACCGGATGGCCGAGAGCGCGGCGGAGGTGGGACTGGTCTACATGTCGGTCGTCCTGCTGACCGGGCCGATCTGGGCGAAGACGGTGTGGGGTACCTGGTGGACGTGGGATGCCCGCCTGACGCTGACGCTCTTTCTCTGGTTCGTGGTGCTCGGGCTCCTGCTGCTTCGCCAGTCGATCGACGAGCGATCGATGCGCGCGCGCTACTCGGCGGTGCTCGGCCTGCTCGCAGCGATTCTCGTCCCGTTCATTCACATCAGCGTCTACCTCTTCCGGACGCTGCATCCGCGGCCGATCGTGCTGAAGCCGAGTGCACCGTCGCTCCCCGGCGCGATGCTGGCGACGCTGCTCTTCTCGCTCGCTGCGTTTCTCCTGCTCTTCGTCGGCCTGATGCGCGTGCGCTACCGCTACGCGACCGAGCGCGACGAGCTGCTTGCCCTCGAGGGGAGCGAATGAACGTGACACCGGACAACGGGTCGTTCATGATCGCCGGGTATGCCATCGCCGCGATCGTCTACGCCGGCTACACGATCCTGCTGCTGCGCCGGCAGCGCGCGCTCGATCACCGCTGGCGGACGCTGCCCGCGCCGCTGGCGCGGCCGAGCACCCCGCCACCGCCCGACGCGGCGGCGTGAGCGGACGGGAACCATCACGACCGCCATGCTGATACCAGGCGAGATAGTATCACATGGCTACTAAGTCGGGCGGGATCGTCTACCTGGTCGGAGCGGGCCCCGGCGACCCGGGCCTGATCACCGTCCGTGGACGCGAGCTGCTCGCGAGCTGCGATGCGATCGTTTACGACGCGCTGGCGAATCCGGCGCTGCTGCCGCCGCCGGACGCCGCCGGCTGCCCCGAGCGGCATTTCCTCGGGAAGCGCGGCGGAAGCACCGGCTCGGCGCGCCAGGAGGAGATCAACGCGGTGCTCGTCGCGTTAGGGAGGGCGGGGAAGCGGGTCGTGCGGCTGAAGGGCGGCGATCCATTCGTCTTCGGGCGGGGGAGTGAAGAAGCCGAGGCACTGCGCGCGGCGGGTGTGGCGTTCGAGGTCGTGCCGGGGGTGACCGCGGGGATCGCCGCGCCGGCGTACGCGGGGATCCCGGTCACCCATCGCGGGATCGCCACCTCGGTGACGTTCGTGACCGGGCACGAGGATCCGGCGCAGGGTGAGGGGCGCACCGACTGGGCAGCGCTGGCCCGCACCGGCGGGACGATCGTGCTCTACATGGGCGTGAAGACGCTGCCCCGCATCGCCGCCGCGCTGGCGGCCGGTGGGATGTCGCTCGACACGCCGGCCGCGGCCGTGCAATGGGGGACGCACCCGTCGCAGCGCACGCTCGTCGCAACGTTAGGCACGCTCGCCGAGCGGGCGACCGCGGCCGGGATCGGCTCTCCGGTGATCACCGTGATCGGCCCCGTCGTCGCGCTCCGCGAGAGCATTGCCTGGCTGGAGCGACGTCCGCTGTTCGGCGCGCGGATCGTCGTCACCCGCGCCGCGGCGATTCCCGGCGGAAGTCGCTCGGGCGGGATGGCCGACCGCCTGCGCGCGCTTGGTGCCGACGTGATCGAAGCGCCGGCAACTCGCATCGAGGCGCTCGACGGCGCGCCCTTGCGCGAGGCGATCGACCGGCTGGCGCGCTACGACTGGATCGCGTTCACCAGCCAGGTCGCGGTCGACCTGTTCTGGGCGGCACTGCGCGAGCGGGGACTCGACGCACGCGCGGTGGCTGGCCGCCGCGTCTGCGCGATCGGGCCAGCGACTGCAGATGGGTTGCTCGCGCACGGTCTGGTGCCGGACGTCGTCCCGGAGCGATTCGTCGCCGAGGGCCTGCTCGACGCGTTAGGCAGCCGCGGCGACGTGCGCGGCGCGAGCTTCCTCTATATTGCGGCGTCGGATGCACGCGACGCGCTGCCGGCCGGCCTCGCCGACCTCGGCGCGCTGGTGGACACGGTGCGTGCCTATCGCTCTATTCCCGACGTCGACGGCGCACGAGCGGCGGCCGCTGCGCTGAGCGAGGGCAGCATCGATTACGTCGCCTACGCGTCAGGCGGGGCGGTGAAGGCGTTCACCGACGCGGTCGGTGATGTCGCGGGGAAGGGGGCTGCGGCCTGCATCGGGCCGGTGACGGCGCAGGCTGCCCGCGACGCGGGGCTCCGCGTCGCGGTCGAGTCGGCGACCAGTACGACCGCGGCGCTGGCCGATGCAATCGTCAGCGACTGGTCCAGGCGGCGGCCGTCGTGACGAGGGGCGTTGCCGGCGCGAGTCCGCGCAGCGAGACGGAAAACCGGGAGGCCATTGATGGCCGTTAGGCGACGGACGCCGGGCGATCCGGTGCGGATCGCGACGCGGGGCTCCGAGCTGGCGCTGCGTCAGGCGCGGATGGTCCAGCAGGCGCTGGCCGCACGCGGAATAGTCAGTGAACTGAAGACCTTCACCACGGTCGGCGACAAGAAGCTCGACGTGCCGCTCGCCTCGATCGGCGCGAAGGGATTGTTCACGCAGGAACTCGAAGACGCGCTGGCGAAGGGCACCGTCGATTGCTGCGTGCATTCGCTCAAGGACCTGCCGACGCAGGCGCCGGAAGGACTGCCGGTGCTCGCGGTGCTCGAGCGCGAGGATCCGCGCGATGTGGTCGTGCTCAATTCGCATATCGCGGCGGAATCGCTGAGCGAGATTCCACGTGGTTCGCGGATCGGCACGTCGAGCCTTCGCCGCCGCGCACAGCTGCTCTCGCTGCGTCCCGACCTCGAGGTCGTCGAGCTGCGCGGCAATGTCCCGACGCGCCTGCGCAAGGTGGACGACGGTCAGGTGCACGCGGCCATCCTCGCGGCCGCGGGGCTGCATCGGCTCGACGCGAAGCAGAGTATCGCGATCTATCTCGACCCGCCGGAGTGGCTGCCGGCGGCCGGCCAGGGGGCGATCGCGGTGCAGGGACGCGAGAACGACGACGAGCTCACGCCGGTGCTGCGCTCACTGAACCACAAGCCGACAGCGATTGCGGTCTGCGCCGAGCGCGCATTCCTCGCCGCGCTCGACGGCGGCTGCCAGGTCCCAATCGGCGCGCTCGCGATCGAAGGGGCGAAGGGATGGACGCTGCATGGGTTTCTCTCGGACGTGCGCGGCAAGGTGATGATCCGCGAGCAGCTGGTGATGCACGTGCAGACAGCCGCCGAAGATGGCCAACGCCTGGCGGCGATCATCCGATTGCGCGGTGGTGAAGACCTCCTCGACGCGCTGCGCGAAGCGAGTGACCTGCCGAAGCCGCAGCCGGAGTGACGCGCGTGAGGCTGGATCGCCCGCCGTGTTGAAGCCCATCGCGCCCGCGCTAGATTCGAGCATGGCAAATTTCCCCGAGCACAGAGCACGTCGCCTGCGCCGCAGCGAGCCGCTGCGGCGGCTCGTTCGCGAGACGCGGCTCGACGCGTCGCAGCTCGTGCTCCCGCTGTTCGTGCGGTCGGGCACGGGAGTGCGCACCGCGGTCCACTCGATGCCGGGGTGCTTCCAGACATCGGTGGACGAGATGCTGAAGGATGCCCGTGCAGCGCGGGATGCCGGCGTCGGCGCAGTGTTGCTGTTCGGTATCCCCGACACGAAGAATGCGACGGGATCAGCTGCGTGGGACGACCGTGGCCCGGTGCAGGAGGCGGTGCGCGCCCTCAAACGCGAACTGCCGGATCTCGTTGCGATGACCGACGTCTGCCTGTGCGAGTACACTGATCACGGGCACTGCGGCGTGCTGCGCGACGGTGAAGTGCAGAACGACGAAACGATCGAGCTGCTCGTGAAGGAAGCGCTGTCGCACGCCCGCGCCGGGGCCGACATGGTCGCGCCGAGTGACATGATGGACGGTCGTGTCGGGGCGATCCGCGACGCGCTCGACGACGCCGGGTTCGATCAGACGCCGATCATGAGCTACTCGGCAAAGTTCGCCGGGCCGTTCTACGGACCCTTTCGCGATGCGGCCGAGAGCACGCCGAAGTCGGGCGACCGGCGTGGCTACCAGATGGACGCGGCCAACGCAAACGAGGCGGTGCGCGAGGCGATGCAGGACATTGCCGAGGGCGCCGACATCGTGATGGTAAAACCGGCGGGCCCATTTCTCGACGTCATTCGACAGGTGAAGGACGCGACGGGGTATCCGGTAGCCGCGTACCAGGTGAGTGGCGAGTTCGCTATGATTCAGGCGGCAGCGGAGCGAGGCTGGATCGACGGTGAGCGTGTGATGATGGATTCGCTGCTCTCGATTCGCCGCGCCGGAGCCGACATCATCATCACCTACTTCGCACGTGAAGCCGCGCGCCTTTTGCGCGGCTGACATACAGGACGCCGCGCGCCTTGTGCGCGGCTGACCGAGGATTTGCCGATGCGTTTCAGAAAATTTCCCGGCGCTGACGTCGAGGTCAGCGAAGTCGGTTTCGGGACGTGGACGCTGTCCACCGGATGGTGGGGCGAGAAGACCGACGACGAGGCGATCGCGATGCTCCGTCGCGCCCACGACGAGCATGGCATCACCTTCTTCGATGCGGCCGACAGCTACGGCAACGGCCGCAGCGAGACCCAGCTGGCCCGCGCGTTCGTGGGGAAACGCGAGCAGGTCGTGATCGGCACGAAGGTCGGCTACGACATCTACGATGAAGTCGCGGCGCAATCGCGACGCGGCCAGGCAGAGCTGCCGCAGCGCACGGACCCGGCGTACATCCGGCTGGCCGTCGACCGCTGCCTCGAACGACTCGACACCGACTACATCGACGTCCTGCAGATCCACAACGTGAAGATGCCGCACGTCCACGATCGCGCGCTCTGGCAGACGCTGCGCGACCTGAAGCGCGAGGGAAAGATCCGTGCGTGGGGCGCGGCGTTCGGGCCGGCGATCGGCTGGCTCTACGAGGCGACCGACCTGGTCGAGCGCGAGCCGGACATCGACACGATCCAGATGATCTGGAACATCCTCGAGCAGCATCCGGGCGCAGCGATGATCGAGGCGGCGAAGAAATTTTCGCCGAGCTGCTGCTTCAACATCCGGGTGACGCACGCGTCGGGGATGCTCGAGGGGAAGTACACCGAGGACACGGTATTCGCCGAGAACGACCATCGGCGGCATCGCCCGCGCTCGTGGCTGGTGAACGGAGTGAAGAAGGTCGCCAGGCTCGACTTCCTTGCCCGGCGGATGACACTGGGCCAGGCGGCGCTGAAGTGGCTGCTCGCCGAGCCGCGCGTCGTGACGACGCTCCCTAACGTCTACGACGATGGGCAGCTCGACGAGTTCGCGGCGGCGAGCGACCTGCCCGCGCTGACCGCGGCCGAGCTCGACGAGATCGAGACGTTGCACGCGACGAATTTCGGAGTCGACGAGGAGCCGATGAACTTCAAGGGAGAAATGGTCCGCGATGGCGGTGCCTGGAACCGGGCCTATCCGCCTAACGCGCGACGACCGGTGATGGCGGCGGCGAGCGACCGGGCCCCTAGTCCCGCCGGTCGCGCATGATCAACGCCTGGAAGGACATCCCGCCCGGCTCGAACCCGCCGGAGCTGGTCACGGCGGTGATCGAGATTCCGCGCGGCAGCCGCAACAAGTACGAGCTGGACAAGGACAACGGGATGATGAAGCTCGACCGCGTGCTCTACTCGGCGGTCCACTATCCGGGCGACTACGGCTTCATCCCGCGGACGCTGTTCGAGGACGGCGACCCGCTCGACATCCTCGTCCGCATCAACGAGCCGACGTTCCCGGGCTGCCTGATCGAGGTGCGACCGATCGGTGTACTGAAGATGCTCGACAAGGGGGAGCCGGACGACAAGATCCTCGCCGTGCCGGCGGCCGATCCCTTCCACAACGAGTACTTCGACATCGCCGACCTCCCGCAGCACTACCTCGCCGAGATCGAGCACTTCTTCCACATTTACAAGGATCTCGAAGGGAAGCGGGTGACGATCCTCGGCTGGGAAAAGAGCGGCTACGCGATGGAGACGATCACGCGATCGATCGCGCTCTACGAGAAGACGTACTTCACGCCTGGCACTTAACTGCAGCCATTAGCCATTAGCCATTACCCGTTAGCTAACGGCCATCACGCAGTTCTCCGCAATCGCTCGACGCTAACGGCTGATGGCTAACGGCCGACTGCCGGACGAAGCCCGACGGCCCAATAAAAAACCCGCCCTCCAAAAGACATGCGAGACTCATTCAGGCACTTCACGGCCGAGTTCATCGGGACGTTCGCGCTCGTCTTCATCGGCGGGGCAGCGATCATGCAGACGAAGAATCCCGGCGTTGGATCAGGGCTCCTCGAGGTCGCGCTCGCGCATGCGCTCATCCTCGCCGTGCTGGTGTCAGCGACGATGCGCGTGTCGGGACACCTGAATCCGGCGGTGACGATCGGTTTCCTGGTGACGCGCCGCATCGAGCCGGTGATGGCCGGCCTCTACATACTCGGCCAGCTGCTCGGCGCCGTGCTCGCGGCGTACGCGCTGAAGGGACTGTTCCCCGAGATGCTGTTCAACATGACGCACGGCGGGAGCCAGTCGCTGGCGATCGATGTCGGCTTCGGCCAGGGTGTCACGCTCGAAGCGATCGCGACCTTCTTCCTGGTGTTCGTCGTATTCGGCACCGCCGTCGATCCGGCCGCGCCGAAGATCGGCGGCCTCGCGATAGGCCTGACGATCGGCGCCGACATTCTCGCGATCGGTCCACTGACCGGCGGGTCGATGAATCCGGCGCGCTCATTCGGTCCGGCAGTCGCGAGCAATTTCTTTGAGGGACACCTCGTCTACTGGATTGGCCCGATCATCGGCGCCGTGGCGGCGGCACTGCTCTACGACTGGCTGTTCCTCCCGCGCGGGCCGGAGCCGGTGGACCACGGCGCGGTGCGGCCAAAGGCAGCACCGAAGACGACGGGATGAGCGGTCGCATGCTGGCAGGCGATGTTGATGCGGTGTCATAACGGTCGCGCGCTGTTCGGCGCCCTATCGATCGGCGCCCTCGCGGCCTGCGTACCGCACCTCGAGCCGATCGACCCGATCGCGACGGACCGACCGGACCAGACGGAGAGCGCGACGCTCGTGCCGGCGGGGATCGTTCAGCTGGAGGGCGGCGTCACGGCAACGCGGAGCGGTGCGGTACACACCACGAGCTACGGTGAGGCGCTGGTGCGCATCGGTCTGCACCCGGCGCTCGAGCTCCGCATCGAACCACTGACGCACACCTCGATTCAGACGTCAGGCGCGTCGTCGGTCGCGGGACGCGAGGACGCGGCCGTCGGGATCAAGACGCCGCTGTTCCGGCCCGACAGCGGGCGGCGGGCGCTGCCTAACGTCTCGCTGCTGGTGGCGACCGCGCTCCCGACGGGGTCGCGGCCCTTCCGCGGCGACGGCCTGCAGCCGGGGGCGAAGCTGGCGGCGCAGTGGTCGCTGGCCGAGCGACTCGGGCTGGCGGCGAACCTGACGGCGCGGCGCGGGCGCGAAGCGGGTGAGAGCTACTGGGAGCGCGGCGCGAGCGCGAGCTTCGGGTTCGACGTTACGCCGCGGACGGGCTCATACCTCGAGTGGTACGCGACGCGGGACGGGAGGGAACGGGACGCAGTGCACGTTCTCAACGGGGGGCTGACGTACCGGGTGACGAGGGATTTTCAGGTCGACGGGCGGGTGGGGAAGGCGATCGGAGAGAAGGGAGGGTACGGGGGAGTGGGGATTGGGAGGCGGTGGTAGGCTGCTGATACTGCGACTGGGGAGGAGGGAGGGCGCCGTCGCCTAAGGCGACGAGCGGAACCAGGAACTCGGAACGCGGAAGGACCCGACGAGGGACGAGGGA
>JBKJQR010000158.1:0-12466 GCA_046593895.1 Gemmatimonadaceae bacterium | reverse complement strand
TCGCCCGACCGCTCCACCTAATGCCCGATGGTCGGTTCGGCGGTCCCGGTCTTCAAGCGAGCGTCGGCTTCAGCGCCGCGTGCGTGCTCCACGAACAGCTGCTGAATCAGTCGATTGGCATCGTCTGCGTAGCGATCGTGATCGCGCTCGCATTTGTCACCAAGGTCGGCCAGGGGCTGGATGCCCAGCTGACGGCCCGCTTCGCGGAAGGTCTTGAACGTGTCTTCGCTCTGACGGGACGTCACGATGTCCCCAACCAGACGAAGGAAGTCGCTCTCGCGTGCCGCGTCGGCGAGGTCACGGGCAACGCCGAGTGCCTTGCCGAGCACCTTCTTTGCGGCTCCGGTTTCCGCGCCAATCTCGCGCTGATAATCTTCGAGCATCCGCTGATGGCCTTGCATCACCGCGATGTACTTGGTGCAGAGCTCGCGGAAGCGGGTATCCTCCGCCTGCGACTCGTGATCGACGAGGTTCTTCACGAACGTCTCGTGCTGCATCACCGCGTTATTGACCTGGCTTTTCAGAAAATCCATGCCTCGCTCCATGTGCATCTCCAGTCAGAGGTGCTGACGTGAAATGCAGGGCGCGGGCCACCGGCGCGGCGCTCGGCGGAACGGCAGAACCGAGTCCCGGAGCGAACCGACGACATCCCGTTTCTGGCGCAGCGAATGCCCGGGGCGGGAATCGAACCCGCACTCCCTTACGGGAAGGGGATTTTAAGTCCCCCGCGTCTCCCTTTTCGCCACCCGAGCGATGAATCCATGCAAGCGGAAACGGAGCCGAACGCGCCCACCGCGTTCGGCTCCGTTGCTACTTCGAGAGCGGGAAACGGGACTCGAACCCGCGACCCCAACCTTGGCAAGGTTGTGCTCTACCAACTGAGCTATTCCCGCGTGCGCGAATCATAAAGTGGCGCGGCACGGCGGGCAAGCTGTTGTTGCGCACAACGATCCTCCTATGCGGTCGTCCCGAGCGCGTGCACTGCGTACCACGCGCTCCAGGCGAGCAGGCCGGACAACGCAGCGTCCCCGCCATTCGCCGTTGCTCGGCCGGCCTCATCGACTTCCTCCGCCGCGAGGCCGTTGTCGAGCGGCGAGCGGCGAAGCCACTGCAGCACGGCCGCAGAATCGGGTCCCATGAGCCGCGCGCACTGTTGCGCGAGCAGGTGCGGCGTGTTCGTCATCCCGCGGACCGTGCGGCGGTAGGTCGAGTCCTCGCGATCGACTGCTTCATAGAGCGGAAGCCAGAGGGCCGATCCATGTGGATCGTCGTCCGCCGACGATCCCCCAGCGAGGTCCACCGCCGACGCGAACGTCGTCTTGTCGCCGCGACCGACGACGAAGTGTCGCCGCAACGCGGCGCGGACAGCATCCGGATCTTCGACATCGCGCGCGGTGTCCTCATCGAGTGTACGACGGAACACGTCGAGCGCCTGCGCAGCCACGGCATTCCCGTGGAGCGAAAATGGCTGCGCGGTGGGCGCGCCTGAGAGCGTGACCTCGGTGCTGAACAACGGCACGTTGCGGTCGCGACGCGTCGCGAGATCTTCCCACGAGAGGTAGAGCGTGTCGGCGATTACCGGTTCATCGACGATCTGATCGTCTTCCGTGCTGCGGATGTATCGATCGACCGCGATCGCATAGGATGCCGCACCTTCCAGCGAAAAGCCGGGCTCGAAGAGCGTCCCGTCGAGATAGTGCACTCCCTGCCCGGGCGCGTACCCGTGCAGCTCGCAGGCACGGATCAGCAGCTCGCGCGCGAGTCCAGCGTCCGCGAGCTGCACTGCGGGCAGCGTCCACGAAAGCGCTTCCCAGTCGCGCACGGTCATCCCGCGACCATTCCATGGCGCGCGCGTGCGCACGATGTAGTAATGCGCGTCGTCGAGCGCGCGGCCCACCGAGTAGAAGTACGCGAACAGCAGGTTGCGATTGATCAGGCGATCCATCTCATCGTTGCCCGTCGCCTGTTCCAACGCCTGGATCGCATCGCGCGTCGCGGTGAGCAGCTCGCGCCAGCCACGTCGCCGCATGACACCAACCGTCGCCCGCGCCCCATCACGCTCCGGCCCCGCGGCAAGATAGAACGCCGCTTGCGACCGCCCTCCCGCGGGAACACGCAACTCGCGGCGCAACGCAAACGTCGCCGCAGCCTCGTCGAGATCGATTGAGACATCGGAGTCGCCGCCGAGCGCGAGCGCGACGACGCCCGGCAGCGCCGCCCCCTCGAGAACGACGACGCCATCGTCGGTGCGCGACACCTGGTGCGCGTCGTCGAACGGTCGCGCCGTGCGCACACGCTGCTGACGATGTCCGAGCTTGCCCTCCAGTGAGAGCGTGACGGCAACCGATTGGCTCGATCGATTCTCGAGGCTGATCGCGTATACCGCGCCCGCCATGTCGGCGTCACGACCGTAAGGCGCGAAGATCGTCCCTCGAATGATCAGGTTGCCGGCGGAGCAGGTGAACGTCGGCAACCAGTTCAGCGCCCGCTCCCACGCAATCCCGTGTTGGGCGAGCTCGATCCGCTGGCCATCCGCAACGATGGTTGGTCGAAGCAGCGGCGTCCCGTCACCCGAGACGAAGTCACTGCTGCCCGCGAGCTCAACCGCGGCGCGCGAGCCGCGGTGAACGACACCGACGGCGTGAAGCGCGCCGTCGGCTGGGTGGATGCAGGGGAGCGCGAGCCAGTGATTCCCCGTGATCTGCCACGGAACCGAGGGCAGCGGGAGCGCGGCGGATGACGCGGATCGTGTTGACATGCGAGAGTGACGAATGATAACCTACCCGGCATGTCTCGTCATGGCGGCCAGCGCCGCCCCGCACTGCGGATCGATTGCAGGCCCGCCCTCACGCTCGCCCTCGCGAGCGTTTTTTTCGCCGGTGCCGCGCGCGCGCAGGATGCGCCCTTCCGGATCGACGCCGATGCTGCCGCCGTTCCTCGCGGAGTGCTCCGCGTCGGCGTCTCGGCGGATTTCTCCTATGTCGACGAGCTACGCCTCGCCGGAGGCGGACGAGCGCCGCTCGGTCGCCGGCTCGGATTCGACTCGACCACCGACAACGTCGTCGCGTCGGCGACGGTCGCGATGACGCGGCTTCCTGTTTCGCTCGAGTATGGCGTGACTCGCTGGCTCTCGATCGGCGTGAGCGCTCCGCTCGTCCGCCGTCGCGTCGAGGTCTCGGCCGATACCAATTTTCAGCTGGTCCGGACGCCGCCGCGGACGCGGCTCACCGATCCCTCCGCGCTCAGTTCGTTCACCCACACCAACGTCGGCGACATCGACGCCACGGCGCGCGTCCGCCTCTTCGACACCTTCGCCAGCAAGGCGCCGTTGCGGCTCCGCCTCGCCGCCGAGGGCGGGATGCGCATCGGGACCGGCCCGTCACGCCGGGCGAACAACATGATCGACCCGGCGGCGAGCGACGGCCAGAACGACGTGCTCGCGTCGCTCTTCGCCGATCTCGCGTTAGGCGGGCGGTGGTCGGTGTCGTTCGCCGGCTCGCGCACGTGGCAGCGCCCCGACCGCCAGACGGTCGTTGCGGCCGACACTGTCTATCCCTCGCGCCAGGTGCGCGGCAGCGTTGCCCGCGACCTTGGGGACCTCAGCGCGCTGATGATCGCACCGCGCTACCGCCTGACGCGCTACCTCCAGCTCGCCGCCTCGGCGTCGCGACTCGCCAAGACCGCCGACCGTTATGATGGCGCGCCGCCGGCCGATGGCTGGGGACTGGTCGCCCCCCCGGTCGCCGCGTTCAATGCCACGCGCGTCGGACTCGGGCTCGTCTTCGCGACGACACCTAACGGCCATTCGATCGGTCCTTGGCCGGTCGATCTCGTCTTCGAACACAGCCGGATCGTGCAGAGCGGCGGAGCGACGATCCCCGACCCGCGAGTCGACCGGATCGGCGGGCGAGTCTACATGAAACTGTTCTGACCGCGGCGCGACGGGCGCAGGGTCAGAGCCGCTGTTCCGCCGTACCCCCTCGGCCACCGCGGCGCTTCACGGGCACTTCGCGAGTCGCCTCGCGCTCGGGCAGGACTGCGGTCTCGAGCAGCTCCGCGGCATGCGCCCGGCTGATTTCGCTCTCCGGATCGCCGCCGAGCATCCGCGCGATCTCGGCGACCCGCGCTTCGTTCAACAGCACCGCCACGTCCGCGGTCGTCACCCCACCACGCGCACCCTTGGCGACCAGGATGTGGTGGTGCGCGCGGGCGGCGATCTGGGGAAGGTGGGTGATGGCGAACACTTGGTGGTGCGCAGCCACGCGTCGCATCGTGTCGCCGACCTGCAGCCCGACCTTGCCACCGATGCCGGCATCGACCTCGTCGAAGATGAGCGTCGGCACCTGATCGAGCCGCGCGAGAATTGTCTTCAGCGCGAGCATCACCCGCGAGAGTTCGCCCCCGGACGCCACCCGCGACAGCGGTCGCGCATCGTGCCCGATGTTGAGCGCCACGCGGAACTCGACTGCCTCCGCGCCTGCCGCCCCGATGTCAGCGAGCGGCAGGAGCGTCGCGTCGAAATGACCATCGGACATCCCGAGCGATGGGAGCACTTCGTCAACCGCGCGGGCGAGCCGGGTCGCGGCATTGCGACGCAACGCCGACAGCTCGATGGCGCCCGCGGCGAGCCGAGTCGCCGCCTCGCCTTCGCGCTTTTCGAGTGCACGGAGGTCGAGGTCGGCCGACTCGACGAGATCGAGCTCGGCGCGCGCCTTGGTGCCGGTGTCGGCCACGGCGCCTAACGTCCCGCCGTACTTCTTCGTCAAGCGAAAGATCAGGTCGCGTCGCCGGCGCACTTCATCGAGCCGGTCGGGGTCCAGCTCGACGGCCGCCTCGTACTCCTCGAGCTCGCGGGCCAGTTCCTCGAGCGCATAATAGCCGCTGTCGAACAGCTCCTGGAGCCGCGCCCGTGTCGGGTCGATGCGCGTGATCGACGCCAGCGCTCGCTGCACGGCGCCGAGCTGGGCGAGCACCGTGGCTTCGTCGCCGTCAAGTCCGCCAGCGGCGCTGCGCGCCAGCGTCCGCAACTCTTCCGCATGCTCGAGCCGGCGTGCTTCTTCATCGAGGCGGACGTCTTCTCCGTCGGTGAGCCGCGCGTCCTCGATCTCGCGGACGACGTGGCGCAGGTAATCGGCGCGCCGTTCGGCGTCCGCCTTGCGGCGGCGCAACTCGGTGATGTCGTGCCTGACGCTGGCCAGCGCACCGTGCGCAGCGCGGACCGCGCCGGCGTGCTCCTGCCCACCGGCAAACGCATCGAGAATATCCCGCTGTTCGTCGGGGTCGAGCAACGTTTGCGCCTCGTGCTGGCCGTGCACATTGATCAGGAGACGGCCAATCTCCGACAGCGACGCCGCGGTGACGGGCGTCCCATTCACCCAAGCTCGCGCCCGGCCAGCGACCGCCACTTCGCGCTTCAGGACGACAGTCGCATCCTCGACGTCGATCCCGCGCTCATCGAGCAGCGCCGACAGCTCCGGTCGATCGGCAATGTCGAAGGTCCCCTCGACCAGCGCCTTGTCGGTCCCGGTCCGGACGACGTCGGTATTCGCCCGCTCGCCGAGCAGCAGGCCTAACGCTCCGACGATGATCGACTTCCCTGCCCCGGTCTCGCCGGTGAGCACGTTGAAGCCGCGCGCCAGCGGCAGCGTCAGCTGCTCGATGATGGCGAAGTTGCGGACGCGAAGCTCGGTCAGCATTGGCGCGCGTTCAGCCCTCGTTCGGTCGGTGCAGCCGCTCGTCGCGACGCTCGTCGCGATCGACCAGCCCGCCCCAGCCAAGCTTCAGTCGCATCCGGGCGAAAAATGTAGTACCGGGAAATCGGACGATCTGCACCGCCCGTTGACTGCGGCAGACGACCAGCGTCTCTCCGCGCGCGAACTTGGTCCCGACCTGGCCGTCGATCGTTACCAGAAGTTCTTCCGGACCATCGTCGGCCCGCAGTGTGACTTCGGCGCTCGGCGGAAGCACCAGCGGCCGGACCGACATCGTGTGCGGCGAGATCGGCGTCAGGAGGATTGATTCAACGGTCGGGTAGACGATCGGTCCGCCGGCCGACAGACTGTACGCGGTCGATCCCGTCGGCGTCGCGATCACGATCCCGTCGGCCGAGTAGGAGGCGATCGACTCGCCGTTCGCGGCGACGTGGAGCGACACCATGCGCGCAAAACCACCCTTGTGCAGCACCACGTCGTTGAGCGCGAACCACCGCTGTCGCTCAGCACCTGACTCATCGAGCGCACGCACGTCGAGTGTCATGCGCCGTTCGGCGGTGAAGTCACCGCGCGCCAACCGTTCGACCCCCGGTTCGAGGTCGTCGACACCGCACGACGTGAGGAATCCGAGCCGGCCGAGATTGATTCCCAGGATCGGAACGGCGCGGCCGCCGAGCGCCCGCGCGCCACGGAGCAGCGTGCCGTCCCCGCCTAACGTGAGAAGCGCATCGAGACGATCGGGATCGGTGAGGAGTTCGTGCTCGCCCGCCAGCTCGTGCAGCTCCGGCTCGAACGCGAGCTGCAGGTCGAGGCGCTTCGACAAGTCGGTGAGGCGCCGGAGCACATCGCCGAGCCCGTCGTAGCCGCGATGTCCGACGACGCCGAGCCGCATCACCCGGCGACGGCCTCGTGTCCGCTCTCGTGCAACGCCCGGACCCGCGCCGCGATCCCCGCCGCGTCGAGCCCCGTTTCCGCGAGCTGCTTCGCGCGCGACGCGGCGTACACGATGCGATCGGGAACGCCATGCGCGATCACGCGCACCGACGGCTCGATCCGTTCGACCACCGACGCCATGCACGCGCCGAAGCCGTTGACCACGACGCCTTCCTCGACCGTTATGAGGATCTTGTGGTCGTGAACCAGCGCGCCCAGCGTCAGCTCGTCATACGGCTTGATGAATCGGCAGTTGACGACGGTGACGTCGAGCCCCTCGGCGGCGAGCGTCTCCGCAGCCTCGAGCGACTTCCCGACCATCGTGCCGACGGCGAGGATTGCGACCTCGCTTCCCTGGCGCAGCACGTCCCACGTACCGTAAGGCACCGCCGGGATGTCGCGGATGTGGGGGACGACGTCGGGCGCCGCGTCACGCGGGTACCGCATGCAGAAGGGACCCGCGTGCGTCACGCCGGTCCGCAGGAGCGCGAGCATCTCAGTCGCGTCCTTCGGGGCAGCGATGGTCATGTTCGGAACGGCCAGCATGTAGGGAATGTCGTACAGTCCCATGTGCGTCTCGCCGTCCTCGCCGACCAGCCCCGCGCGGTCCATGCAGAAGATCACGTGCAGATTCTGCAGCGCGACGTCGTGGATGACGTTGTCGTATGCCCGCTGGAGAAACGTCGAGTAGATCGCGCACACCGGCACGATCCCCTTCGTCGCCAGACCCGCGGCAAATGTCACGGCGTGTCCTTCAGCGATGCCGACGTCGAAGAACCGCGCCGGATGCGCCTTCGCCACGACGGCCGTACCGGTGCCGCTTGGCATCGCGCCGGTGATCGTGACGAGCCGCTCATCTTCGTCCATGAGCTCCGACAACCCCTTCCCGAAGACGGCGGTGTAGTTCGGGTTCGCTGACGACGCCGTCCGCTGCTTCCCCGTCGCCGGATCGTGACCCGGCGGCAGCGCGTGCCACTTTTCAACGTGTTCCCCTGCCGGAAAACCCTTCCCCTTCTGCGTGATCACGTGCACCAGCCGCGGTGACTTCATCGCGCGCACAGCGGTGAAGGTGTCGATCAACGCATCGAGGTCGTGGCCGTCGATCGGCCCGAAGTAGCGGAGCCCGAGCTCCTCGAAGAGCACGCCGGGGGTCAGGAAATTCTTCACGCTCTCCTCCCAGCGCTTCACGAGGTGGGCAACCATCCGCACCTTTGCCGGCGCGGTCTCGAGCATCTCGCCGATCGCCGTCCGCACGCGATTGTACAGCGGATTGCGCTGGATGGAAACGAGATACTTCGACATCGCGCCAACGTTAGGCGCGATCGACATCTCGTTGTCGTTGAGGACGACGATCAGGTCGCGTCCCGAGTGCCCGGCGTTGTTCAGCCCCTCGTACGAGAGTCCGCAGGTGAGCGCGCCGTCGCCGAGGATCGACACGACCTTGAAGTCGGCACCGGTGAGATCGCTCGCCGTCGCCATTCCCAGTCCGGCCGAGATCGCGGTCCCCGCGTGTCCGGCACCGAACGCATCGTAGTCACTCTCTGTCCGCTTGAGAAAACCCGAGAGGCCGTTCTCCGTCCGCAGCGTCTCGAACCGATCGCGCCGGCCGGTCAACATCTTGTGCGGATAGCCCTGATGCCCGACGTCCCACACCAGCTGGTCGCTCGGCGTATCGAAGACGTAGTGGAGCGCGATCGTCAGTTCGACGACGCCGAGGCCGGCGCCGATGTGTCCACCCGTTCGCGAGCAGACATCGATCAGTCGTTCGCGCATCTCGCCGGCGAGCGTACGCAGCTCGTCGCGAGTGAGCGATTTGAGGTCGGCCGGCGAATTGACGCGATCGAGAAGCGACATGACGAGTCCGCGTTGGAGCGTGTTGCGCGTACCTGATCGGTGCCCGGAATGGGCCGGCCGATCCCTTCTAATTTCGCCGCGCGACCACGTATCGCGCGAGGTGCTCGAGCTGCGCGGTGAGCAGACCCTCAGCGCGAAGCGCCGAGCATCCTTCCTCGACCAACGCCCGAGCCCGGGCTTTGGCTCCCTCGATCCCGAGCAGCGCCGGGTATGTGCTCTTCTGCAGCACGAGATCCCGCCCGGCGGTCTTCCCGAGGACGTCGGTCGTCTCCGTGACGTCGAGCACATCGTCTGCAATCTGGAACGCGAGACCGATCGCACGCCCGTAGACCCCGAACGCCGCGATGCGATCCTCTGCCGCCCCCGCAGCGATCCCGCCAATGCGCACCGCGGCGCGGATCAGCGCCCCGGTCTTTGCGTTGTGGATCCGCTCCAGCTCGGCGAGTGTCAGCGCGCGCGCCTCTCCTTCCAGATCGAGCAGCTGCCCGCCGATCATCCCTCCCGCGCCCGACGCTCGCATCAGCTCGAGCACCACCTGGCGCGAGCGCGCATCGTCGAGCCCGAGTGACTGCGCACCGAACAGCGCGCACCGCACGGCGAGGGGAACCATCGCCAGCCCTGCCGCCGTCGCCGCTGGCACGCCGAACGCCTTGTGCACGGTCGGACGGCCGCGCCGCATGTCGTCATCGTCCATGCACGGCAGGTCGTCGTGCACGAGCGAGTAGGCATGGACAACTTCGACGGCTGCCGCCAGACGGGTCGCATCTCCGCGGCCGCCGGCCGCCTCGAACGCGGCGAGCACCAGCACGGGCCGCAGTCGCTTCCCCTCGCCGAGGAGCGAATAGCGGATGGCGTTCGCGACCACTGCCGGCATCTCACCGAGGAACCGCGCGCAGAACTCCTCGAGCACGCGATCGATCGCCGACCGCGCGTCGGCCGCAGCGCCGCGAGCGTCCGCGGCAGGCAGCACCGCGCCGGCATCACTCATCGAAGTCATCGAGGATGAAGTCACCGTCGCTCGACTCGACCAGCGTCTTCACCTTCAACTCCGCGACGGACAACCGGGCGCTGACCGCGCGCAGCCGGCTCACACCCTCTTCGAAGAGCTTGAGCGCCGCATCCAGTTCGATGCCGTCGCCACCAAGCTGGCTGACGATGGCTTCGAGGCGGCGCAGTTGAATTTCGACGCTCTCGGGATCGGGTTCGCGTTTTCCGGTGCTCATCCCGCCTCCGCGATGCGGATGTCTTCGGCACGAGCAGTAACGCGCCCGTCGCTCAACACGAGGTCGAAGTTCTCGCCGGCCGTGAACTGCGCGGCGCGCCCGCGAACCCGCCCGTCGGCACTGAGCGCAACGGCGAACCCACGCGCCAGCGTCGCCAGCGGGCTGAGGGCGTGGAGCCGTCCGCCTAACGTTTCCGTGCGGGCCCGGTGCCGTTCGATCGATCGCATCATCGCCGTCGCTGCCCGTTCGCGGAGACCGAGCGCCTGATCCCGCGCCGCGTCGATCTGCTGCTGGACGGCCTCGCCCAGTGCCGTCCGTAGCGCAGCGATCTCGGCGAGCACGTCGCTCCGCAGCGGCACCGCCGCCTCGGCCGCTGCCGACGGTGTGGCCGCGCGCAGGTCGGCGACCAGATCGCAGATCGTCGTGTCAATCTCGTGCCCGACCGCGGAAATCACCGGCATCGGAAGTGCCGCGAGCGCGCGCGCGACGCGTTCATCGTTGAACGCGCGGAGATCGTCGCGCCCGCCGCCGCCGCGTCCGACGATCGCGACGTCGGCGTCTCCCCAGCGCGCGAGCGACTCGAGCGCCGCGCAGAGCTCGTCCGGCGCACTGTCTCCCTGCACCGCCGCCGGGACGACGACGATCTCGATGCCCGGCGACCGGCGCCGTGCAACCGCAATCACGTCGCGAATAGCCGCGCCATTCGGGCTCGTCACCACTGCGATCCGCCGCGGATATCGCGGCAATGCGCGCTTCCGGCCCGGCGCGAGCAGCCCATCCTTCTCCAGTCGGCGCAGGGCGATTTCGATCGCCTTCCGCGTCAGACCGTCGCCTTCGGCCTCCATCCCGGTGACGACAAGCTGCATGTCGCCACGCGCGGGATAGACCGTCAGCTGGCCTAACGCGGACACCATCATTCCCTCGTCGGGCGCGGCCGGAATGCGTCGCTGATCGCGTGACCACACGACGCAACGGACCTGCGCTGCACCGTCCCCGAGGCAGAAGTACCAATGGCCATTGCGATGGCGCTTGAAATCGCTGATCTCGCCGCGTACCCAGAGCCGCGGGAACGCCCCCTGCAGCACCTCGCGCGCAGTCTCGTTCAGCACCGAGACCGGAATCGCCGTCGCCGGCGTTTCCCCGGCGGCGTCGACCGCTGCACCGATGTGCACCTCGGCCGAGGCTTCGATCGCCGCCCGTCGCTCGACCTCGTCGAACGGTGCGTTGGCGAGCGCGAACAGCGGATCGAGAAACATGTCGATCGCGTTAGGCGCCGCGGCCGGTCCGCGCCTTACCGGTCGGCGGGGCGTCATGCAATCTCCCGCGCCGCCTGCGGGCGTTGGTCTCTGGCTGCCGACGCCCGCATCGATGCCGCGCGCAGCGTGTTCCTGAGGAGCATCGCGATCGTCATCGGCCCGACCCCGCCCGGCACCGGCGTGATGTGCGACGCGATCGGCCGCACGCTCGCGAAGTCCACGTCGCCGACCAGCCGATACCCCTTTGGGGCTGATGGGTCGGTCACCCGATTGATCCCGACATCGATCACCGCCACCCCGGGCTTCAACATGGCCGCGGTCACCAGCTTCGGTCGTCCCGCCGCCGCGATCAGGATGTCGGCCCGGCGCGTGTGCGCAACCAGGTCCCGCGTGTGCCGGTGACAGATCGTTACCGTGGCATTGGCGCCAGGATGGTCCTGCATCAGTAACGCCGCCATCGGCTTGCCGACGATATTGCTTCGCCCGATGATCACGCAATCGCTGCCTAACGTCTGAACGCCACTCTGCACCAGCAGCTCCTTGATGCCAGACGGCGTGCACGGCGCGAACCCGTCCGTCTCCCCGATCAGCATTTTCCCGACGTTCACCGGGTGAAAGCCGTCGACATCCTTCGCCGGGTCGATCGTCCTGATCACGGCATCAGGATCGATCTGCTTCGGGAGCGGCATCTGAACGAGGATTGCGTGAACCGCGGGATCCTCGTTCAAGGCGCGTACGTGGGCGAGGAGCGTCTGCTGCGACGTGTCGGCGGGGAGGCGAATTGTCGCGCCGTTCATCCCCGCCTCGATGCACGCGCGCTCCTTCGCTCCCACGTACACCGCGCTCGCCGGGTCATCGCCCACGAGCACGACGGACAGTCCGGGAACGATTCCGCGCGCGGCCAGCGCGGTAACTTCCACCGCTAGCGCGTCGCGGATTTTACGTGCGATCGCGGAGCCGTCGATGATGCGGCCGAGCTCTCCCTCCCAGGGCGCGTTGGTCTCGGCGCGGCTAACGGGCAAAGTCCACGGCCCTCGTCTCGCGGATGACAACAACCTTGATCTGCCCCGGATACTGCAACTCCGCCTCGATGCGCCGCGCGATCTCTTCCGACAGTGCCGCGGAGCGCGTGTCATCGATGTCCTCGGGCGTCACCACAACGCGGATCTCGCGGCCCGCCTGGATCGCGTAGACCTTCTCGACCCCGCGATAGCTCGACGCGATCTTTTCGAGGCCCTCGAGCCGCTTCACGTACGTCTCGAATGCTTCCCGTCGAGCGCCCGGACGCGATCCGGAAATCGCGTCGGCTGCCTGAACGAGGACGGAGATCTCGCTCTCATGCGGCACGTCGTCGTGATGCGCGGCGATCGCGTTCACCACCAGTGGGTGTTCGCCGTACTTCGTCGCGACCTCGACACCGAGCTGGACGTGCGTCCCTTCGTGCTCGTGCGTCAGCACCTTGCCGATGTCGTGCAGCAAGGCGCCGCGC
>JBKJQR010000045.1:0-2947 GCA_046593895.1 Gemmatimonadaceae bacterium | reverse complement strand
GTCAGCGCCATCGCGAAGTCGAAGGAAACGACCGAGTGCACCGAGAGCACGAGCGGCGTGCTGAACGCGGCGAGGAAGAGATAGGCGCGGGTGAAGTTGCGCCACTCGCGATCGGAGTTCCGCCAGCCGAACGAGAGCACGGCGAGCAGCTGCTTGCGCACCGGATTCCTCTCGCGGTCACGCAGCGTCGCGATGTCGGGGATGAGGCCGACGTAGAGGAAGGTGCTCGAGATCGTGAGGTACGTGAGGATCGCGAACACGTCCCAGACCAGCGGGCTTTTGAACTGCGGCCAGAGCAGCCGCCAGTTGGGATAAGGGATGGGCCAGAAGAACTTCCACGGCCGTCCGATGTGGATGATCGGGAAGAGTCCGGCCGTCATGACCGCGAACACCGTCATCGCTTCGGCGCAGCGGTAGATCGTCGTGCGGAAGCCGGCGCGGAACAGGAAGAGGATCGCCGAGATCAGGGTGCCGGCGTGGCCGATACCGACCCAGAAGACGAACGTTATGATGTAGACGCCCCACATCACCGGCGGGGCGTAGCCGGCGTTGCCGAGGCCCCAGTAGATCTGATAGGTCCAGACGCCGGCGCCCCAGAGGAAGAGGAGGACGGCGACCCCTAACGCTCCGAACCAGCCGAAGGTCGGCCGCAGCGTCCCCGAAATCTCGCGGTCGACCTGCGCGTAGTCGTGAACGGCCGGAAGCTGGATTTCCGCTGACGCGATGTTCGGCCGCGTCGCGATCGACCGCTCGTCGTCGTAGTTGCGCGCGGCCATCAGCGTGGCTCCCCGGCTGGAGCCGGTGCGGCACCGGCGGCGACCATCCCGCCGCCGGGGTGGTTGACCTTCTTCAAGTAGACCACCGCGGTATAGGTGTTCAGCTCCTCGAAGACGTGATAGGCGCGCGTGTCCTGCGCGAGCTTCGCCACCGTCCACGACGGATCGGCCGCATCGCCGAAGGTGATGGCCCGCGACGGGCAGGCCTGCGCACAGGCGACGGTGAACTCGTCGCTGCGCACCTCACGTCCCTCGAGCTTGGCACGATGCTCGGCTTCACGGATGCGCTGCACGCAGAAGGTGCACTTCTCCATGACGCCCTTGCCGCGGACCGTGACATCCGGGTTGAGCTGCCAGTTGAGCGGCTCCGGGAAGGCGTACTGCCGGCGCGCCGGCTCGCCAAAGCCGAACCAGTTGAAGTAGCGGACCTTGTACGGACAGGCATTCGAGCAGTAGCGCGTACCGACGCAGCGGTTGTAGACCTGGACGTTGAGTCCATCCGGCGAGTGATACGTCGCGTACACCGGGCACACCGGCTCGCAGGGCGCGTTGCCGCAGTGCTGGCACATCATCGGCGCGAAGCGCGTCTCGAAATCGCCGTCGAACTTCGTCTCGTTGCCTTCGCCGCCCTCGAAGTATCGCTCGATGCGGAGCCACCCCATCTCGCGACCCTTCACGATGTTTGCGCCGGGACGAGTATCCCAGTGCGAATCGGGGAAGCCGGGGCTCAGTGCGCGTCCCTGGTGCGGCGCGCCGACGGTCGGAATGTTGTTTTCCGCGTAGCAGGCGGTGACGCAGGCCGAGCATCCGGTGCAGCGCGCGAGGTCGATGGTCATCGCCCAGCGGCGCTTGGCCATCCCGCTCCAGTGCTTCGGGTCGTACATGCCGGCGTCCTTCGAAGTCGGATCGCCGAGGTCACCCTGCGCGTCGTTGGCGACGGGCGAGCGGAGTCCGGGGAGGAAGGCATGATCGGCGTCGCCGGGCATGTGTTCTTCCGCCGCGGCCGGTTCTTCCTTCGCGATCAGCCCACTACGGCCAGCGACCATCGCCTGGGCGATGCCGCGGCCGTGCTGGCGGGCCGAGCCTTCGGTCGAGACGAGCGCCATCACTTCGCCGACTTTCGACAGGCTGGCCTTCGTCGTGAACACACGCCCGCCGGCGCCGTCGGTGCCTAACGGCAGAATGGTGGCGGCGTTGATGCCGATGCCCTTGGCGTAGCGTCCGTACTCGGTGTGACCCTGCCCGAGGGGGATGGCGATCGTATCGGGGCGGATGCCGAGGAAGAGGTAGACCGGGGCGCGGACAGCGCCGCTGGCGGTCTTCACCTCGACGACGTCGCCGTTGGTGACGCCGAGCTTGTTGGCGGTGACCGGATGGACCTCGACCCAGCTCTGCCAGCAGATCTTGGAGACCGGGTCGGGGAGTTCCTGGAGCCACGGCTTGTTGGCGCCGCGGCCATCGCCTAACGTCGACGAGAAGTAGGTGACGAAGTTGTAGTCGCCGCTTGGCGCCGTGGCGGCGAGGCGGACCGGGGTACGGCGGGCGAGTGGCGCGTTAGGGAGAGCACCGGCCATGACGCCGCGGGGGAGCGCCGCGGTCAGCGCCGACATCCCGCCGGGGATGCGGCCGATCAGCCAGCTGCGGTAATCCTTCTGGGTGTAGCGCGCCGCCGTGTTCTGGTTCGCCTGCGCGGCGAGGATGAGGACGTCGGCAGTCGGCTTGGTGTCGAACACCGGGTCCATCGCCGGCTGCTGCAGCGAGATGGTGGTGCGCGTCGCCTGCGCATCGCCCCAGCTCTCGAGTGAGTGGCTGTCGGGGAGGACCAAGTCGGCGGCGGCGGCGGTCTCGTCGGGGTAAGACGAAAAGCTGACTTTGAACGGGACCTTGGCCATTCCCGCCGCGAAGCCGGGCATGGTGAACGCGGGGTTGGCGCCGCGGGTCAGCAGGAGGGAGACCTCGCCGCGCTCCATGCGCTGGACGACGTCATACAGTTCACCGAAGCCGCCCATTCCCTCGAAGCCAACGACCGGATCGTTAGGGAGGATGGTGACGCCGACATTGCCGGCGCTCTGGTTCATCCGGTTGACCGTCTGCGCCAGCTCGAGCGCATTGGCGCCGTTGCCGCCGGCGAGGAAGAGCGACGGCTTCGCCGAGGCGACTTCGCGGGCGAG